>NZ_JBSHBL010000026.1:13240-124205 GCF_053611985.1 Streptomyces sp. NPDC054770
GGCCTGGAGCATGCGGTCCAGGACGGTCTCGGCGGTGGGGGGGGCGGCCCCGCCCCGGGGCCCCCCCCCGGCCGCCCCCCCCCCCCCGCCGGGGGGGGGGGGCGCCCGCCGAGGAGGCGTGGGAGGGGGCGCCCCAGCCCGGCGGGAGGTCGGTGACGCCGGCGCCCTCCAGGACCGTACGGAGGATCGCGGCGCGGGCGCCCGGCTGGACCCGCAGCGCTTCGGGGAGGTCGCGGCAGGCGCGGACCACCTGGTTGTCCAGGAAGGGCGCGTGCAGGCGCTGGGAGCGGATCTCGGCGGCCTGTTCCAGGACGCGGATGTCGGCCGCGTGGCGGGCCAGCACCGCACGCGCGCGGTAGTCCCCGGGGCGCTGCCCGGGGCCGACCCCGGAGCGGTTCGCCGCCCCCTGGAGCAGAACCGATACTTCAGCGAGGGCCTCGCCGGTCAGCCAGCGCGCCGCCGGGCCCGGTCTCGCCCAGGTGAGCGCCGCGAGGGAGGCGCCCACCGCGCCCCCGGGGTCGTCGAACCGGCGCCGCAGCAGGCGCTCGGCGAGCGACTCGACGCCCGCGCGGTACGGCGTACGCGCCAGGCGGCGCGCCGCGCCGTACACGCGCGCGGGGACCATCACCGAGCCGTCGGCCTTGGCGAGCGCGGCGACCGGGCGGACGAGGTGGCGGCGCTTGCGGTCCATCAGCAGGTCGGCGAGGCGCGCGGGGTGTGCGTCCAGGACCTGGCGGGCGCCGTAGCCGGTGAAGTGGTCGGCGCTGCCTGCGGCGAGCCGGGCGCGGTGCCGGGCGGCGGAGATCAGGGACGGGCCCGGTTCGTCGGTCAGCGGGCCGTCGAGGTCGGCGTACGGCAGCGTCTCCTCGCCGCCGGCGACCACCACGTGGTGCAGGCGCGGGTTGGCGGCGAGGGTGCCCGCACGCTGGAGTTCGGCCTCGCGGCCGCCGACCGCCAGGTCGTTGAAGGTGACGGCGAGGAGGCGCTCGCCGGCGCCGGTGCCATGGCCGAGGACGGTGCCGGGCATGCCGGGCAGGCCCGCGGCGAGCAGCGCGAGCGTCCCCGAGGCCGGGCCGCCGGAGAGGTCGGCGCCGATGCCCGGGACCGGCATCCCGCGGGCCGCGCGCCGCTCGGCGGGGCCCATGCCGGGTACCGGACCTGGGTCGATGTCCGGGACGTGCCGGGGTGCCGACAGCCGCGCGCGTACCGCCTCTACGAGTGCGTCCCGTACGGCGTCCACCGCGCGGTCCGGGTCGGCGGAGGGTGCCGCGACCGCGAGCGAGGCGACCTGCTCGTACCCGGCGACCTCGCGCGCCCCGGTGCGCAGGATCAGCGCGTGCCCCGGCGGAATGCGCCGCACGCCCTCGTACGGGGTCGAGTCGTGCAGCGCGGCCGGTACGTCGGGGACGGCGAGAAGGGCCGCGAGGTGGCCGTAGTCGAGGTTGGCCTCGATGAGGTCGGCGAGCGGCAGCGCGGCCGTGGCGTAGGCCGTACCGCCTGCCCAGGGGCTGTGGAAGACCGGGCGGGCGCCCGCGAGGTCGCCGCAGACGGTGATCCGGCGGCCGACCTGGACGACGGCCGTGTAGCTGCCGGGCCAGGCGGTCAGATGCCGGAGTGCGCCCCCGCGCGCCGTGAAGAGGCCGAGGCGCAGTTCCTCGTCGGTGGCGCCGCAGGTGCCGAGGACGGCGATGCGGTTCTGCGCGTCGGCCCTGATGACGCGAACCTCGTCGGGGCGCCAGTCACCGACCGCCCAGAGCGGGTCGGGGTCGCCCCACAGCAGCTGGGAGCCGACGGGGTGGACGGTCTCGCCGTCGTAGCCCATGGCGCCGGCGGAGCCGAGCGTGGCGGCACCGGAGGCGGTGCTGCTCCATCCCACCAACCACCGCATCGACGCCTCCACAGGCTGTGGACAACCATGCACGGTACGAACCGGGTCCCCATGCTGCCATGAAGGACGCGCTCCGGAGGGGCGGTGGGGCCGCCTTTGATCCCTGGAAGATTTCCCGGAGTTGCCGTGGAGTTGCCGCAGGACCGGCCACGCGCGCGTGCCGTGGATGTGCGGCGGCGGGAGCCGACTGCCGTACGGCACCGGGCGACTGCGACGCGAATGCGCCCCCTGTACGCTCCCCAAAAACGCCCTTCGCGCCCTCAATTGCCGTGGTAGGAGCGTTGGACCCCCGCGAAAGGTGGGGTCGATTTTCGGCCAAATCGGAGATGGCCGCGCGGACTTGCGCACGCTCCGTACATGCTTTGCGCATCGCACGCGCGCGTGCTCGAACCGCGCACAGTCCGGGAGGCGGGCATCGCCTCCCGGACCGGTCCGCCACCCGCGGGGATGAAGGTGGCGGTGTCCCCCAGCCCACTGGATCCAGTACAGCGGGCCGACCCACGCACTGACCATGGAACCGCTCCCCCGATGGCCGGAGAAGAGCGCACGCACGGGCGCACGGCCACACGGCGGGGGCACGTCGCGACTGGCCGTGCACGGTGCGTATATGGGCCGCACTCGCGTACGGACCACAATCCCGCCATCCGGAACAATGCCCCTTAACGCTTGGGATGCGGCGAACTACGCTGGGTTTACGAATGCCGCGTGGTTATGCCAGCGCGGCAGCCGTCTGTGTCGAGGGGTGGCGCATGTCCAGGGAGCAACGCGGGCCGAACGAAAAACTCGGCGCCGTTCTCGCCCTCGCGGGAATCAGCAACGCAGGACTCGCGCGACGCGTCAACGATCTTGGCGCTCAACGCGGGTTGACTCTTCGCTACGACAAGACGTCGGTGGCGCGCTGGGTGTCGAAGGGCATGGTGCCGCAGGGCGCCGCCCCGCACCTCATCGCTGCCGCGATCGGCCAGAAGCTGGGCCGCCCGGTGCCGCTCCACGAGATCGGCCTGGCGGACGCGGATCCCGCACCCGAGGTGGGCCTCGCCTTCCCCAGGGACGTCGGCCAGGCGGTGCGGTCGGCGACCGAGCTGTACCGCCTCGACCTGGCCGGCCGCCGGGCCGGTTCCGGCGGCATCTGGCAGTCGCTGGCCGGATCGTTCGCAGTAAGCGCATACGCAACGCCCGCCTCGCGTTGGCTGATAACCCCCGCCGACAGTTCGGTGGCGCGCGAGGCGAACGCCGTGGACGGTTCGGGCGCACCGCTCAAAGTCGGCCACAGCGACGTGCAGAAGCTGCGTGAGGCCGCCGAGGACGCCAGACGCTGGGACTCCAAGTACGGCGGCGGCGACTGGCGGTCGTCGATGGTGCCGGAGTGTTTACGCGTGGAGGCGGCACCGCTGCTGCTCGGCGCGTACTCCGACGAGGTCGGGCGGGCGCTGTTCGGGGCGAGTGCCGAACTGACGCGCCTTGCCGGGTGGATGGCCTTCGACACCGGGCAGCAGGAGGCCGCGCAGCGCTACTACATCCAGGCGCTGCGGCTCGCCCGCGCGGCGGCCGACGTGCCGCTCGGCGGATACGTCCTGGCATCGATGTCCTTGCAGGCGACGTACCGGGGGTTCGGCGACGAGGGCGTCGACCTCGCGCAGGCCGCGGTGGAACGGAACCGTGGGCTGGCGACCGCGCGGACCATGAGCTTCTTCCGGCTGGTCGAGGCGCGGGCACACGCGCGTGCGGGTGACGCACAGGCCGCGGGGGCCGCGCTGAAGGCGGCGGAGGGGTGGCTGGAGCGGGCGCGGGAGGGGGACAACGATCCCTCCTGGCTCGGGTTCTACGGCTACGACCGGTTCGCCGCGGACGCGGCCGAGTGCTACCGGGACCTGAAGGCGCCGCGGCAGGTGCGGCGCTTCACGGAGCAGGCGCTCTCGAAGCCGACGGAGGAGTTCGTGCGGTCGCACGGGCTGCGGCTGGTCGTCTCCGCGGTCGCCGAACTGGAGTCGGGGAACCTCGACGCGGCGTGCGAGCAGGGGGTGCGGGCCGTGGAGGTGGCCGGGCGGATCTCTTCGGCGCGGACCACGGAGTACGTGAAGGATCTGCTGCACCGGCTGGAGCCGTACGGGGACGAGCCGAGGGTGGTGGAGCTGCGCGAGCGGGCCCGGCCGTTGCTGATGGCGCCGGCGTGAGGGGCGCCTAGTCGTCTGCGAGCCTGAGGACACCGGGCGGGTGCGGGTGCGTCGTGGTTGCTCGCGCAGTTCCCGCGCCCCTGACGGGGCGCTTCACCAATGGTGCGTTTGAAGTGGCTGTCAGTGGCGCAGTGCACTATCGAGCGTGGGAGGTGGTGCAGGTGTCTGCCGGGGTTGGGTACGACTGCGATGTGCTCGTCGTCGGGGGTGGGATCGTCGGGCTGTCCACCGCGTACGCGATCACTCGTGCCTCGCCCGGGACCCGGGTCACCGTGCTGGAGAAGGAGGCCGGGCCGGCGCGGCACCAGACGGGCCGGAACAGCGGGGTGATCCACAGCGGGATCTACTACCGGCCCGGGTCGCTGAAGGCGCGGTACGCCGTCAAGGGGGCCGCGGAGATGGTCAAGTTCTGCGCGGAGTACGGCATCGCGCATGCCGTCACCGGCAAGCTGATCGTCGCCACCGAGCGGGAGGAGCTGCCCCGGCTGCACGCCCTGGTGCAGCGCGGCCGGGAGAACGGGATTCCGGTGCGGGAGCTCGGGGCCGCGCAGATCGGGGAGTACGAACCCGAGGTGCGGGGGCTCGCCGCCATACACGTCGGGACGACCGGGGTGTGCGACTTCGTGGGGGTCGCCCGGCAGCTCGGGGAGGCGTCGGGGGCGGAGATCCGGTACGGCGCGCGGGTCGCCCGCGTGGACCGGCGCCCGGAGCGGGGCGTGGCCGTGCTCACCACGCGCGGGGACGTCGTACGCGCGCGTGTGCTGGTCAACTGCGCGGGACTGCACTGCGACGAGGTCGCGCGGCTGACCGGGGACGAGCCGGGGATGCGGATCGTGCCGTTCCGCGGGGAGTACTACGAGCTGGCGCGGCCGGAGCTGGTGCGGGGCCTGGTGTACCCGGTGCCGGATCCGGCGTTCCCGTTCCTCGGGGTGCATCTCACGCGCGGGATCGACGGCGGCGTGCACATCGGGCCCAACGCGGTGCCGGCGCTGGCCCGCGAGGGGTACGGGTGGGGTGTCGTACGGCCGCGGGAGGTCGCCGGGACGCTGGCCTGGCCGGGGTCCTGGGCGCTGGCGCGGCGGCACTGGCGGTACGGGGGCGGGGAACTGCTCCGGTCGGTGTCGAAGAGGGCGTTCACGACGGCCGTACGGCGGCTGCTGCCCGCGGCCGAGGTGGCGGACCTGGTGCCGGCGGCCGCGGGGGTGCGGGCGCAGGCCGTGCTGCGGGACGGGACGCTCGTCGACGACTTCCTGATCAAGGAGGGGCCGCGGGCGGTCCATGTGCTGAACGCGCCCTCGCCCGCGGCGACCGCCTCGCTGCCGATCGGGCGGGAGGTGGCACGGCGGGCCCTGGAGACGCTGGGCTCGGTGTGACCCCGCGGGCCGCCGCGTGGGGGCCGTAAAATCGACGCACTGTGTCTGACTCCCTCAATGCCCCCGAAGCCCCCCAGCCCGCCGAGCACGCCCCTGGTGAGCACCCCCAGCACACCCCCGGGGTGTCCGTCCGGCACACCCGGTCCAAGGGGGAGCCGCGGTTCCCGGACGGGCCCATGGCCGATCCCGCCGGGTCGCACTTCGAGCGGCGGATCCGCAGCTTCCAGCCGCGCCGCAGCCGGGTCACCGCCGGACAGGCCGACGCGCTGCAGCGGCTGTGGCCCAAGTGGGGCCTGGACATCGACGGGCAGCGGGTCGTCGACCTCGGCGAGTTGTTCGGGAACGGCGACCCGGTGGTGCTGGAGATCGGGTTCGGGATGGGCGAGGCCACCGCGCAGATGGCCGCCGAGGACCCGGGCGTCAACATCCTCGCCGTCGACGTGCACACGCCGGGCCAGGGGAACCTGCTCAACCTCGCCGACCAGAACGGGCTGTCCAACATCCGTGTCGCGAACGGCGACGCGATCATCCTGCTCCGGGAGATGCTGACGCCGGACTCGCTGGACGGGCTGCGCGTCTACTTCCCGGACCCCTGGCCCAAGAAGCGGCACCACAAGCGGCGGCTGATCCAGGCCGAGTTCCTCGACCTCGCCGCGACCCGGCTGCGGCCCGGCGCGATCGTGCACTGCGCGACCGACTGGGAGCCGTACGCCGAGCAGATGCTGGAAGTGCTCGACGCCCACCCGGAGTTCGAGAACACGCAGGCCGACGGCGGTTTCGCGCCACGTCCGGCGCACCGGCCGCTGACCCGTTTCGAGGGCCAGGGACTGGACAAGGGACATGTGGTGAACGATCTGCTCTTCCGCCGCGTACAGCACCGGGTGCCGCAGAGCGAGCAGCACCGTCAGGAGTCACCTCGTTAGGGTCGATGCCGTGGCCACCTTCCCGCCGCCGTACCCGCCGTACCCGCAGCATCCACCGGACCCCGCCGGCGGCGGTCTGCGGCATCCCCGCTGGTGGCAGCGGCGCTGGGTGCGGTACGGGGCGCTGAGCACGCTGCTCGCCCTCTCCGGCCTGGTGATCATCGCGCTGGTGCGGCAGCAGACGGGCACGGAGGGCTTTCTCGTCGGGCTGGGGCTCGCCGTCCTGCCCGTGCCGTTGCTCGTCGGCGCGTTCCGGTGGCTCGACCGGGTGCAGCCCGGCCCCTGGCGGAACGTGCTGTTCGCCTTCGCCTGGGGTGCCTGCGCGGCGGCGCTGATAGCCATCGTCGCCAACAGCTTCGCGACGAAGTGGATAGCGACGGCGACCGCGGATCCGAGGGGTGCGGACACGCTGGGGGCGACCGTGATAGCGCCGATCGTCGAGGAGTCGGCGAAGGCGGCGGCCGTACTCCTCGTCTTCCTGTTCCGCAGACGGGACTTCACCGGGATCGTCGACGGGGTGGTGATAGCGGGGGTCACCGCGACCGGGTTCGCGTTCACCGAGAACATCCTCTACCTCGGCACGGCCTTCGGGACCGACCAGCTGACCGGGGACAGCGGGATCGCCTCCGTCACCGCCGCGACGTTCTTCGTGCGCATCGTGATGTCCCCGTTCGCGCACCCGCTCTTCACCGTCCTCACCGGCATCGGCTTCGGCATCGCCGCGCTCTCCGGGGAGCGGCAGCGGGCGCGGCGCGTGCTGGTGCCGGTCGCCGGGCTGCTGCTCGCGATGAGCATGCACGCGTTCTGGAACGGGTCGTCCACGTTCGGCCAGTACGGGTTCTTCGCCGTGTACGGCATGTTCATGGTGCCGACGTTCGGGCTGCTGACCTGGCTCGCGGTCTGGACGCGGCAGCGGGAGCTGCGGACCGTGCGGGAGGAGCTGCCGGCGTACGTCTACGCGGGGTGGCTGGGAGCGGCCGAGCCGTTCGTGCTCGGGTCGATGCGGGCCCGGCAGATGGCCCGGGAGTACGCCGCGTACCACTTCGGGAAGGCGGCGGGGCGGGCGGTCGCCGAGTACGAGGGGTACGCGACGACGCTGGCGCTGCTGCGGCGGCGGGGGCAGCGGGGACGGGCGGGGGCCGACTTCGTGGTGCGGGAGCGCGAGCTCCTCACGGAGCTGTGGAGCCGCCGGGAACTGGTCCGGCCGGCCCTGGAGTACGCGGCACGGACGGCTGCGCCGGGCGGGTGGCCGGGGTACGGCGGCCAGGCGCCGTCGGCGTACGGGGCACCGGGGGCGGGGTGGTACGGGGCGGCGGTGCCGTATCCGGCCTACAACCCGTACCAGAGCTAGCCGAATGTGAGCGCCGGGGGGGGGAAAGCAGCAAGCCGCACTGCAACCCCCTGGGGACGCGGGGAACTGCGCGACCAGCCACGGCGGCGCTGCACTCCGCAACCGGCCGGCATCCCGACGGCGGGCGCCGGCACGCCCGGCGCCCGCCGGCTTCGACCGTCGCGGCCGAGCGCCGTTGCAGCGGAGAAGAAGGTGAGTGTCAGGCGGAGGCGGCCGTCAGGCGGGACAGTTCCTGGTCTGTCAGGTTCAGGTCCGCCACGGCCAGCAGCGGCGGGAGCTGCTCCAGCGTGCGGGCCGAGGCGATGGGGGCCGCGATGGTGGGCTGGGCCGCCAGCCAGGCGAGGGCCACCGTGGGGACGGGGGCGGAGTGGGCCTCGGCGATCTCGTCCAGGGCCGCCAGCACCTTCTGGCCGCGGTCCGAATCGGCGTACTGGGCGGCTCGGCCCGCTCGCGCGCTGTCGACCGTCGTGCCGGGGCGGTACTTGCCGGTGAGGAAGCCGGCGGCCAGCGCGAAGTAGGGGACGGCGGCGAGGCCGGTGCGGGAGGCCAGGTTCTGCAGGGGGCCCTCGTAGGTGTCGCGGGAGACCAGGTTGTAGTGGGGCTGGAGGGCGACGTACCGGGCCAGGCCCTCGCGGTCGGAGAAGTCCAGCGACTCCTGGAGGCGCTCGGCGGTGATGTTGGACGCGGCGATGTGCCGGACCTTGCCCGCCCGCACCAGTTCGTCCAGCGCCCCGATGATCTCCTCGACCGGGATCTCGGGCTTGTCGAAGTGCGTGTAGTAGAGGTCGATGTGGTCGGTGCCGAGACGGCGCAGCGACGCGTCGGCGGCGGCCTTGATGTTGGCGGCGGACAGGCCGGGGTACTCGGGGTGCTGGCTGACCTTCGTCGCGATGACGACGTCGTCCCGGTTGCCGCGCGCCTTGACCCACTTGCCGATGATCGTCTCGGACTCGCCGCCCTGGTGGCCCTCGATCCACGCCGAGTACGAGTCGGCGGTGTCGACGAAGTTGCCGCCCGCGGCGGCATAGGCGTCGAGGACGGCGAAGGAGGTCGCCTCGTCGGCGGTCCAGCCGAAGACGTTGCCGCCGAGGGCGAGCGGGAAGACCTCCAGGTCGGAGGCGCCGAGCTTACGGAGGGAAGGGGAAGCGGAAGAAGCAGTCATGCTTCACTTCAACACGCGTCACCTGGCGCCCCATGCCGACGCAACACGAAGTTCTCGTAAAGCGCGGCGGTCCGGGTCAGGGGCTCAGGCGTCAGGAGTTGAGACGTCAGGAGTCGAGACGTCAGGAGTTGAGACGTCAGGAGTTGAGACGTCAGGGGTTGAGGCCCTTGCCGCGCAGCCAGGGCATCGGGTCGATGGCGGTGGCCTGGCCGTTCGGGTGGACCTCCAGGTGGAGGTGCGGGCCGGTGACGTTGCCGGTGGCGCCGACGCGGCCGATCACGTCTCCGGTGGCGACCTTCTGGCCGACCTTGACGCCGATCGAGGACTGGTGGCAGAACCACAGCTCGGTGCCGTCGTCGAGGGTGATGATCGTGCGGTAGCCGTAGGCGCCGGCCCAGCCCGCCTCGGTGACCGTGCCGCTGTGCACGGCCTTGATCAGCGTGCCGGTGGGCGCGGCGAAGTCGAGGCCGGTGTGGTAGCCGGAGGACCACATGGAGCCGGCCTGGCCGAAGGTGCCGGTGATCGTGTACGAGACGACGGGCAGCGTGTACTGCTTGGCCAGCGCGGCGAGCCGGGCCTGCTCGGACTTCTGCTTCGCGGAGGCCTCGGCCTTCTCCTTGGCGTCGGCGGCCGTTGCGGCGGCCGCCTTCTCCGCCTTGGCCTCGGCGTCGGCGACCGCCTTGTCGGCGGCGGCGACGGCCTTGGCACTGGCCTTGGTGTCGAGCTGGTTCTGCTGCTGCGCGGCCTGGGCGATGATCCGGCTGCGCAGCGCCTCACCGGCGTCGGAGGACGAGGAGTCCGCGTCGGTGGCGGTCGTCGTGGTGACGCTGCTGAGCGCGGTCTGGGTGGCCTGGTGGCCGGTGCCCTCGCCGAGCAGGGAGCTGACGGAGGTCGGCAGGTCGGGCAGCGAGATGGAGACCGGCGGCTTGCCGGTGTTGGCGCTGGCCATGCCGCCCGCGCCGACGGCTGCGATGACACCGACGCCGAGAACCGTGGAGCTGCGGGCGAGCCCGCCGCCCTTCTGCCGGGCGACCCGGTGCCGGCCGCGGGCCGAGGAGAGGGACTCCTCGGTGGGGTTCCACTCCTCGAAGGGGCCCTCGTCTGTGCGGTAACCGCCGTATCCGAAGGTGTCGGGCTGACGCTGGCTGGGCACGAACGGGGCTGTCGGAGCAGGCGGGTTGGACGCCACGCGGGCGCACTCCTTTCCTTCCGCCGCCTACCGGGTTAGCTGACGGGTTCGGAGCGGGAAGGTCTCCTACGCGCGTATACCGGCCGTTTCCTACCCGGCGGTAGCCGTGCGATTCACCCCAAGGTGGTGGTTCCCCGGTTCCCTTGCGGGATTCGGCGCGTGCGCACGGAGCCGTCGCGGGTGACGGCTGGGACGACCGCGCTGCGTTATCGAACGTTAATAGACACGGCTATGAGATTCCAAGCCGTTCGCCTTGATCATTAAGCTTTCAAAGCTTGGACTTACCTGGCACGATCGGCCAAAAACGGTCGAGTTGACGGTGTCCGCTGCTCAACTCAGGAGTCACACGGGGTTTGATGGTGACTCAGATGTGATGCGGAGGGCGGCCGTCCGAACACGATATGTGACATAGCACAGGGTCGGAGCCCAGTCAGGGCCGCCGTACGGCGAGCAGTGCCATGTCGTCCGTCATGCCGCCGCCGGTGTGCCGGCGCACCTCGGCCGCGAGCCGGGCGAGCAGCGCGCCGGGGGCGGTGACGGTACGGCCGGTCAGCCGCCGCTCGGGGTCGTAGAACCGGCCGTGCGCGTCCCGTGCCTCGGAGAGGCCGTCGGTGTACAGCAGCAGCGTGGCCCCGCTCGGGAACGCGTGCTCGGCGGCCCGGTCGGGCCATGCCCCCAGCTCGCCCATCCCCAGCGGCAGCGCGGACTCCGGCGGCCGCACCGGGAACACCTCGCCGTCGCCGTGCAGCAGCAGGGGCGGCGGATGACCCCGGTTGACGACCCGGAGCGTGTTGTCGCCGTGCGGGAGCTCGGCGAGTACGGCGGTGGTGAACCCCTCCTGGGCGTCGATGCCCCCGCGCCGGACGCCCTCGCGCGCAAGCGCCCGGTCCAGCCGCCCGGCGACCGCCTCCAGCGTGGCCTCCTGCTCGGCGGCCTCCCGGAACGCGCCGATGACCACGGCGACGGCGGCGACCGCGCCCATGCCCTTGCCGCGCACGTCGCCGACGACCAGCCGTACGCCGTACGGGGTGTCCTGGACGGCGTACAGGTCGCCGCCGATGAAGGTGCCCTCCTGGGCCGCCTCGTAGCGGGCGGCGATCTCGAAGCCGCCGATCCGCTCGGCGGGCTCGGGCAGGACGGCCCGCTGGGCGGCCTCGGCGACCTCGCGGGCGGAGGCGAGACGCTGGTCGCCGATACGGACGATCCGGTTGATGCCGGCGGCGAGGACGGCGACGGTGGCCACGGTGACGATCTCGGTGACGGCGTCGGCGTCCGGGACGACCGCGAACCGCGCATGCACGGCGTAGGTGGCCAGCAGTGCGGCCAGGCCGGTGAGGACGGTGGTGCGCAGGGACGAGAGGGGCGCGGCGATCAGCGGGGCGGCCGTGAAGAAGGGGACCGCGGTGAAGGCCTCGGGGGTGAGGACGTCGTAGCAGACGCCCGCGCTGATCAGCAGCGCGGGCAGGAAGCGGGCGAGGGTGCGGGCGAGGAGGCGGGCGGGCGCCGGGCCGTGCAGCTCCGCCTCGCCACGGCCCGCCACGCGGTCCTCCTGGTGTCCCATGTCTTCGACGCCTGTCCGTCCAGGTTTGCGGCTGTGAGCGGGTGGGGCGAATGGTGTGGGCCGGGCGGATGAGTACGGACGTGTGTGATGAGGAACACGCGCCTGGATATGACTCAGGGCCGGAATCCCTGAAATTGGATTCCGGCCCTGAGTTTTCAGTAGCGGGGACAGGATTTGAACCTGCGACCTCTGGGTTATGAGCCCAGCGAGCTACCGAGCTGCTCCACCCCGCGTCGTTGACACCAGCATACGCCATCAGAAGAGGGGGAGTCACACGGGTTACTTCCGGTGGGCTGTCGGCCGACGGCCGGTGGGGGCCGGTCGCACAGTTCCCCGCGCCCCTGAAGGGGCGCTACAGCAACGCGCCCCTGGAAACGTGCCCCCACCAGGTCAGCCGAGCAGATGCCCGTTCGGTGCCTTCGCCTGCGCCTCGTACTCACCCAGCACCACGACCGCCACCCCCGCCTCCCGCAGCATCCCCGTCCCGTCGGCCGCCGTCACGAACGTGTCCGGCTCGCGCCACGCCGTCACCACCCGCCGCACCCCGGCCCGGAGGATCAGCTCGGCGCAGGGGTGCGGGCGGGAGGCGCGGTGGGTGCAGGGTTCGAGGCTGGTGTAGACCGTGGCCGTGGCCAGCCGGGGATCGGCCGGGGGGATCTTGGCCAGGGCCGCCTCCTCCGCGTGGACCACGGGGTCGCCGGCCTCCCGGGAGTGGCCGCGGGCCAGTTCCGTGCCGTCGGCCGCGACCACCACCGCGCCCACGCTGAACGCGGTCCGGGAGGGCGGGCACGCGGCCGCCAGCTCGCAGGCGAGCCGCAGCCAGTGCCGGTCCGCGGCGGACGCCGACCCCGCGGTGCCGGGGGCCGTGGGTTCGTAGCGCATGAGGACGACGTCCTCGATACGGCGGGTGTCCAGGAGCCGCAGCCGCCCGTCCTGGTACCCGCCGGGGCCGAACAGGCGCGGTGCCTTCGGGTCGCCGACGAAGAGGGGGGCCAGGACCAGCTGGAGCTCGTCGGCCAGGCCCTGCTGGAGAAGCTGGGTGTGGACGGTGCCGCCGCCCTCGACCATCAGGCGGTGCACGCCCCGTACGTCGTGCAGATGTTCGAGGAGCGGCCGCCAGTCGAGGTCGGCGCCGAGGGAGACGACGTCGGCGGCGATCCCGAGGGCGCTGGCCCGCCGCGCACCCTCGTCCGTCGTGTACACGATCTTCTCGCCGCCGGTGTGCCAGAACTTCGCGTCCGGGTCGAGGTCGCCGGTCGCGGTGACCGTGACCTTGAGGGGGTACTCGGGCCGGCCGGCGGCGACCCGGGCCGCGCGCCGCTCCGGGGAGTTGACCAGGAGCCGCGGGTTGTCCGCGCGGATGGTGCCCGCGCCGATCAGGATGGCGTCGACACGGGACCGCACCTCGTCGACGCGGTCGAAGTCGGCGGGGGACGAGAGCAGGAGCCGGTCGGGACCGGTGTCGTCGAGGTAGCCGTCGAGGGAGACGGCGGCGGACAGCAGGACGTAGGGGTGCGGCATCGAACGCGCTCACTCTCGGCGGCGGCGGGACAGGCGGGCCGGTGGGCCGGTGGGCCGGCGGACTGCTCCGACTCGGACGCTTGGTTAAAGTTTGAAACAAACCTACACTGGTCGCATGACGACTCGCTGGCTCACCCCGAAGGAGCAGCGCGCCTGGCGCGCCTACATGGCGGCGACGAACCTCCTGGAGGACGCGATCGACCGGCAGCTCCAGCAGGACGCCGGCATGCCGCACCTGTACTACGGCATCCTCGCGAACCTCTCCGAGGAGCCGGAGCGCAAGCTGCGCATGACCGATCTCGCCCAGAAGGCGAAGATCACCCGGAGCCGGCTGACGTACGCCGTGACGCGGCTGGAGAAGGACGGGCTGGTCCGGCGCGAGGACTGCCAGTGGGACAAGCGGAGCAGCTTCGCGATCCTGACGGACGAGGGCATGGCGGTGCTGGAGCGCACGGCGCCGGGGCATGTGGAGACGGTACGGGCGGCGGTCTTCGACCATCTCTCCGACGAGCAGGTGGAGCAGCTGGAGGAGATCAGCTCCGTGATCGCGCGGGCACTGGAGGGCGACGAGTCCGCCCCCCTCCCGGCCTCGGACCAGCTGCCGTGGCGGCGCCGGTCGTCGTCGCCCTGTTCCGGTTCCTGAACCCCGGCCTCGGACCTGGCCCGGGACCGGGGTCACCTGACCGTGCACTCGATTTCCCAGAACCGTACGGAAATCTGTTGCTTCAAATTTAAAGCATGGGGTATGGTTCCAGCCGTGGATCTGCTTCAAATCTGAAGCAGGCACCCCGCGACGTCCCACTGGAGACCCCGATGACCGACTTCCCCGCCGCCACCCAGCGCGCCCGCGTCCGGGTCCCGCTGCGCTTCAACGACGGTTACAGCGTCAACACCGAGATCGTCACGTTCCATGGCCTGACCGACGGGCAGGAGCACGTCGCCGTCGTCATCGGCGAGCCCGCCCCCGGCACCCTCCCGCTGGTGCGCCTGCACTCCGAGTGCCTGACCGGCGACGTCTTCGGTTCGGCCCGCTGCGACTGCGGACCCCAGCTGCGCGAGGCCGTCGAGCGCATCGCCGACCGCGGCGGCGTCCTGCTCTACCTGCGCCAGGAGGGCCGCGGCATCGGCCTCTACAACAAGCTCGACGCCTACGCCCTCCAGGACCAGGGCCTCGACACCTACGAGGCGAACGCCGCCCTCGGCCTCCCCGAGGACGCCCGCGACTACACCGCCGCCGCCCAGATGCTGGCCGCCCTCGGCATCACCGACCTCGACCTGCTCTCCAACAACCCCGACAAGGCCGAGCAGTTGCGCGGCCTCGGCGTCACCGTCCGGGACCGGGTGCCGACCGGCGTCTTCAGCACCGCGCACAACGTCCGCTACCTGCGCGCGAAGGTCCTGCACACCCAGCACACCCTGCCGCTGGCCCAGCTGACGGAGCTCAACGCGGGCTGAGCCGCTGCTCTTTCGATGTACGACGCCCCGCCGGACGTGCTAGCAACAGCAGGCACACCGACGAGGGGAGCCTCCGTGGACGACCAGCTGGCGCGTGTTCTCGACGACCTCTACCAGGAGGGGCGGGCGCACGACGGCCCGCTGGCCGACCGGCTGCTGAGGCTGCGCAACATGACCCCGGACGCGGCCCGGCTGATCTCGACGCTGATCCGGGCCCGGCGCGCCACGTCCGTCCTGGAGATCGGCACCTCCAACGGCTACTCGGCGATCTGGTTCGCCGACGCCGCCCGCGACACCGGCGGCCGGCTGACGACCGTGGAGATCGACGCGGACCGGGTCACCGCGGCGCTGGCCAACCTGGAACGGGCGGGGATCCGGGAGTACGCGGACGTCGTCCACGGCGACGGCGCCGACGCCCTGGCCAAGGCCCCGGACGCCTCCCTCGACCTGGTCGTCCTCGACGCCGAGCGGCCGGCCTACGTGGACTACTGGCCGCAGCTGCGGCGCGTCCTGAAGCCGTACGGCATCGTGGCCGTCGACAACGCGGTGAGCCACCGGGACCAAGTGGCCGCGTTCCGTGAACTGCTCACCGGGGAGCCGGAGTTCGCCGTCGCCCTGCACGAGGTGGGGGACGGCGTGCTGACCGCGATCCGGGTGCGCGCGGATCAGCCGAGGTAACCCTCCGGGCCGGCGACGACGCCGACCGGGCCGAACGGGCTCGCCCGGCCCGCCCAGCGGTCAGCCGAGGATCTCGTCGTTGGAGGCAAAGCCGTGGCTGTCCCTCGGCAGGTCGGGAAAATACCCGGTCCCGGCCTCGCCGGTCAGGGCGGCGAGGAGGAAAGCCGCGCACCCGGTGGGGTGGTGTTCCCATTCCGGGCCCCGGCCTTCGTTGAGGATGACCGTCCACTCGTCCGGCTTCTGCTCCGGCCGCCTCAGCCAGTACAGGTACATGCCGCTTCCCTCGACGTAGGCCCATGGCAGCACCCGCGCGTCGGGGTCCTGGAGTTCCGCCGGCCGGGCTTCGGTCCGCCACAGGTCGGCGAGGATCACCGCGCGCTCCGCGGCCTGGTCGACGAGGTTGTGGTTCTCGTCGGGGCATTCCGCGTCCAGAAGCCAGATGGTCTCGTCGAAGACACCGCCGCCGTAGGTTTCGACCAGTTCCTTGTAGTCGTCCGGCAGCGGCGTGCCGAGTCGCCGCTCGACGGCCGCCCAGTCGCGTGAGCGGTGCGGGGCGGCCGGAGGGATGAGCTCGGCGAGGCGGGCCACGGCGGACTGTTCGCCGGCCGCCGCCAACAGGCCCAGGACGTCGCCGAGTCGACGGCGGACCTCCGGGTCGTCGACGATGCCGTCCGCGCCGACCGTCCGCCGGTCCACCGGGGTCCGTACGCAGGCCGACTCCACGATGTCGGCGCCGGTGTAACCCAGAACCGCTCGCAGCGTGGCCTCCGCCCCCTGGCCGCGGGCCGGTGCCGCCGCGTTGACCCAGGCCACCGGCTTGTCGCAGATCTCGGTGCCGCCGACCGTCCAGTCCAGCAGGTTCTTGAACGAACCCGGCAGGGTTCCGGCGTACTCCGGGGTGCAGATCAGGATTCCGTCCGCCCCCTCGATCGCCGCCCGCAGCCGCGCCACGGGGGCCGGCAACGGGTCGGTGTCGTCGTCCGGGTTGAAGTGCGGAAGCTCCGCCAGACCGTCGTATCTGACGGCACGCACCTTCACGGACGGCGCCACGACCTGCGCGGTGCGCAGCACGGCCTCATTGGTGGAACCGGCACGCAGGCTCCCCGACAGCAACAGAATCACCGGCACGGCGGACATCCGCTCAATGTACTTCCCTGGCGTCCCCCTCCCGTTGCGGTCGGGCCTCGCCGGTCGCCAGTGCGGACTTCGGCAGGCGAGGGGCAAGGGCCAGCATGCCCGGAACCGTCGCAAGTGCGAGCACCACCAGGGTGACCCAGGGAGCCGCGCTCGACACGGCGAACAGCAGCGAGAACAGCAGTGGGGCGACGACCGTGGCGATCGCGAAGGAGTACTGGAACACCGCGATGTAACGCCCCCGGATGTCAGCGGGCGCGGCATCGGCGGACAGCGCGTTCGACACAGGAGAGTGCAGGAGCTGAGCCGCCGAGTAGCACAGCACGGCCACGGCGAGACAGGGGATCCACAAGGCCCGGGGCAACGCGAGCGGGGCAGCCGTCAGACACGCCCATAAAGCCCAGAGAACTCCGGCCAGGCACAGCGACGTGGACCTGGGCAGCGGTCGGATCAGGCGGACGACCGGTCTCTGGAGGACGGCCTGGACCACCGTGTTCATCGCCAGCAGCGGCCCGACCACCCAGGTCACGGCGGGCAGCCGGCGGTCGATGAAGGGTGGGAAGGCGATGCTGAGCATGACGTTGCACAGCGCGAACACCGTGTTCAGCCCGACGAGCCCCAGGTAGGGACGGTCGGCCCACAGCACCCGGTAACCGCGGCTGCCCGGCGCCGCCGTCCGCTCCGTCGTCCCCGGCGCGGTCGCCCCCGGCGCGGTCTTCCCCGACTCCGCGCCACCTGTTCGGGCCGGCAGAGCCGCGTCCCGTGGAACTCCCCGTTCGAGCAACACGGCAGCCAGCAGCAGCAGACAGGCGCAGGCGCCGATCGCCCCGCGATACACCGGGCCCGACTTCACCGACAGAGCGACGCCCGCGACGATGGCACCGACTCCGTAGCCCGCCGCGCGCAGCGAGCCGATGATGCCGAACCACCGCTCGCGGGAGTGCCCACCGGGATCCCGGTCGGACAGATTGCTGACGAGGGTGAAGGCGGAGGACCAGAAGGCCCGTTGCCCCAGTGACGCGACGGTCGCGGCCAGGAGGATCGCACCGTCGTTCCTGACCGTCAGGTACCCCAGGAAACCGGCCGCCTGGAGCAGCTGCGCCACCAGCACGACCGGCTTGGGCCCGAGCCGGTCGACGAGGCTGCCGATCCACAGCGGCAGGGGCAGGGACACCAGGCCGGCCACGCTCAGCAGCGTCCCCACCCGCACCAGTGAGGCACCCGAACTCGCCGACAGATAGAGCATGGACAGCGGGACGAACAGCCCGTTCACCACCGAGTCGACCATCAGCACGAGGAAGACCGCCGTCCCGGCCATGCTCCGGCGGGTCCGCACGGGAGGTGGACCGGGTGGGCTCTGCCTCCGCACCGGCCACCGCGGTGTCCGCCTCCGCATCGAGAATCCCCCTGGCCACTCGGACTCGTACTCGTGTGGGTCCCGCGACAGGTGGTATCCACGGCCGTGAACGGCAAACCCCCCGCTGAACACATCTTTGGCATGTCCGTACTGAACCGCGGCGAGGACGGCGGTGGACGTCCTCGATCGTGCCGGACTGACCGAAGCGGGTCACGCCGAGGAGCGTGACGGGCGGGACGGGCGTGACGGGCGTGACCCGGACCGTGCCCAGGAAGGCCGGCGGGTGCGGGTGGCCGCGGTACGGATGGGAATGCCCGGGGTCTCTTCATACCGCTTCACGCCGGTCCTGCTCCTCGGCCCGCCTCCGTTCGGATCTCATTTCCGAAGACGCTGCGACCGCCCGGAAACGGACATCGAACGAAGCGAACGGATACTGCCATGAGTCAGGGCTTCGCCATCCAGGGAAACGACCTCTGGGACCCGACCACCTTCGACGCACTGCGCCGCCAGCTCATCCCGTCCTTCGACCTGTTGTACGCAAGCGCGGTGCAAGCGGTGGCCATGACGGTCCGGGGCGCCCCGCGCATCCTCGACCTCGGCGCCGGCACCGGCCTGCTCAGCTCGGCTCTGCTGAGCCGGCTCCCCGAAGCGCACATCACCCTCGTCGACCGCTCCGAGATCATGCTCGCCCAGGCACGCTCCCGCTTCGCGGACCAGGACCACATCACCGTACGCACGGGCGATCTGCTCGACCCGCTGCCGGACGGCACATTCGACGCGGTGGTCTCGGGTCTGGCCATCCACCACCTGGCCCACGAGCAGAAGCGGGAGCTGTTCATCCGTATTCACGCCGCTCTGCGCCCGGGCGGGGTCTTCGTCAACGTGGAGCAACTGCTGGGCAGCACCCCGCGCCTGGAGGAGATGTACGACGAGCAGCACGAACGCCATGTGATCAACGCGCACACACCCGAGCACGAGTGGGCCGCCGGCCGGGAGCGGATGAAGTACGACATCCCCATCGACCTCGACACCCAGCTCCGCTGGCTGCGCGAGGCCGGCTTCGCCCAGGTCGACTGCCTCGCCAAGGACTGGCGGTTCGCGACGTACGCCGGCTGGGCGGCTTCCTGACCCCGCACAGAAGGCCGGCCGCCCCCAAGCAGGACCCCACCGCGCACGAATCATGGGATGAACGTCACCTCCGGAAAGGCCGGGCAGGGGCCGTCGAGCAGGTGCTCCCGGTGGTGCCGCAGATGGAGGTCGAAGAAGGCGAGCGGGTACGCCTGCTGGATCCGCACCGCCCGGGCGGGATCGAGTGTGCCGATCCAGCCCTGGAGGTCCGCGTCGCTCATCCCGACGGCCTGCGCAAGTTGCGGGATCAGGAACTGTACGTCGCAGTACGACGAGTGCACCGTGCCCTCCGCCTGGACGTTGAGCCGCCATCCCCGCAGGCGGGACCAGAACTCGGCGACGCTCGGCTGCGCGGCCCGGGTGAACTCGGCGGTCATCATCATGAACGGCCGGTCCAGGTCGGTGCTGATCATCGGCTGCATCGGCCCGTCGAAGCTCAGCCCGGCCCGGACGCGCCGGTCCTCGCTCATCACGAAGGCGGTCGCCGTCGCGCCTTTCGACCAGCCGAACATGCCGATGCGCTGCGGATCGAGGGCTCCGAGGAGGCCGGCCGGCAGCGGCCGGTGTTCGGCGTCGGGGTTGCGCCCGGCCGCGAGGTCCTCGACCCGGTCGAGCACGAACCGGATGTCAGTGGCGAAGTCCCGTGGTGTCAGGGCGGGTACGTCGAGCGGGACCGTGAGCCGGCCGTCGGGGAACAGGCTGAACGCGTCGTACGTGTGGTCCACCGTGACCACCACATACCCGTGGCTGGCAAGCTCCTGCACCACGATGGTGGTGTCCGCCCGGTGATCGTGCGCGCCGTGCGAGAACACGACGACGGGCAGTCGTCGGCCGGTTCGCCGTACCGGGGCACCCTCGTGGCCGGCCGTGAGCGGCGCCACCGCCACGTCGGCCGGGAATCCCACCGACGTGAGGAGCGCCCGCGTCACGGCCGGAGACGTCCAACGGGCCAGTGGATACCGTTCGACGCCCCGGGCGGGGTACCAGACGGCGGCCATCAACTCGCGGTGATGCCCGGGACCGGCGACGGGATCCGGACGTGAGGTGTCGACGAGGTGCAGGGGCACCGTGCCCACCAGGTACGGTCCGGTGGGCACCGGCAGGGTGAGCTGCACCGGACCCGGGACGGTCGAAGCCGCCCACGCGGGGCGGGCGGCGCCGATCGGCACGGCGACCCCGGCTGCCAGCGCGGCTGCGAGCATGCGACGGCGCGTCAGTCCTTCTCGGTTCATGAACGGCGTGGTTGTCACGGACCCTCCCTGGGTTTCTGGACAGCACCGGGCCACGCCCGGCACTTGGGCCGCCGGCCGGTCCGTCCATGTTTCGATCTTGATCAGCTCAAAGGCTTGACGAAGTGCGGCCTTCAGGCGGCACGGACATGAGGTAGGCGAGTACGGCCAGGACGCGACGGTTGTCGTCGTCGGAGGGTGCGAGCTCCAGCTTGGTGAAGATGCTGGTGCTGTGCTTGGACACGGCCTTCTCGCTGATGAAGAGGCGGTTCGCGATGGCGCTGTTGGATCGTCCCTCGGCCATGAGCTCCAGCACCTGGCGTTCCCGCTCGGTAAGCCTGGAGAGGGGTTCGCGTTCGCCGCGGCCGCGGCGGCCGAGCAGCTTGGTGACCACTTCGGGGTCCATGACCGTGCCGCCCGCGGCGACCGTACGGATCACGTCGACGAACTGGTCGTCGCTGAACACCCGGTGCTTGAGCAGGTAGCCGACCCCTCCGGCCTGGTCGGCGAGCAGCTCCTGGGCGTAGATCTGCTCGACGTACTGCGAGAGCAGCAGGATCGGCAGCCCGGGTATCCGTTCCCGGGCGGTCAGCGCCGCACGGAGGCCGTCGTCGGTGTGGGTGGGCGGCAGCCTGATGTCCACGATCGCGAGGTCCGGCCGGAACTCGAGCAGCGCGTCGAGCAGGCCCGGCGCGCTGTCGGTGGCCGCCACGATCTCGAACCCACGTGCCTTGAGGAGCCTGACCAGCCCCTCCCGGAGCAGGAAGAGATCTTCCGCGACGACTACGCGCACGGCACCTCCATGACCACGATCGTCGGCCCGCCGGGCGGGCTGCTGACCGCCAGGATGCCGTCGAAGGCCGCCAGCCGTCGCTCCACCCCGGCCAGTCCGGTGCCCCGGGCGGGATCCGCGCCGCCCACTCCGTCGTCGACCACCTCGATGCGCAGCAGCCCGTCCGCCCGGGCCATGCGGATCTGGAGGCCGTGCGCCGAGGCGTGCCGGACGGCGTTGGTGACCACCTCGGCGACGGCGAAGTAGCAGGCCGACTCCAGCGGGGCGGCGAGCCGTTCAGGCAGATCGATATCGGTCTCGCACGGCAGGGGCAGGTCCAGTGCGAGCGCCCGGACCGCCTCCCCCAGCCCCCGGTCGGCCAGCATCGGCGGGTGCATCCCTCTGATCAGGCCGCGCAGTTCCTCCAGTGCCGCCGCCGAGGCTACGCGGGCCTCCACGACGAGGGCGGCGGCCTCGTGCGGATCGCTGTGGATCATCTCCTCCGCGACCCGGAGGTTCATCCCGATGGTGACCAGCCGTCCCTGTGCGCCGTCGTGCAGGTCCCGCTCGATCCTGCGCAGCTCCGCGGCCGCGGAACGGACCGCATCGGCCCGCGTCTCGGTCAGCTCCGCCACCCGCCGGGTCAGCGCCGGGTCCGGCCCGCGACCGAGCAGCCGGCCGGCGTCCGCCAGCACGGTCCTCGGCAGCAGCCACAGCCCGAGGGCCAGCAGCACTGCCCCCTGGATGCCGCCGAGGACCGACGCATGGTGAGCCACCATTTCAAAGGGGAGGGACGGCTCCGGCATGGATGGGGAGCCGAACTTCCGCACCTCCACCAGGCGTTGCCCGAACCCGCTCTGGGCGACGTCGTACGCCCCGATCCCCACCAGCCCCAGGACCGCCAGGTCCGCCGCCGCCCTCGGCCACCGCACCAGCCCGGCCACGACGGCCGCCAGCAGCGCCAGCCCGGCCAGGTAACCCATCACGGCCGGCCCGATCCCGGTGCCCGGCGACGCGGGCCGCCACAGATCGAGGCCGAACAGGTTGCCGGTCATCACCACGACGGCGGGCAGCAGCAGGGCCCAGCGCGCGGACCTGAGCGCATCGGCTCCGGCCAGGCGCTCGGGCCTGCCGTTCGCCGGCCGGCGCAGAGCCGCACCGGCGAAGGCGGCAAGCACCGGGATGCTCACACAGCCCACCAGGACGTTCAGGGGTGTCAGGCCGTAGGAAACAGAGGAACGCGTGACCGCATGTGTGAGCCAGTACGTCCATTCCAGCAGTTCGCCGGTCACCGCTGCCACCACGGGCAGTACCCACCGCCTGGGCACGCGCGCCGAGTTGAGCAGTGTGGTGGCCAGCAGACCGGCCGTCAGCAGCGTCACCGCGAGCAGCCCGTCGGGCTGGAGATCCGGCACGGTGACGATGTAGCCACCCGTTCCTGCGGTGTTGTGCAGGGCGAGCAGCAGAGTCGGCACACTGCTGTACGCGGCCGTACCCACCAGCCCCGCCACGACCGGCCAGCCGAACCGCCCAGCACGTCGCACGGTACGCACCGGCCGGTCCCGCGCCTGTTCCGCCCTGAAGGCCAGTACGGCGCAGACCGCGGTCAACGCCACCAGCACGCCCGCCGGCCAGGGCGCCCCGTCCACCGGAAACGGCCACATGTCCGCCCCCCGTCCCGTCTTCCAGGCCACGCTCTGTGACCTGGAGATCATGCTGCTGCGAGGGGACCGGCAAGCGCCATGGGCCGAGACCTACTTCTGAGGTAGGCAAACACCCACCCCACCGAGAAGGTCTCCGGCCCGCCGCCCGAATCGTGTCGGCGGCTCTTCGGGCCGGCACCGGGCCGACAAGCGACCTCCAAGCCCGGGAAACGCCGCGAGCCCCAGTCCAGACGAGGTCTGAGCTGGGGCTCCTCGGTAGGCCGTGTGGGACTCGAACCCACAACCAATGGATTAAAAGTCCTGGCCAAAGCTTGCCGGGTGGTTCCGGACGGTGCGCCGGGGTCCGGAACCACCTGGTCACAACGCATCCGCTGTCAGGCGCGATCCACCCTGTTCTGACTTGTGCTCCGCCATCCGCTCACGCATCGCTCACGCAGAAGAGCCCGCTGACCAGCACGCTCGAACATGCCGACGCCCCGCCCGTGACTGTCAGGGAAGTCGCCGACTGCGAACAGCGCAGCGTGATCACCTGGCGGATGAAGTCCCGCGATTGGGTGGCGCCGCTCGTCGGCATGCCGCACCACCGACTGCACCTCGACCGCTTCCTGGGATCAGTCCACTATTAACGCGAACACGGCCCAGGCGCGCCTCTGGGACGGCGGTGTGGGCGGAGGCCCGCAAACCGTCGCGCAGACGATCACACTCTTGATGCAAGCGTAAGGCGACGAACCCCGACACCAAGACCCGCGGGCTGCATCCGGATTGGGCCGACGAACACATCCACGACGAGGTCGACCTCACCCTAAATGAGAAGGGGGCGCCTGTTCCTCGTTCTGCTTCCCTTCCTTCCTGGCTGCTCGACGGCGTTCCTGCCCCCTCCTTTTTAAGGCTGCATGCTTGCGGCGGTGTTCCCACAAGGCAACCCACCACATGTAGAGGTCACGCGACTCCTTCGGAAGGATCGCGCGGGCGAAACTCAACACAAAGACCAGAAAGAATGCAGCCCACCACGGCATTGCAGTAAAGGCACTCTGGGGGATTTCAAGCACGGCGACGACTCTCTACACGAAGATGGTTTGGGGACCCGTTCTTAAAATCTCCACTAGATTCGAATCCTAAGAACCGAATCGCCGAGAGTCACGTCGTACGCCCTCTTGCTTTTCGCAAGCCTTGCTCCAGAAATACCGACCATCGGATCAGCTAGCGCAGCCGCGACATCTTCCGGGTAGGGAAGTCCTGTCCACTGGGCGTCCCATTCATCGCCTGCCCCCCAAAGCCTGCGCCGGGGATCCGAATCATCGTCGCGACCTCTGCCCTCATCACGCCGCAACGGGTCCCAGTACCAGTTCCCCGTAGCCCACCGCCCCTTGGGGTCAGTCATGGACATACGGGCAGCCATACCAGCCAACAGGGTCTGAGCTGCGTCCCCCATGGGAGGCACCTCGGCAAGCTGCCGCTCTTCTACCGAGTCCAGAGGATCATCAAGCGTACGAAAATCGAAGTGCGAGCCTTCTCGCACTCCCTGCAGCTTTCCATCCAGCCGACTCGTGACCACCAATCGCGCCCCTGTAGGGACATGCTCCAACGCATACGTCCGGTAGTCATGGATAGCCCTCAATCGCATCCCGGGAAGCCTTGGGGTGCTATCACCATGCGGCACCAGATACCTGGTGACGTTATCCGGGGCATCACTGATGAATACCAGCTGATTCCACCGAGGCGACACGGTGATCGTGTACCAGGTGAGGGTGCTCAACAACCACTTCGCGGGAGGTGCACCATCTTCGCCACGGTTGAATAGACCAAGGGCCAGCAGAGCGTTCATCTTCCGCTGCCCTGGCGCGCACGAATCCAACCCATGAGTGCGGTCATTCGGGATTCCCGCAAGCGCAGCTTCGTAAATCTCACCCGAATATGCTTTGCGCATGTGCGCAGCTCGCTTCTTTGCAGAATTTGGCATGCCAAAACCCCACTCGCCGCACCGGTCGACGTTTGAGTTGGACGCCAAAAAAATTCTGCTTGCTGCACTGCTGTCGCAGAGTGAGTGCACATACACCCGTGAGACGACGCTTATGGCCGGTGTCCACGCGTCGGAACTCCTGAGCCTCTGCGCTCAGGTTAGACAAGTCAACGCTGCGAGTGTAGCCACCACCGCGGTGCTTCGCAGGCAACTCCTGATTTTCCTTGCGAGGTTGTCCGTCCGTCGCATGGCTCGTATGGCTTAGCTCGTACTTCGAACTGGAGGTCCCGGCACTGTTCAACCACCGCGCTGGCGACTCCTTCAGCGAGCGCGCGTGACGCTGGGGCGCCAGCCATGGGCAGGCGAGGAGCCCTGGGCGTTCGGCATCATCAGCCGCGGCCCCGGCGGCGGCGAGCTTGCATCGAAGATCGCCGTAATCATCCGCACCTGGCACCGCGACTACTGCGGCCGTATGGTCCCGCTCGGAATCAAGCCCCTCAAGGCCCGTCCCATCGCGCAGCACCCTGTGCTCTTCGTCGCTCCTTGTGAAGGCTCGGCGCGCCGGCCAGCTCGCTCGGGCAGATGGGACTGTCAGTGGCGCAAGGCACTATGACGACATGGGTATGGATATCCTCTGGGCTCGCAATGAGTTGGACCAGTTCCTGCAACTGACCGAGTTGTACCGGCCAAACGACCCGCCGGGCGTACTCACGGTCAGCAGCCGACTTTCCAACCACGGCTCCCAGGCTGACATTGTGGCCAGCGCTCACGTGGTGGAACAGATCCTGGACCGCGCCCTCCCGCGCTGGCGCACTGAGGTTCCGAGCAAGAACAACAGCACTGTGAACCGCTGGTGGCAACACCGGGAGGCCGCGCAACGAGCAGTCGCCGCCCTCCAGCGGGACGAAGAGGTCCGAGCCCGCCTCGGTGATGACGCTCCCCAGGTAAGTGCAGCCACCATGCACCCATGGGCATGGGAAGGGGCTCGTGCGCTGTGGCGCAGCGGGCACTTTCGGGAGGCGGTCACAGCGGCTGCCAGAAAGGTCAACGCCGAGACGCAGAACAAGCTTGGCCGCCGGGATGCCAGCGAGACCAAGCTCTTCCAGAGTGCCTTTTCGCTGAACGCCCCCAAGCCTGACGAACCCCGCCTGCGACTCATGGCGGACGACGGCAGCGACACCTTCCGCAGCCTCCACCGGGGAGCCATGGCCTTCGCCGAGGGCTGCTACGCCGGCATCCGTAATCCGAACAGCCACGAGGACGGCCTCCCCGAGCTGCCAGAGCATGAGGCGCTTGAGCAACTCGCGGCGTTCAGTGTGCTCGCCCGCTGGGTGGACGCGTCGAGCGTGCTCTCGACCTGAGAAGACCCGCTCCGCGCAGGAGATGCAGACACGGGCGGCTCTCTCTGCCATGGCGTCGATTGAGATCCGGGCAGGCTTGAGACCGGACACGAACGTCCACGCCTGCCACCACACGGACCCACCTGCGGAAACGTCCCGCGATGCGGCAACCTGAAGCAAAAATGCAAGTTTCATGCGTGAAACTGAAGCGACAGGTGTACCGTGACGCACAAAGCGCTAGCAGTGGACGGGAGTGATGCATGGACGGTTCCATCCCCGCCTGGGCTCAGTCGCGGTTCGGCGAACACGCCGCGGCGATCCAAGGGGCAATATGGCGGGCCCTCAGCGAGACGGCTCAGGGAGTTGCTGACATCCGGGCAGCCTCACGGAACAAGAAGGGCTTCGCTCCTGGCGGTGAACGTGCTGTCGACCAGTTTGAGCTCCTGGTCGGAGAACTGGAGGAGCTTGGGATTGAGGGCACCGAGGTCATCAGCACGGGCTCCTGGTACGGCTTGCCTCTCGTGCTGAACACGCTCATCTATCCGGTCCATACACAGAACGGGGACGAGCACGCAGATCGCTGGCCTCGTCGGAGGTTGTCGAAGCTGATGAAGGAGATCTTCGCTTCGACAGCGGCCGGTCGGAAGTGGGTAGCCGATCCCATCAGCGGCTTCGAGATCGAGGACCAGCTCCGTGCTTCGCTAGCCGATCTCGCAGGGCGTGACCCGAGGCCGCGCTTGGTGCTTGTTGTCTATGAGTTGGATCGTTCAGGGCTGAAGCGCATCTGGTGGGGAGAGGCTGAGCTCCGGAATGAAGCGGGCGCTATTCGATGGCTGACAGAGCGTTCGCCACTCGTAGCCCCACTCGCCCCCCCGCTTGCTCTTGTAGCCGACCAGACAGGAGATGATCGGTTCGACTCGGGTGACTTGCCAGACTTGCCGATGGCCGACAGGCCCGACGAGGAGCAACACTCTGAGCAGCCTCTGCCCACCGAGCAAGCCGACGAGACCGACGACGACGCCGTAGAGAGTGATGAGAACTGATCATCCAACGATCCCCGGCCTTGGTGGCGTGTCCCCCAAGGCCGTCTGGGATGCGTTCCACCCGCCTCGCCTCACACAAGCCCGCCAGCTAGCAGGCATGACCAAGAAGGACGTTGCCCAGGGCATCGGTGTCTCCCCTGCCGCTGTCGGACAGTACGAGACAGGCAGTAGCAAACCGCGGCCAGATCTTCTGCCTCGATTGGCTGATGTCCTAGAGGTCCCGATCGAGTTCTTCCTCGCGGGTAGGCCGATCGGGAAGCTGGACACCTCCATGGCTTATTTTCGCTCGTTGCGGTCTACGAGCGGGGCACAGAGGAGTCGGGCACTTGGCCTCGCAGGGCAGGTATGGGAGTTGACTTTTGCCCTGGAACGTCGCGTTCAACTACCTCTTGTCAATCTTCCCGGATTCACTGGTGGCGAAGTGCATCCGGGGACCGATTTGTCTTCTGACGCCAGAGAAGCCGCACATGAGCTTCGCGCTTACTGGAACCTCGGCCGAGGGCCCGTCAAGCACTTGGTGCGACAACTTGAGACTCATGGAATCGTAGTCTCCGTTCCGCCCGAGGCCGATGAAACTGCAACTAGAATTGATGCATTTGCAACTTCAGGTCTACCTCGTCCGCTCATGGTACTAACCCGCAATCGCGCCGATGATGTGTACAGGCATCGGTTTAGCGCAGCACACGAGTTGGGTCACTTGGTCCTACACTCTTCCTCCACTGGCGACAATCAACAAGAGCGAGAGGCCGACGCTTTCGCGGCCGAGTTCCTCACCCCACGAGCAAGCATCCTCCCTCTCCTGCCACACAGAATGGACCTAGCGCAACTCGCTGACCTGTCACGCACCTGGGGCGTCTCAGTCAAGTCCCTGATCTATAGGTGTCGTGAGCTCGGCCTCGCATCCGATGCCACCGCAAGCCGCGCCTACCAAAGACTGAATGCTTTGTCTGATCAGTCAGGCTTCGCGCCGGAACCCGTGGCACATTTTCCTGGCGAACAGTCAATCATGCTCCAAAGAGCCTTCGAGCTCGCGCAGAAAAATCAAGGGCTAACAATTCGAGAATTGGCGAAGGAGTTGGCTTGGAAGCCAGAACGGGTCCGGGAGATTCTCGGGGTCCGAGAATCTCGACCCATCCTTCGCCTGGTTGACTGATCCGAAGGGGACCAGTTTCTGCAGATTTAACTGGACAAACCGGTCCCGGTTTCTAATCCCACCCATCCAGCGACACGTGGGGACCGTCGGTGAGGTGCCGGTGGAGGGCGCTGGCAGTTGTGTCCACGAACTCTTTGGGGATCGCATCCGTATCGACCCACCGGACCTGCGCATGTTTACGCGGTTCGCGATTCGTGGGTTCCCCGGTCCATTCGTAGGCGACGAAGACGACCGTGAGGAAGCCATTGGGAGCTTCTACGCCCCAGGCGCCGTGGATGATGTGGGCGACCTTCAGAGTCTCTGGCTTCACGGTCAGGCCAGTCTCCTCATACAGCTCGCGTACGGCGGTCTCCGTGATGGGCTCGCCGGGCTCGCTCTTGCCGACGGGAAGGTCCCACATGCCCTGGGCGAACTTGGCGTTCTGGCTGCGCTGGAGGAGGACGACACGGTTGGTGGCGCGGTCGTGGACGATGACGGCGGCGACCAGCAGGGTCATGGATTCGAGGGCGGGCGGTAGGGCTTTGGGCTGGTCGTCGGTTGTCCGCTGAGCCACGGTTACGTCCCTTCATCGGCCGGTTGGTGGGCAGCTTAGGCCAGTGCTTCGCGTGCGCGGCGGGCGAGTTCGGCGGCTCCGGGCACTTTGCGGCGCTGGTAGATGGAGAGGGTGGAGCGGAGTGAGGTGATCGCCTTGCGGGTGCGGTCGGAGGTCATGCCCTCCATCAGGGTCAGGGCCTGGGACCAGGCGGCGACGGCCTCATCGGCGCGGGCCTGGGCGGCGAGGCTGTCACCGAGGTCGGCGTAGGTGAGGGCGTGGACGCGCTTGTACTTCTCGGGGTCCCAGCGCACCAGGGCATCGCGGTGTTGTTGTTCGGTGCCGACGTGGTCGGCGAGGTCAGTCAGGGTGCGGGCGGTGTGGCTGGCGACAGTGCCGGCGGCCGGGCCGCTGACGCGGGAGTAGCTGGGCTGGGGGCCGTCGTCACCTAGGAGGGCGTCTTCGGCGGCGAGCAGAGCGCGGGCCGCTGCGGACTTCTCGCTGACCGCGGCGTAGGCGCGGGCGTGGGTGATGTGCAGCAGTGCCTCGGTCTGGCCGTCGACGTGGCCGAGGCCGCAAGTGAGTGCGCCTTCCACGAGGTCGACGCAATGGTGGGGCTGTTTGAGGCTCAGTGCCTGGTGAGCGAGGGCGCGCATCATCCAAGCGGCGTGACCGCGTGGGTCGGCTTCGCAGGCGAGTTGGTAGCCGACCTGGTAATAGCGCTGCGCGGCTCCTTCCTGGCCGAGGTCGTGGTGCTTCCACCCTGCGAGATACGCGAGTTCAGCGACAGCGCCGAAGGCCGCTTGCCGTAGGGCTTCGTTCGGGAAGCGGCCGCGGAGCATGGGGGCGGCGGTGTCGGCGAGGTAGGCGGTGACGGTGGTCAGGCCGTGGCCCCCGCCGAGGCGTTCGTCAGCCGCGCTGAAGGCAGCGGTGATCTGCCGTACGACATCCACATCCTCCATCCCGACCACCGAGCTGCCGGTGCGGGCCCGCAGCATGCGGGCGGTGGCCTCGTGGTCGTAGAAGAGCGGCATCGCCACGCCAGCCGTAGTGAAGGCAGCCACGGCAAGGAAACGGCGGCGCTCGACGTCGGCACGGCCCAGATCGGTGGCGGCCAGAACAGGATCGGGCTCCTCTGCCACCGCAGTTTCGGGTGCGCGAAGGCCGATCTCGACCGAGGTGATGGTGCGGCCTGCTCGGCGGGACAGCGCCTCACTGAGGTACTGGCCAGTTCGTCCGGTGGGCTGGCGGGTGCCGTTCACCCAGTGGGAGACGGCTGACTTGTTGGTCTGGAGGATCTCGCCGTTCTCGGCCGCGATGCGCCGGATGTCCTTCGCCAGAGCCTCGTAGGTGCAGCCAATCGCCTCGATGACGTCACGCAGGCGGGAGTTGGGGCCTCTCGGCGCTGCCACGATCGCCTCCGCTCCAGAGCTGTAAACCGCGTATACCGCTTCAACTGCCTCTCACCGTACCCACTGTGCGTGACGGAGGGTTCACTAAACATCAGCCGCCCGGCCCCGGTCCAACGCCGTGACCAGGCTCCCCCTTCGGTCGGGCGGCTCCCCGAAGTTCCGTACGCCTACATCCGGTTCGGGCACTCGTGTGCCCGAACTTGGCCGATCAGAGACGGAGACACGGTGACCACCATCGACACCACGGCCATCACGGTCGTACTGCCCGAGGCGTTCGACGAGCGCTGGAGCCGCCTGCCCGGCGTCCAGGTCGACGGCCGGCGCATCACCATCGACCCGGCCAAGTACTTCTTCCGCTTCGAGTCCGGCACGTGGCTCGTCGCCGACTGGGAGCTGATCAAGTCCCAGCTCCTGGAGTTGGAGGAGACCACCGAGAGCGCGGTCGAACAGCTCGCGCTGGACTTCATCAAGACGCACGCCGAGTCCACCTCGGACGCCGCTCGCGTGCTGTCCGCCGCATACGAGGTGTACGCCTACCTGTTCCGCGACGAACACCTCGCCGACCTCGGCCTACCGCAGATCACCACCGAGCACCTGCGGATGCTGCGCGAGGCGGCCACGCTGATGGCGCTGAACAAGGTCGAGTTGGACGGGCACATCTCCAACGTCGGCCCGTGCTGGTTCTTCCCCGCCGCCACCTCCGTGGTCTTCGACCTGGACGACGAGATGGGCGGCATGCTCGACGAGGTCTACCACGGCGGCTGGTTCAACGAGCACCGCCGCATCGAGTCCATCAAGGCCCACGCCGCCCTCGGTGGCCGACTTGTGCACGGCTGCCAGTCCGTGCCGGACCAGTCCGGCGGCGTCGTCGCGCCCTACGGTGCGTCGATGACCAACTTCCGCGACGACCTCGCGGCCTTCAAGTCCGGCTGGATCGAGCAGGTCTACGCCCATCGCGTGAGCCCTGCCGCATAGCACCACACCGCACACCTGGCTCCGGGGCGGGCCGATGCATCTCACCCGTCCCGGACGCCCCCAACCTCCCTGGAGCCTCCACGTGACCGCAAACCCCAGCGCCGAACTCCTCGACAACCTGCTCACCATGGCCAGCCGCACCAGCGCCGCGCGCGAGGAGGTGCGCGTGTGGTCCATGTCCGGTGTCGAGCGCCTGACCTTCCCCGACGCCACCACCGCGATCTTCAAGTACGCGAAGCGGCCCTTCGACAGCGAGGATCAGGCCCTCCGTCTGGCGCATACGCACGGCGTCCCCGTCCCTCAGGTCCACGCTTCCGCCGTCCTGAACGGCTGGCTCGGCATGCTCGTGGAAGACCTCGGCCCCACCGTCCGCGACGCCGACGACCTCGACGGCACCGCCGCGGCAGTGGTCCTGCACGGCACCCGGACAGCTCCCGCCCTACCCGTCCTCGACCAGGCCCGCCTCCGCACGTTGCCGAACCGGGCCCTGGACCACCTCGCCCGACTCCGCAAAGCCGAGCGCTGGCAGGATGCGGACGACATCGAGGACGCGCTCGACCGGATCGCCCAGGCTGCCGAAGCCCGCTCGGCCGGTGCCACAGTGGCGCCATTCGGCTGGGTGCACTCCGAGTTCCATCCCACCAGCCTCCACGTCGGCCAACACGGCTGGCGGCTGCTGGACTTCGCCCGCGCCTTCACCGGTCCCGGCCTGCTCGACCTCGCCAGCTGGCATGGCACCCTCGACACCCCCGACCCCGTACGCCTCCGTGTCTTCCTGGAGCAGTACGTCACCGCCGGCGGCACTCCCGACGCCCTCACCCGGCGCGGCGGGCTCACCGCCGAGAACTGGGCCCTGGGATGGCACCGCATCTGGGCCGTCGAGTGGTTCATGGAACAGTCCATCCGCTGGATCAACGACCCGGCCACCGACCCCGCCTACCTCAAGGCAGTACGCCGCCACCTCACCGACGTCCTCCACCTCCTGGAGGTCTGACGTGCTCGCCCAGGCTTCCCCGTGGTACGTCCACGCCCTCCAACGCACCACGGCCAGCCCCGCCGAGCCGCTGTCCGTACCCGCGCAAATGGAATGGACCACGAGGCCAGGCAGCGGCCCCGGAGCCGAGATCCTGGGACCGGAGCTTCGCCGCAAGCGGCTGCTGGAACTCGGCTGCGGACCCGGGCACAACGCCGCCCACCTCGCCACGCGCTACGGCGCCCAGACCACCGGCGTCGACCTCGTCGGCCTCCAGGTCCGCCGAGCCCGCTCGCACTACGGCCGACTGAACAACCTGGCCTTCGTCGCCGGCCATGCCCTGCACTACCTGCAAGCCTCCGACGAGCATTTCGACGCCATCTACTCCGTCTTCGGGGCCATCGGCCTGGTCGCCCCCGAACTCATACTTCCGGCCATCGCCCAGCACCTCAAACCCGGGCGCACCCTCGCCTTTTCCGTCCCCCACCCCCAGCGCGGCGGCCTGCGCCCCGCCACCGACGACCGGCCCCGCCAGGACTACGTCACCCTCCCCGACCGCACTCGACTGCCCATCGCACGCTGGGACTTCGACGCCGACCGCTGGGAGAAACACCTCGCCCACGCCGGCCTCTGGCTCACCTCGGCCCAAGAGTTCCACGACGCCTGCCACGGAGGCCGTTGGCCTACCACCCTCCTGATCACCGCGCGCAAGCTCTGACCCCCAACCCGCCCCCTGGGAGAATCCGATGCGCCCGCCCTACCTGCTCCTCGACATCGACGGCGTCCTCATACCCTTCCCGGATGCCGATGGCACCACCCCGGCCACCCACGGCTGCCACGTCGTCGTTCCTACCGGCCGCAGCGCCGATGACCCGGTCACCATCTGGCTCAACCGGGCACACGGCCCTCTGCTCATGCACGTGATCCGAACCGGCCTGGTTACCCCCGTCTGGTGCACCAGCTGGCGCCAGGACGCCACCGCACTCATCGGCCCGCTCCTTGGCCTCCCGCCCCTCCCCTACGTCGACCTCCCACGTCCCCAGATCACCACCAGCCACCCCAACGGCTACCTCTGGAAGCGCGACCACGTTGACGCCTGGCTCGGCGACTCACCCGCCATCTGGATCGACGACGACTTCACCAGCCTCGACCACGAATGGGCCGTCGAACGCACCGCCCACGGTCAGGCGACCGCACTGATTCAGCCTGATCCCCATGCCGGCCTCCTGATCGAACATCTGGTCGAGGCTTTGGGTCGGGCCGCGCTGTTGCCCATCGCGCTGACCGCTGCCTCCGACTCTTCGTGCGAAGCGGGAGCCGCGTAGAAGAAGACGAATGAAGCGTCTGGTGCCTACCGGCGAAGGCGGTGCTGCTGATCGGCAGGTGGCGTCGCCACCACTGAGGACTGGGGGTTACTGCTCTGTTGGATGGCAACCGGGCCTGCGATGGTGGAGCGTCGGCGGGCGGCTTCGGCGCGGCGGTTGGGTGCCGGATTTCGGCCAGCGTGCTGAATGCGGGTGATGAGCACACGGGCCGGCTGGCGGGCGGTGGTCAGCTCGCGCTGAGCAGCGGCTTCCTTGAGGAGCTGGTGGGGCTGGTGGCCGCGGGCTTCGGCGTCGGCGAGGACGGTGGCGAGCGCTGGCCATACCGGGTCGGTGAGGATGCGCTCGGCGTGGTCGGGGACGGCTGCTCGTACGTCGTTCACGAGAACGCGGCGGGCTTCCTCCCCGGGCGGCCGGGCTGCGAGGTCGGCGAGCGTCGGGGCGAGGGCGCGGTCAGCGGCTGCCTGGAGGTGCTGGACGGCCTGGCGGGCGGCGTCGGCCTGGTGGGCGTGGTTCTTCGCTTCGTGCCAGCGCCTGGCGACGATGGCAGCCCAGACGAGGGCTGCGACCAGGGCGGCGAGCGCGCTGCCGTCGGGGCCGGTGGCGGTGTGGACGATGTCGCGGGCCGCGCTGCGCAGCGCGTGGGCGGCGCGGTCTTCCGCCCGGATTTGGGAACGCTGGGCTCGGGCGAATGCCTTGGCGGCGGCTTGGAGTTCGGTGCGCAGGTTGGCGGGTGCGTTCTGGGCGGTGGCTTCGAGGAGTTCACCGAGGGCGGTGATGTGAGCTTGGGCGTGTGCGTCGTCGGCGAGGTCGGCGTGGAGGGTGTCGATGGCGTCGGCGGCCTGGTGCCACGGGGTGCTTGGGTGGTCGCGGCGGGCGGTGGGGTGTTCTTCGGGCCGACTGGATTCGAGGCGGGCCTTGATCTTGGGCAGGGAGAGGTCCGGGGAGATCTTGCTTCCGGGGTAGTAGATCTGCTCGCCGGCCTCGTTGACATCGCTGGGGCGGCCGACCACGTAACCGAGGAGGTCGCCTGACGGACCGCGCCGGACCTGGACCTCCACGCCACTGGCTTCGAGGTAGGCGATGAATTCCTCGGCATTGGTTGCGTGCGGGATGGCTGCGCGGATGCGGTCCTGGAGCCACTCGGGGCTGGGCTGCTCCCAGCCGAGGCGCTGTGCCTTGTGCATCTCGGCCTGAGTGGGGCGGCGGGCGCCTGCGCGGTCGCCCTTCTTTAGGCGGCGCAGCCCGTAGTCCTTCTCGATCTCGCGGCAGGCGTCGCCGACCCGGATGCCGCTGTCGTGGAGTTTGGAGCGGCGGCCGTCTTCGCGGACGGTGGTGGCCAGGATGTGGATGTGGTCATCCGCGTGACGTACGGCGATCCAGCGGCAGGCCAGGTCGTCACCCGCGGGGGCGATCCCGGCGGACTGGACGATGCGCTGGGCGATCTCGCCCCACTCGGTGTCAGAGAGGTAGCGGTCCTCGGGAGCGGCACGCACAGGGCAGTGCCACACGTGGTCGGTGACCTTCTTGCCGAACTCGCTGTTGCGCAGCCGGACGGGCTCGTCGAGGTAGCGGGCGAGTTCGGTGAGGGTGGCGTTCTCGTCGCGGCCGGGGTCGGGCATGCCGAGCATGGCGAACCCCGCAACAATGTGCGGGTCGAGGTGTTCGTCATGGTCGCCGGGGCCGTAGAGGTAGGCGAGCAGGCCGCGGGTGTTGCATCCGGCCGGTTTGATGGCGGCGATCACGCGGATGCCTCTGTCTCCGGGTCGGCGTGCTGGCGCAGGGCCTCGGCGATCAGCTCCAGCAGGTCGTGGAGTTCGGTCAGGCGCTGGCGGATGTCGGGTGGGGTGTGGTCGCTGTTGAGGGCGCGGGCGATCTGGTTGACGTTCACGCCGATCCGGTTGAGCTGGCGCAGGACCTGGGCGCGGAAGACGTGGGTGCGGCGGCGGTCCTCGGACAGGGGCAGGTTGGCGGTGAACCGGCCGGTGATGAAGGCGAGGACGATGTCGGCAGCGAAGCCGGAGTCGCCCTTGTAGCCGTGCTGGGCGGCTGCCTCCCGGAGCTGGGTGTGTTCGTCGCCGGTGAAGCGCAAGGGGCCGACGCGGACGAGGCGCTTGGTGCCGGTGAAGCGGCGGATCGTGGGCTCGACGCTTTTCACGACAGGCTCACCGCCGACGCTCTCAGCGGTGTCGGTGGCGCGTACGGGGCGCAGAGTCTCGCGCTGGACGGTGTGGAGCGTGTCCTCGTCGGAGCCGCCCTCGGCCTCAACGTCCTGGCCTGGCGCCCCCTGGCGCTGGGCCGTCTCCGCCACCCCCGGGGCGGAGATCCCCGAAGTCCGGCCTTGAGTCGGACTCGGGGTACTACTGGCTCCGCCCGGGGTAGGTCGTCCGAACGCGCGGCGCCAACGGTCCGTCAGCGTAGGGGACTGCGTCAGCGGCGGCAGCTCGTCGGGGGCGTTCTCGGGGTGGAGCGGGTCGTGCGTCATGGACGGTTCTCCGGAGAGGGGTGGGGAGGTCACGCTGGGCACCGCGGAGATCAGATGGAGTTCGGACGGCTGCCGCCTCGTCCACAGGTGTGGACGATCGCGCGTTGCGCCGGGCGGTGACCGGCGAGCCGGGTGTCCGGAAGGGTTCCGGTCACCCGGCGGCGGTTCCGGTCAGCCGTCGGCCCGATCGGTCTCGGCTGCGGCTTCGAGTTCGGCCCGGAGGATGTCCATCACCTCGGTCAGCCGCTTACTGCCGACCGTCAGCCCTTTGTCCTCAACCGCCGTCCGGACAACGGCCCGGGTGAGCTTGCCCTGCTCAGCGGCAGCAGCCCGGCCGATCTCCACGAGTACCTGGAGTGGCGCGCCGGGCGGACGGCCGCCGCGCAACTTGCCCGCTGCGGCATCGGCGGGCGATTCCGGCGACTGGACGGATACGGCCGCCGGCAGCTCAGTGATCTGGCCGGGCTCAACCAGCAGACCGGCAGGCCGGACGTAGTCGACCGGAGCCTCGCCGGACTGGCCGACTGCGGTGGTCGACGGCTCGGTGAGGTGGACGGATGTGGTGGCCGGTGGTTCCGGCACCTGCGCTGCATCGGGGGCCGAATGGTCGACAACAGGCTGCGCCACGAGTTCGTGGATCTGCCGCATCAGCACGCCGAAGGCCACCATCGCGGCGGCCGGGGGAACCGCGGCGACCACGTAGTCGAGCAACGGGACACTGCCGACGTCGCGAGTGCCGGTCACCCCAGCCACGTTGAGCCCGATGGAGCCGAAGGACCCGATGGCAGTGACGCCAATGGCCCATCGGTCGGTGACACGGCGTAGGCCCGCACGGAGCATGAGCAGCTCGCCCGCGACGATGAACGCGTCCAGCGTCGCGGGCCACGCCCATCGGCGGGCCGGCGAGTCGCGGAGTCCGTGCTGGGCGGCGACCTCGGCCAGGTGTGCATAGGAGAGCCAGAACGCACCTGCGGTAAGAGCCACGATGACGATGCCGGCCATACGGAGCACGTACTGCTCCGCAGCCAGCTTCGTCTTCGTCGGCTGCTCCTGACCGGGCTGGTCGTTCAGCGGCGGATGGTCTCGGCGACGGGACACGAGAGGGATCCTCAAGCGGGGTACTCCTGGGGTAGTCGCGTGGTGTGCGTCTTTGGCGTCTTGGCCGTTGCAGGCGCAGGTCACAGCGGGTACGGCAACCGCCTCGGCCCTCCGTCCTGGCAGGCGCTGCCGACGTCCTGTTCCGAGAAGGAACAAGCGCGGGATGTCCTGGCGGGCCCGGTGTCGGTGTGGCCGTGCACCCGGTCGGGACGGTGGCGTTGCGTCTACCGTCCCGGTGGGCAGGGCTGCGACCTGCGGCGATACGGCAGGACGGCGGCGGACGGCGCAAGACGGATACGGGCGGCGTCTTGGCGGCAGGGCGCGATTGATGATCGCGTTCCCGTCTTGGCCCCGGCTGCCGTCTTGCCTTAAGGCGGTGTGACCTGCGAGATCACGGCAGGGACGGCAAGTACGGCAACCGGGGGCGGGCCTCAGTCCTTGCCGTGAGTGGTGTCGGCGTCGACGGGGTGGACGGCGGGGCAGTACCGGCGCCAGGCATCGAGGAATTTGTTGCGCATGTACCCCTTGCGCTGGGTCCGGTCGGCCATGCGCACGTTGCCAGGCTTGATCTCGAACTCGCGGAGCATCCTGCTCAGCTCGCGGGCGGTCAGCCCGCCGCGTCCCCACTCCGCCCACGGGGCCTCGGGGTCCTGGCGCAGGTGGTGGAGGAGTTCCTCGGTGGACAGGCTGTCCACCTCGCGGTGGGCATAGAAGACCCGGCGGATGTCGGCGAGAATCCGCGCACCGCTCGGGTGGTCCTCCTCGGCCGCCGCTTCGGCTGCGACCATCCGAGCACAGACGACCCGCGCCAGCCGAGGCCAGTGCCCGCCTGCCAGCTCGGCGACGATGACGAGGGGTTCCCATGTGTCCGCGGCACGGTCCTCGACCGGCATGTCCGGCTCCAGGCCCGCGGCCTCGTCCAGCAGCGGCTTGGCCCACTCGGCGATGCGGTCGCGCAGCTCATGCAGGGTCGGGATGTCACGCCGCGACCGGAAGGGCTTGACCTTCTCGCCCTCGGCCCGGCGCCGCATGCGGATCACTATCGCCCGGTCCATGACTGTGTCGGGCAGGTCTCCGATCCCCGCGATGGCCGCCATGGCGAAGGTGGCGAAGCGGTGCGGGGTGTGGTCGTTGCCGACGACCCGGGTGACGTACCGGTTGCGCTGGTGGCCGGCGTTGAGCAGGCCGCGCATCTCCTCGTTCTTCTCGGCCATCTTCGGTGTGCCGAAGATGGTGTCGGCCTCGTCCACCAGGAGTGTGGGCGGGTTCTCCTCGGTGATCGAGCGGAAGATGGCCGCCGGTGTGGTGTTGATGGTGAGCATCGGTTCGTGGACCGTCTCGGTCAGCACGTCGAGGAGACGCGACTTGCCGCATCGCTTCGCGGGGCCCACTACCGCCAGGCGTGGGGCGTGCTGCCATGCGGACTGCAGGTGCGTCGCCACCACCCACAAGGTGATCGCGTCGAGGGCCTCCTGCGAGGGCGGGATCACGAACTGGGCGATCTGCGCACGCAGTTCGCCCAGCAGCTTGGAGCCGTGGGTCGTCTCCGCATCGGGTATCGCTTCCAGGCCACTCGGCGTCTTCGCCTCGTCGGTGCTGCGGGCGTCCGCATCACCGCTGGGCCGCGGATCGGCGTCGTCAGCCTGCGTGGCGCGCAGGTGGGCGCCGGGTCGGCCGGGGATGGCCGCTGCGGGCCAGATGGCCTGCGCGGGGGCGGAATAGGGTTCGGGGTTCTCGGGTTGCACTCGGCAGCTCCTCGTCTGGCGGTGGCGGGCTCGCACGCCCTTGCCGCCGGGTTGGTTCTTCCAGGGCCGTTCGGGGTTGCTCGGGCCTCCGGCGTTGCACCGCCGGGGGCCCACCCCTTTCTCACGAGCGTCAGGCCATCGCGAGGGAACACGGACCGTACGTCCACGCCCGGCAACAGTCCAGCGTTTCTGTGTCAGCTCAGCGCAGAATGGTCTGCTATGGCTCCCCGCTCTCACGCGGCCAGGCCCAGCAGTGCCAACAGGTCGGCGGTCACCACCCGGTAGGCGTTGCCCAGCCGCAGCACCTTGCACGGGTACTGGCCGCGCTTCGCCAACTCGTACCCCTTGCTCCGTCCAAGCCCAAGCGCCCGGTTGCCGGTATCCAGGTCAACGGCAGCGGGAAGCTCAAGCAGCTCCTCGCGGCTCATGCCCTTCACGCGGCCGACGGGTGCGTTCTCGCGCATACGCGCTCCATCCATGACTGAGCCCTCGGCGAACACGGCGATCGCGCTCGTCTCCAGGCCATGGAATCAACGCTAGGCAAGTTAATGTGTCTTCATGACACAACGCCGTTCCGACCATGGATATGAGGAAGACAGCGAGGTCGACGACCTCGAATGGGAGGACCACGTGATGGCCACCGTGGCCGGCGAGGTCCGCAGACGGCGGAAGGAACTGCGGTGGAGCGCACAGGATCTGGCCGACAGGTGCGAGGAGGTCGGCTACCCGATCCCCCGCAACGTGATCGCCAACATGGAGTCCGGCCGCCGCGCCGTCCTGCCCCTGGTCGAGGTCATGGTCCTCGCCAAGGCCCTGCGCATATCCCCGATCAGCCTGATCTACCCCGTCGGCTACGTCGACGAAGTCCGCCAACTCCCCTACGAAGACCCGCAACCGGCCTGGGACGCCGTGCAGTGGTTCACCGGCAACTCGCCGGCTGCAGACGCCACCGACCACATGCTCGACCACTTCCTCGCCCACGACCTCGAACTCCGCGCGGCCCTGGCCGCCGTGGAGAGCGAGGACTACGAACGCTGGAAGGTGAAGACCGCGCCCAACCGCGTCCAACGGGAAGCGGCCGAGCGCGCCCTGGCCCGGTACACCGACCAGGCCGCCAACGCCAAGCACGAACTGCGCCGCCACCGCGACGCCATCCGCGAAGCCGGTGGTACCCCACCCCACCTGCCCTCGCAGCTCGACGACGTCGACCCGCCCGATACCGACACCACCGAGGAGAACGATCTTTGAAGGGTTCCACCCACCGCCGCTGCTACTGCCGCGACCCTCACACCGGCAAACCGCTCGGCAAGAAGTGCCCCAAGCTCTCCAGCCGCAAGCACGGCTCGTACTCCATACGTCAGGAACTCCCGCCCCGCGAAGACGGCACCCGCCGCTCCTTCAGCCGCGCCGGCTACGAATCCCTCAAGGACGCGCAGGCCGACCTCGACCACATCCGCTCCTTGCTCACCCTCGCGGAGAAGGACGACCCGGACAGCCTTCAGCGCCTCGTGGACATGCTGGAGGAGGTCGCGGTCGAGAAGGCCCCGCTCCCGGCCATCGAGGAGACCCGACGCCGTCTGAGGGCCGGCCTGGCCCTCCGTGGCAGCCTCGCCGTCGGCGAGTGGCTCGACCAGTGGTTCGCCGCGAAGAAGCGCCGCAAGACCACGCTCAACGGCTACGCCTCCCACATCCGCGTCCACCTGAAGCCGCGCATCGGCCACGTACGCCTCGACCGCCTCAGCGTCGGCCACTTGGTGGAGATGTTCGACGGGATAGCCGACGACAATGAGGTCATCGCGGCCGAGAACGAGGCACGCCGCGAGCAGATCGCCCGCTGCAAGCCGAGCAAGCCCGGCCGCCCCGTAGGAGCCGAGCGGAAGTTGCTCGCGGCCGAGCGGGCCAAGCTGGCGGAGATGAAGCCGTTCCGGAAGATCACCGGCCCGGCGTCCCGTCAGGCGGTCCGCCGCACACTACGTGCCGCCCTCAACTCCGCAATCGCCCAGCAGCTCATCACCTTCAACCCGGCGTCCCACGTCGAGTTGGAGTCCGGCAAGCGCCCGAAGCCGCTTCTCTGGACCGATGAACGAGTCCGGCGCTGGCGCGAGACGGGTGAGGTCCCCGGCCCCGTGATGGTGTGGACCCCTCAGCAATTCGGCGCCTTCCTCGACGCGGCCGAGAACGACCGGCTGTACGCGATCTTCCACCTCATGGGTACCCGCGGCCTCCGTCGCGGCGAGGCGGTCGGCCAGGACTGGCACGAGATCGACCTCGACGCCGGACTCATCACCCCTGCGAAGGAGATCGTGGTGGACGGCTGGGACCCCTACGAATCCGAGCCCAAGACGGACGGCAGCGCCAACACGATCGCACTCGACAGCACGACCATCTCCGAACTGCGCGACCACAAAGCCCGCCAAGAGAAGGAGCGCGTGCAGTGGGGCGACGCCTGGCAGGACACCGGCAAGGTCTTCACGAAGGAAGACGGCTCGTGGCTCCACCCGGGGACGGTCTCCGAGACCTTCCGCCGCATCCTCGCCACAACCGATCTGCCGCCCATCACCCTGCGGGACCTACGCCACGTCGCCGCGACGCTCACGCACGGAGGCGGCGGTGACATACACGCGGTGAAGGAGACCCTCCGGCACTCCACCATCACGCTGACCTCGGACACGTACACGAGCCTGCTCCCTGAGCTGGACCGTGAAATCGCGGAGAAGGCAGCGAAACTAATCCCTCGGTCGCGTCCGACAGCCACCGATTCGTCTGCCACGGAGTGACTGAAAACGCCAGTTGGTTCTGACTCGGTTGCCCAGCAGCTACGAGAGACACCGGCCGTCCGCTCCGTTGGCGGTGTAGGCCCGCATTCATCGAGTCCGGGGCGGAGCAGCGCGGCGTCGCATCATTCTTCGAGGCGTTGCAGTCGTACTGCGCGATTGTCGCCGTGGGTGGCGAGACCGTCGGTAATGCGCTGGAGAGTCGCTCTGCTCACGGGGGGAAGACTCGGCAAGGCGTGCAGGGTCTCCAACCACTGCGGGAGTCCCCAGGAGCGTGAGGCGATGACGGCGTACTGCCCGTCGATCAGTTCGTTGATCCATTGCAATCCGATGGTGGCTTGCCAAGGCGGTTGGGCCGTCTCGATCAGGCCAAGAAGTGCGTCGACGGTCTCGGGGGTGCCTCGGGCGGTGGGTATCCACCGAGCGATGAGAGGAGAGAGGGATTCAGGGCTGATCCAGTCGCGGCCTGCTGCGGCCAGGCTGGCAGCGGGGTCGTTGTCTGTGATGTCCGGCTGCGGGCGAGGGATGAGGCCAGCAACGGCCTCGCTATCCCAGTGGCTGTCAGTGCGGGGGGCGACGCCAACACCAATCGTGTCGAGGACCGTTTGCATCACGGATGGCCAGACTCGCGGCAGAGTACGGCGCAGGCTGGTGTCGTAGGTGTACAGCAGCGAAAGATCGGTAAGTAGCTCGGCCAGGGCCCGGGCCTGGGTGGTAAATGCCTGGAGATGCTCGTTGAGAGGATCGCAGGTCCCGTCGCCAGCCAGAGTGAGAAGTACCCGGGCGATCTGGCGACGGCATTTGGTGAATGTGGCGGCGTCATACCCTTTGGCTGCCCAGCGGACTGCGCCTGCGCGGTGCGCGTCCCAGAGCGCGTCGAGAAGCCGCTGCGCGCGCGGGGCGATGCAGCACTGCGCGCGCACAGCATCAGCGGCGGCGGTGATCGGTCCGGCGAGCCGGTTGACCAGAAGCTGGTCGGCCGTCGCTGCTCGCAGTGCGCGAGGGAGCGGGCCAGTGAGCGGTTCGATAGCGCGCTGCTGCAGATCTGGGTCCCACGGGCCGATCCGGCACTCGCGCAGCCCGGCCTCGACCGCATCCCAAGCTATCTGGTGCCGGCAGCGGCTGCGGACAGAGCCGTTACCGCGCAGTGTCGGCCAGAAGCGGAGCCGTGGTAGCCATCGCCTGCCTTGATGTGGGCGGGTGTCGCAGGGGGCCCTCCAGACGCGGGCCAGACCCAGCGGGAGAGCAGATCGCACCTCGTCGAACAGGCTGGTTGCGCAGCGGGTCAGGGCCTGTTCGAGGGCATTGGATTCGATGCGTGCCGTGGCGAAGGCGGGCAACAGCAGGAGCGGCACAGCGATCGCGGCTGAGCGGTCGGCGCCCATGGGATACAGGCTCGACATGGCAGCGTACGCGTCCTCGTGCGGGTGCAGGGCGGCGTCGAGCACCAGTTTGGCGGCCCAGTCGATGACATCCTCGGCAAGGTCGATGTGTCCGTCGGCATGCGCGACCATGGCGGCTGTAGCGGTTCCCACCATGGGGTCCATGGGGTACAACGACCCCTGCGCGGGCGGATTGGCGGCGAGCGTCTGGGCCAGTTCCAGATCTGGGGCGAGGGTGTCGAGCGGAGCTGACCTGTCTTCGTTGATGGCGTACGTCATCAACAGCCGGGTCGCTTGCTGGCCTCGTGCGAGTTCTGCATTCTCGGCGGCGAGTCCTGCGACAACATCGGGGGGCGGTTCGTAGTGCAGCCCGTTACGGCCGTCGCCCAGTTCGACGAAATGATAATTGTGTGCCTGCAGTCGGCCCGCCCACCCTTTGATCATCGCAAGGGTGCTGCTCTCAGCGCCGATCTGCTCCCCGAACACCTCGTCACCGGCGTGGCGCAGCAGTTCGTCCCCAAGCCCGTGGAGGACGGTAAGACGCTCCTGGTTTCCGTTGAGAAGGGCCGTGACCGTCACGTGTGTGGACACTTCGAGGAAACTCAAGCGGCGTCTGTCACGGCCTGTGACATCGGCTGAGTCTGGGCCTTGGACGTGAAGGTTGTTCTCGGCCACTGCGCGGAGGGTCTCCAAGTGCCAGATTTCCGGTCGGCTCAGCCAGCAGTCCAGCTCCGTGCCAGCACGCTCCAGGTGACGTACCAGCAGGCCGACGACGAGACCGGGCATGGCCAGGTTCCCGCAGCCGCGCAGCAGCAGCCCAGTGACCTTGCTCATCGGCAGACCGAACGTCTCGATCAGATGATCGGCGAACATTTCGACAGCGAGGAGCGCGCTCATGCACGGGTACGGGCCGATGCTGGTGCCGCGGTACCAGGACCATACGTGCTCATCTCCGACGCACAGTCGACGACCGGTTCCGGGGAGATCGAGTTCCAGTCCCTCCGGCCCCCGTTGCTCATAGCCGGTCGAGAGGGAGGCAGGGCGCCCGACACGCGTCGCGGCAGCGTGGTCCAGTAGACGGTGGATCATCTGGAGAGTCTCGGTCGGCTTCACGGCGAGGAGAGGGAAGAACGGGCCGAAGTCCCACCTCGCCGTCGGTCCGAAGGCCCCGGACCTCCGGGTGTGTCCGCGTACTCCCTCGTCCAGGGGGTCGTACTGGGAGTACCAGGGGTCTCCGGCGCGAGGCGTTTCGATGTAGTACGCCTCGGTAAGCGACAGCAGCAGTTCCGAGCGGGTACGCGACATCGACCGTGCGACATGCTCCGACTCAACGGCGGGTGCCAAGAAGCCGCCGCCGTCTTCGGCGAGGGCGTGCAGGAAGCCTTCCGCTCGGGCGTCCAGGTCCGCACCGAGCATCGCGATCGCCTCGACGGCGAACTCGTCGTATTGTGCCGGTTCGGCATCCAGCAGCACATCGCGGACCTGCTGGCGAAGCGGAAGTGCCTCGGCGTTTGCGGCGGCCAGGCCGCGGAGCCAGGCCAGCACCATCTTCCGTACCAAGGAAGCGATACCGGGCGATGTGTAGGGGCCGTCCCCGTTGCCCGGGTAGAGGCCAGTGCCGTACGTGAGTTCCACGAGGGGCGCCAGGATCACCGGGTCACCGACTCCGTGGCGGCTGTGCCCGTCCAGGGCGAGGCGGAGCAGCAGGGCCAGGCGGTCCGCGGGCTCTTCGGTGAGGGCGGGCCAGGCGGCGGCCAGGGCCTCGGCAGCCGAGCCGAGGGTGAGCAGTGCCTCGAAGGGAAGTTCGCCCCACCGGTCACCGTGGTCGACCGCGAGGGCGTCGAAGACCTGTTGGAGCCGGTGTCGCGCCGGCTCGCTGTCCGAACCGGCATCGGCGAGTGTCGCCTGGCAGGCCAAGCGCACTGCGCGCAGTGTCCACCGCGGGGTGCCAGCGGCTTCCAGCAGCTCCCAGCCATCAGTGAGCAGGAGATGGGCGACCGCAAGGTCACGGACGAGGTCGCTGGCGAAATCGTCGGCGGGCCTCCATGCACGGTGCGGGCCAGCGGGGAGCAGGAGCCCGTCCGAGCGTAGGGATGGCAGGGCCGCCGGATCCGGTGCCGCAAGAGGCGCGGAGTCGGGCAGCAGACGTCGGCGGGCGAGAGCGACCATCGCCTGCTCCCTGTCATCGGGCGATGGACCGCCCGCAGGTGCGTCTTCGCCGCGGCGGACTAGCCGGCTCCAGAGCGCGGCGAATACGTCCGCCTCCGAGAGTGCGCCATCAGGCAGCTCCTGCGCGGCATCGGACCGCAGCAGCAGATCGACCAGTCCCGGCCGACCCAGCAGCCAGGCCGCGCGAGGCTGTTGCCCGAAGCGAGCCACGGCGGGGAACGTCTGGGTCAGTTCCTCTGTCTCGGCATCAGTAAGCCGCGGTACCTCGTGCTCGGCGGGCCGCGAGTCGGAAAGGGCCAGTTCTAAGGTGTCGGCAGCGTGTCGCAGGGTGTCTGACACCGCCCGTGCCGCGTCGGTCCGGGTTACCGCGGCCACCCCGAATCCAGCTCGCAGAGCGGCAGCCGCCAGGTCCTTTAGCAGTGGCCCGCGGCCTTCCAGCACTGCTTCCGCGCCGTCGATGACCAGCAGCCGAACCGGGATGGCTTCCGCCTCTTGCAGGACTTCACTCAGGGGTGCGCCGAGTTCGGATTCCACGGCGGTCACGGAGGAAGGCAGGTCCCGCAGGTCAACGCATGCCACAGTGGCATCGGCCTGCCTCAGGTCCTCCACTGCGCGCAAGGTGAGCGCGGACTTGCCGACGTCCGGCTCACCGAGGATGACCAGCGTGCTGGGGCCGGAGGCGGCTTCGGTGAGTCTCTGCACCAGGTTATGGCGGGCGCTACTGCGATCGAGTTCAAGGTGACTGTGCACGTCGGTTAGGCGTGGGCGGGTGTGGTCACGCAGCATCCCGGCATACCGGTCAAGGATCTTCCAGGCGGGGCTGGATGGCGGGGCTACGTCCGGCAGGTCTTCCGGGGCCAGGCTGCATCCCAGCGTCGCCTCCAGCTGTCCGAGCTCGTGTGCGGAGAGCTGTCTGGCCCAGCGGTCGACTCTGTGCGCGGCGAGGCGGCCGGGGCCGTCGGCGAGGTGGTGTTTGCCGATGATGCCGATGATTCTGCCGCTGCTGAACACGGCAGCACCCGACATTCCTTCCCAAGGGGAGGTCTGCGGGTCCGGGGACGCGGCGGGTGGGGTGACGGTCAGGTCGAGAGTGCCTTCGCGTCGGTTGGAGAGCGCCGCGCAGGTGGCGTTGATGTGTTCGGAGTCCCGGTAGAGCGTGCCGTCTTCGTCATTACGGAGTTTGAAACGCGGGAATCCGGTGGCGCTGCAGTGCAGTTCGACGTCGCGCTCGTCGACCCGGGCGAAGATGGAGGGCGTGAGATGCCCTGTGTCCCTGTCGGTGCCCGGGAGAGTGAGGACGGCGGTGTCGATCGCCAGATGTGCCCATTCCACCGTTGCTTCGGCTGTCCGCTCGCCGGGCTGGTCGGCGTCGAAGCGGACTCGGATACCGGTCGCGTCTGCGACGACGTGAGCTGCGGTCAAGACCTTGTCGGCCGATACGAGGTAGCCGGAACCACGGCGGCCCCGACCATCCGGCAGAGTAACGAGAATCTCCGCCACGCGTTCGGCTCGCAGCCCGGCCATGCCCACCATGTCGCGGTCAGCGTTCGCCGTCGGCCTCATCCCCCGCGATCAGGACAGCCCGCTGTGTCCCGTCCGGCGCCACCAGCTTCGGCTGCAGAGTAAGACTGATCCGGTGCGTCTCCGACGTGGCGATTTTGCCGCCCGCGTTCGCCTCGACGACCCAGAATCGGACCTTCCCTCCCGCCCCGGCCTCACGGTCCACCGCCACGCTCGTCTCGACCTCCACCGGGCCAAGCTCAAACCGGACCGGACCAGCCGCGCCGTCCGCCATCGCGGTGTTCAGCTCCTGCCGCAACTGCCGGATCATCTCAGACAGTTCGATCACGCTCTGCTCCTCGCTACCGCGCCACTGCCGCAAAGCATAGTGGCGACCAGCCCAAGCAGAGTCGGCCTGCCGGGGATGAGACCGAGGCCGAACGTGCCTGGCCCGGAAGGACGCTGGCAGGTCTGAGGGCGGTCCCGAGCCTGGGCGGCGGCCTTTCCAAAGCGCCTACTTCGGTGACATCTATAAGGTCCGATCGGCGCTGATCTCCAGGCCGCGATGCGTGAAGATGATGTTCCGGACACGTTCGACGCGTTGTAGCGGCGGGCCCCACCAAGTTCATCGTCCCCGTGAGGGCATACGCCCGGGACGACGTCTTCCCGTCGGCTCTGTTCCCCGGCACCGTCTCCCCACCACCACCGAGGGGGCTGCCGTCACGGGCACATCCGCTCACGCATCGCTCACGCACAGGCCCGCAAACGAAGCAGCGCCCGACCCGACCGAAGTCGGCTCAGGCGCTGCACAGCAGGTCAGGGGTCATCTCCCCCGCCCGCATCCGGTAGGCCGTGTGGGACTCGAACCCACAACCAATGGATTAAAAGTCCACTGCTCTGCCAATTGAGCTAACGGCCCAGGCGATGTTGCCTCCCCGAGCATAGCCGGACGGAGGCGTCTCGCCGATCGGGTATCGGGTCGTGGCCGCGTCGTGTGGCAGAAGTGGGGCGGTCGGTCAGAGATCGACCAGTTTGGCGGTGTCCTCGGGGCGTGCCGTCCGGTCCGGGTTGAGGAACCAGTGGCGGGCCGATGCCTGCCACCAGATCGCGGCGAAGCCGAGGACGGCCAGCACGGCGACCGGGGCGTAGTTGAAGGACTTCCAGGTGACCGGGGAGACCTGCGGGAGCATGAAGAGAACGGTGATGACCACCACCCACGCCACCGAGATCACGCCTATGACCAGCGACCAGCGGCCCAGGTGCCAGGGCCCTCGCTCGAACGCGTCGCCCTTCCGTACCCGCAGCAGCGTCGGGATGACGTAGGCCACGTACAGGCCGATCACCGCGATCGAGGTCACGGCGGCGTAGGCCGTGTAGTTGATCAGGTACGGGAGGCCCAGCGCGAGCGCCGCGAGGGCCGCCAGCCAGACCGCGGCCACGGGAGTGCGGGTGCGGGGGCTGACCGTGTGCCAGACACGGGAGAAGGGCAGCGCGCCGTCGCGGGAGAAGGCGTAGATCATGCGGCTGTTGGCCGTCACCGAGGCCATTCCGCAGAAGAGCTGGGCACCGATCACGACGAGGAGCAGGAGCTTGCCGGTCGTGGCGCCGAGCGCGTCCAGGAGGATCTGGGCCGGCGGCGCGCCCGTCGGGGACGCCAGCTCCTTGTCGTACGACTGGATGGCGAACGTGAAGCCGAGGAGGAGGACGAAGCCGGCTATCCAGGAGGTCCAGATCGAGCGGACGATGCCCTTCGGGCCCGCTGTCGCCGCGTCGTGGGTCTCCTCCGTCATGTGGGCCGAGGCGTCGTACCCCGTGAAGGTGTACTGGGCCATCAGGAGGCCCAGGAGGACGACGTAGGGGCCGCTGCTCCAGCCCGTCTCGTTCACGAACTTGGTGAAGACGAAGGACGTCGACTGGTGGTGGTCGGGGACGAAGGTCAGCGCACCGACGATCACCAGGACGCCGATCGCGTGCCACCACACGCTGACGCTGTTGAGGATGGCGACGATACGGACGCCGAAGGTGTTGAGAAGGCCGTGCAGGACCAGGATCGCCGCGAAGAGGAGGATGGTGCGGCCGGGGGTGACCTTGAAGTCGAACTGGAGGTTCAGATAGGCCCCCAGGAAGGACGCGGCGCCGAAGTCGATGCCCGCCGTCACCGCGACCTGGCCCAGCACGTTGAACCAGCCCGTGAACCACGCCCAGGCGGCCGCGCTGCGGGGCGGGGCCAGCCGGTGGGCCCAGAAGTAGAGGCCGGCGGAGGTGGGGTACGCCGAACAGATCTCGGCCATCGAAAGGCCTACGAAGAGGGTCATCAGGCCTACGGCCATCCAGCCCCAGGTGATCACGGCCGGGCCGCCGGTGATCATGCCGAAGAGGTAGAGGGTGAGACAGCCGGAGAGGACCGAGATGATCGTGAAGGAGACCGCGTAGTTCGAGAAGGCCGACATACGGCGGGCCAGGACCTGGGTGTAGCCGAGCTGGGCCAGCCGTTCCTCGTCGGAGAGCGGCGTGCCTGTCGCGTCATCTGTCATGCCCCCAGCGATTCCCTCGCCTGAGGCGTGACATGCATCACAACTTGGCCAGAAAAGCCCCTTGAAACCCCGCCGTCCGCCCCCGATCGGCACCGGCCCGCCGAAGGAACCATTGCCCTTGCCGCCATGGCGGTGAAGGCGTCCCGCGGTGCCCCGTACGACCAGGTCGTTCTTCCCGTCCCCGGCGATGCCGCCGACGCCGACGACCGCCTGGTACGTCGGTCCCCGGCCGCCGGCGACCTTTACATGCGAAGGGCCCGTACGAACGCGTCGTACGGGCCCTTCCTCAGCTCACTCGGTGTCAGCCGTTGCGCTTCCAGCGCGGCTTGTCGTCGCGGCGGCCGAAGGAGCCGGAGGACGAGCCGCGGTGGTCGTCACGGCGGCCGACCGGACGGTCGTGGCCGCTGTGGCCGCCACTGCGGAAGCCCGGACGGTCGTCACGGCGGTCGCGGTTGAACGGACGGTCGCTGCCCCGGTGGCCGGACGGACGGTCGTCACGGCGGAAGCCACCGGAGGAACGGTCGTCACGACGCTCGAAGGAGCGGCCGCCGCGGTCGTCACGGTCACGGTCGAACGGCCGGCGCTCGTCACGACGGTCGAAGGAACGGGCACCGCGGTCACCGTCGCGGCGGTCGTCGCGGCGGTCGTCGCGGCGGAAGCCACCGGACGGACGCTCGTCACGGCGGTCGAAGGAACGGGTACCGCGGTCGTCACGGCGGAAGCCGCCCGACGGACGGTCGTCACGGCGGAAGCCGCCGCGGTCGCCGCCGTCACGCCGGTCGTCGCGGCGGAAACCGCCCGACGGACGGTCGTCACGACGCTCGAAGGAACGGCCACCACGGTCACCGTCACGGCGGTCGTCGCGGCGGAAGCCACCGGACGGACGCTCGTCACGGCGGTCACGGCGCTCGTAGTTGCCCCGCTCGTCGCGCTGCTGGCGCGGACGCTCGTACGAGGAGGACTCCTGACGGGCCGGCGCCTCGGCGGCCGACTGCTCCGCCACCTCGGCCTCGGTCTCGGCCTGGGCCACGGCGGCGGCCTCGGCCACCGCCTCCGCCGGGTCCTCGCCACGCTCGCGGGCGGCTCGGGCGACCAGGCGGTCGGCCTCCTCGCGCAGCTCGGCGGCCCGGCGCTGGGCCCGCTCCAGCTCCTTGGTGAGCTGGGTGACCTCGCGCTCGGCCTGCTGCGCCGCGTTGCCCGCGGACTCGGCCTGCACCTCGGTCATGGAACGGGCGCCGGTGATGTCGGCGACCTCCGGCTCGAAGGCCGTACCGGAGTTGATGATGTGACGGCCGGCGTCGACGCCCGCGTCCTCCATCAGCCGGAAGATCTGCCGGCGCTGGTGCGGGAGGGAGAGCGAGACGACCGTGCCGGTGCGGCCGGCGCGAGCGGTACGGCCCGCGCGGTGCAGGTAGTCCTTGTGGTCGCCGGCGGGGTCGACGTTCAGGACCAGGTCGATGCCGTCGACGTGGATACCGCGGGCGGCGACGTCGGTGGCGACGAGGACGTTGACGTACCCGTCCTTGAAGTCGGCCAGGGTCCGCGTCCGCGCGCCCTGCGTCATGCCGCCGTGCAGCGCGTCGGCCTTCACGCCGGAGTCGCGCAGCTGCTCGGCGACGCGGTCGGCGCCCAGCTGGGTGCGGACGAAGATGATCGTGCGGCCCTTGCGGGAGGCGATCGCGGCGGTGACCGGCGCCTTGTCCTTGGGCTTCACGATGAGGATGTGGTGGGACATGGTCGTGACCGCGCCCTGGGCCGCGTCCACCTCGTGGGAGACGGGGTTGTTCAGGTAGCGCTCGACGAGGGTCTGGATCTCGTTCTCCATCGTGGCGGAGAAGAGCATCCGCTGGCCGCCGGCCGGGATCTGGTCGAGCAGCTCGGTGACCTCGGGGAGGAAGCCCAGGTCGGACATCTGGTCGGCCTCGTCGAGGACCGCGATCTGCACGTCCTCCAGGGAGCAGGCGCCGCGGTTGATGATGTCGCGCAGGCGGCCCGGGGTGGCGACGAGGATGTCGACACCGCGCTCCAGGGCGTAGATCTGGTTGCCCATCGAGGTACCGCCGCAGACGACCTTCATCTTCAGGCCGAGGACGTCGCCGTAGGGCTGGAGCGCGTCGGCGACCTGCATCGCCAGCTCGCGCGTCGGGGTGAGGATGACGGCACGCGGCCGCTTCTTCTCGGTGTGGCCGCCGGCCAGGGTGGCCAGGGTGGGCAGACCGAAGGAGAGGGTCTTGCCGGAGCCGGTGCGGCCCCGGCCGAGGATGTCCTTGCCGAGCAGGGCGTCCGGGATGGTCGCGGCCTGGATCGGGAAGGGGCTCGTCACGCCGTTCTGCGCGAGCTTGCGCACGACGCCCTCGGGGAGGCCGAGGTCGGCGAAGGTGGTCTGGGGGGTGGTGTCGGTGGTGTCAGCGGTCTCCTCGGAGACCTGGGTCACCAGTTCGTCGTCCTGGATGTTCTCGGGCACAACGATCTGGTCATTACTGGACACGGACATGCGAATGCGAAACCTTCCGGAGTCTCTTCGGCACGCGCCCGTCAACTCCGTGATTCGCTCACGACCGCCTCAATGCGGTCCGCCACGGCAAGGGAGAGTACGCGCCACACGGCGCGCTCTGCTGTGGCGCCGGGCAAATGGGATCAAACGATCTACCACCATACGCACCCAACACCCTCGAAGGCAAACCGAGCTCAACCTCGCAGCTCACAGCGGTTTCACCCACGACCCCAGAGACGCTCACGCCAATCCGTCGACTCGCAGATCACACAGATCGCACAGACCGGACGCGCTGCCATACAGACACCCCCAACACCCGACCCCACCCATCTTCTTCCCGCACCCACAATCGACCACCACCCCGGCTTCGCCCGCCGCCCGAGAGTCTCTGCCGCCGCGGCGGTGCTCAGCCCCCGCGGTGCATCCCTGCGGTGCCGAGGCCCCCGCACCCCCTACGCCGGCGTCCCCGCCTCCGGTGCCGGCTCCCGTTGGACCAGCTGGGGTCCCGTGTCCTCGTGGGCCGACGAGGACGGCTCGGCCGACGGCGGGTCCGTCGCCGGAGGCGGCGGGGTGGGCGAGGCCGGCGGCGGGGTGGGCGAGGCCGCGGGCGGCGGGTCCGTCGTCGGGGCTCCCGTCGGCCCGGCCGGCACCCCGGGCGGCACGCTCTGCCCCGGCTTCGCCGGCCCGGCCGGGGCCGCGCTCGACCCCTTCGTCGGCTTCGCGGACGCCGACGCCGACTCCCCCGGCTTCGCCCTCTCCCCGTGTCCGCGCTTCCCGTCGGCCGCCGTCCCGCCGTATCCCGCCCCGCCCTCGCCGGACACCCCGGACCCGCCCTCGGCCACCTCACCGTCCCGGTGCCCCGCGGAGTGCGACGGCTTGGCCTTCCCCGCGTCGTCGCCCACGCTCACACAGCCGGCGGCGGCCGCGGCCACCATCACCGTGACGGCCAGACGGACGGGTACGTACAAGGGGCGCACGGCGGCCACCTCCGGGGGCGGAGAAAGAAGTCAACCTGCCCAACTCCCGCCGCCCACAAGAGGACACGCACCCCCGGACCGAACCGTCCCCGGCCGTCGCGGAGGCGTGGGCGGGTGGTTCACCATGGAGTGTGCGATTCGACTCCGTTCCCATGCCGGCGAGCGTCGAGGCCAGACCTCGTGACAGCCGCGGCTACCCCGTGCCCGCCATCACCCCGTGGGAGGGCGACGCTCCCCAGTTCGCACTCACCGACTACGAGCGCAGCGCGGAGTGCGCACGGAACAGGCTGTGTTCCGTCTGCAACACCCTGATGCCGAAGGGCCCGGTGTGGCGGGTGGTCGGCGCCGCGGAGAGTGCCGCGATCCGCGACGCGCTGGCCGCCGGGCGGCCGTACCGCAACCTGTCGCCGACGCTGGAGGCTCCCGGGCACCGCGCGTGCATGCTCTACGCCTCGATGGTCTGCCCGTACCTGGCCCGTCCCAACGCCCGGCGGGGCACGAGCGCGGAAACCCCGGACGACATGACCGCGCATGTCGTCCGGGGTGCTGTACGAGGGAAGCTGGGTGCCGTGGTGGGGTTCGCCGACTACGAGTTCGCCGTCACCAAGTCCCAGGTCCTGTTCCGTTTCCTCGACGTGGCCGAGTTCCTGCCGCACGACACGGCCGACGAGCACCTGGCGGCGCTACGGGCCGAACTCGCCCGCTCCGGCGGCCGCCTGGGCGGCGGTCAGCCGCGGTAGGCGGCCAGTCCCTTGTGCGTGGAGACCTTGACCGGCTTGCCGAAGCCGTGGCCGGACTTGGTGACGGTGTAGGTGCCGTTCGGGGTCCGGAAGGCGATGGTCTTGCCGTTGGGCGACCAGGTGGGCTCGGTGTAGTCGGTGGTGGCGTGCGGGGTGATGTCCTTGACGGCGTTGGTGCCGGCGGTCAGGTCGTCGACGAAGAGGTGGTCGTGGCCGCCGACCGAGCGGACGAAGACGACCTCCTCCGAGTCGGGGGAGAGCGCGGGCTCGGACCCCTTGGTCAGCGCACCGCCCTGCTGGCGCAGGTAGTCGTCCCGGATGTAGACCTCGCCGTTGTGGGTGTTCTCGTAGACGGCCGTGCCGTAGGACCCGCCGACGTTCGGCCAGGCGTTGTTGGTCTGCGGGAGCGCGCCCTGCTCCGGGTCGTCGCTGTACAGGCTGATCTTGGCCGGCTTGCCGTGGTTGCTGGTGGCCTTGACGCGCTCCAGCACGGTGCTGCCGTTGATCTTGGCGGCGAAGATGATGTTGTTCTTCGCGGGGATGCCGTTCGTCCTGTCGGCTGCGGCGACCTGCCAGGTCGGGTGGGACCAGGTCTGGTTGCCCGGGTTGGCGGCGACGGTGACGCGGTGGCTGCCGTCGGGGTCGGAGACGACGAGGTTGCCGTGGCCGTCGACGAAGGCGGCCTTGCTGCCGCTCGGGTTCCAGGCCAGGTCGCGGACGACGGTACCGAAGTCGATCGACTTGCCGCCGACGAGGACGTGCCGGGTGCCGTCGCTGATGGTCAGCCCCCGGGGCACGGTCACCGCCTTGGCGGCGGGAGCGGCCGTCGCGGTGGCGGACACGCCGGCCAGGGCCAGCAGCGCGGCGACACCGGTGGCGGCCACTGCTGCGGTGCGACGACGGTAACGTGCGGACATCGGGTTCCCCCCAGGGTGCATGACCAGCATGAATGACCAAGATGAATGACGATGGACGACCAGGACGAAGGGGACCGCGACAGGTGGTCGTCGCGGGGAGTTGCCTGCCGTCTCCGGAGCTGATCCGGTCCCCGCGGCCCGTGCCGCCCCTTCGTGATGGCAGAAGTCTTCCCACGGGGGATGACAGAGCTGTGCGTGCACTGTCACAGGCGTGCAATAGGGACCGGAAACCCCCGTTCCGCGTGTTCGTCCCTGACAATGGCCCTGTGCTGGAGATGACACGCGACGGGTTCGAAGAACTGGTGAGCGAGGCCCTGGACCGGATCCCGCCGGAGCTGACGCGGGTCATGGACAACGTGGCCGTGTTCGTCGAGGACGAGCCGTCCGCCGACGACCCGGAGCTGCTGGGCCTGTACGAGGGGACACCGCTCACCGAGCGCGGGGAGTGGTACGCCGGGGTCCTCCCCGACCGCATCACGATCTACATGGGGCCGACCCTGCGGTACTGCGAGACACCGGAGGACGTGGTCCACGAAGTCGCCGTGACCGTCGTCCACGAGGTGGCGCACCACTTCGGCATCGGAGACGCCCGCCTCCACGAACTGGGCTGGGGCTGACCCGCCCCGGCCCCGAACCGTCGAGCGGTGCGAACCGCCGCATATGAGCCAGCAATCCTGGGCATACGGCACCAATGGCCCGCGTCCGCGCCCGACCCCGAGCCCGCCTGCCCGCCCTGGAACTCGCCCCCGAGGCACATGAGCCGCCCGTCTGGAGCCGCGTCCTCGGCCTGGCCGCCGTCGTGCTCGTCGGCGCCTGGCTCGGCCTGCTGATCGTCGGGAACGTCCGCGCCCAGGTCGGCCCGATGGACACCACGATGACGCTGCGCCCGTCCCTCAGCGGCGGCACGAAGATCAACGTCTCTCCGCTGGGCGCCCTCTACCTGGACACCCACACCGGCCCCGTCCGCCTCGACGTCAATGTCGACCAGCTCGACCCGGTCCGCTCCCAGGCCCTGGTCGACCACCCCGAGCGCCTCTCCGGGCTCCAGGACGAGGTCGCCCACGACGTCGAGCACGGCACCCTCGACCTGGCCGTACGCTCCTGCGTGGCGGTCGTCACCGGCGCCACCGCCCTCGGCCTGGCGGTCTACCGCCGCCCGCGCCGCGCCCTGGCCGCCGGCGGCCTCGCCCTCGGCCTGCTCGCCTCGTCCGGCGCGACCGCGTACGCCACCTGGAACCCCGAGTCGGTCCTGGAGCCGAGGTTCTCCGGCCTGCTCTCCTCCGCCCCGGCCCTGGTCGGCAACGCGCGCAGCATCGTCACCGAGTTCGACGTCTACCAGAAGGAACTGGCCCGCCTGGTGACGAACGTGACGAAGCTCTACGACGTCACGTCCACGCTCCCCGCCTACTCCCCGGACCCGGCCACCCTGCGCGTCCTGCACGTCTCCGACATCCATCTGAACCCGGCGAGCTGGAAGATCATCGCCTCGCTGGTGGAGCAGTACAAGGTGAACGTGATCGTCGACTCCGGCGACACCATGGACCACGGCACGGCGGCCGAGAACGGCTTCCTGGACCCGGTCGCCGACCTGGGCGTGCCGTACGTCTGGGTCCGGGGCAACCATGACTCCCGCATCACCCAGCGCTATCTCTCCCGCATGAAGAACGTGCACGTCCTGGACGACGGCCACGCCGAGACGATCGCGGGGCTGCGCTTCGCCGGGATCGGCGACCCCCAGTTCACCCCCGACCGCTCGTCCGTTCCCGGCGGCGACGCGGCCGAGGAGCTGGCCGGGGACCGCCTCGCCACGGCCCTGCGGGAGCAGCGGGCGGCCGGCACCCCGGTGGACGTGGCGATCGTCCACGAGCCGTCGGCGGCCCGGATGACGGACGGCGAGGTGCCGCTGGTCCTGGCGGGCCATCTCCACCACGAACAGACGGAGCTCCTCTCGCACGGCACCCGGCTCCGTGTGGAGGGCTCCACGGGCGGCAGCGGACTCCGGGCCGTCGAGGGCAAGTACCCGGACCCGATCGAGGCCTCGATCCTCTACTTCGACCGGGACAGCCGCCGGCTCCAGGCCTGGGACGAGATCAAACTGGGCGGTCTGGGCGAGACGACGGCCGAGGTCAGCCGCCACCTTCCCCAAGAGAACCAACCGGGCGCCACCCCGTCGCCCGCACAGAGCCCGTCACCCTCAGGAGGCACGACCAGCACACCGTCGCCCTCGTCGCCGTAAACCGTTTTGGCGATACTCACCGCCATCCCATATGCTTCTCACGTCCCCGACGCGCTGAGGAAGCGCCCAGGCGGGCCGATAGCCCTCATCGTCTAGCGGCCTAGGACGCCGCCCTTTCAAGGCGGTAGCACGGGTTCGAATCCCGTTGGGGGCACGCAAGATCGTGTGCAACACTGTTGCACGCACAGCTTGGTCCTGTGGAGCAGTTTGGAGTGCTCGCCACCCTGTCAAGGTGGAGGCCGCGGGTTCAAATCCCGTCAGGACCGCTGAGGTTTCACGTGAAACCTCGTGGCTGGGTAGCTCAGTTGGTACGAGCGATCGCCTGAAAAGCGATAGGTCGCCGGTTCGACCCCGGCCCCAGCCACAACAGACAGCCCCTCCGGGATCCGGAGGGGCTGTTCTCATTCCTCGCCTCTCATACCTCCGCCCGCACCGCTGCGCTTCTTCCACTCCCGGCGCATCAGCTCCAGCTTTTCGTAGAAATCAGGATCCTCGGCGATCGTCCCCGAGGAGAAGGGGATGGGCAGCAGGAACGATGTGCCGTCGGTCCGGGTGACTCCGATCTGGGTGATGCTCCCGTTGCGCCCACGGCCCGAGAGCGCGTGGATGCTCTCGATGTCTCTCCAGGCCACGCGTCGGCGCCCGGTCATCCCGCGGGTGCGCAGGCCCTCCGCGTCGATGCGAGTCCAGCCCGTCGGCATTCCCGCCAGTGGCACGAACAGCACGGTCGGTATCAGCCCGAACATCAGCCACAGGCCCACGGCAGAACCGGTCTGGCCGTCGGCCAGATACCTGGCGGCACGGACACTCACCGCCCCGGCCCAGACCGCCATCCCCAACGCGAACGCCCACATCGCCAAGCGCTGCCTGCGCGTATACCGAAAGACCGTCTCGTTCATCCGTGCAGTCTGCACAGGGGCCTGCCAACCCGCGCCGCCGGGCTGCCTCTTGAGCAAGACCGGGGCGGAGTATGGCGTTCCTTTGAAGTCGGGCTGCGATCATGACTGCTGCATGACAACGCTGACCTGACCTGCCTCCTCCGGCGTTCTCGTGACCGCACCCGCGAACGCTCCGTGGAGACCTCATGCACAGATCCCGCCCCGCCGTAGGACTGTCCCTCGCCCTGGTCGTCGCGGTGGGCGCGATGAGCGGCTGGGGGAGCGGCACGGCGACGGCGGCCCCCGAGGCCGACGGAACGCTGTACGTGAACCATGACGTCGCGTGCAGCGACACGGGGACGGGGTCGCAGAGCCTGCCCTTCTGCACCGTGCAGGCCGCCGCGGACGTGGTCGAGCCAGGGGACACGGTCCGGATCCTGGGGTCCTCCCTCTCCGCGTACTCGCAAGCGGTGACCCTCACCCGGTCGGGGACCAGCGACGAACCGATCACGTTCAGCGGGGCTCCCCTCCCCACGAGCCGTTCGCAGGCGGTCCTCGCCACGCCCGCCTCCGCACCGGCGCTGACGCTGAAGGGCGTGCACGACGTACGCGTCGAATCGCTGGCCTTCAGCGACGAGCACCACTCGGACGTGGTGGCGGTGACCGGGTCCGACCATGTGACCCTCGACCGGCTGAACGTGGCCAACTCGGCCCCGACGGTCCCCGTCACCGGGACGGCGATCGGTGTGGACGGCACGTCCTCGGACGTGACCGTGTCACGGACCTCGATCTACGCCGGCACCGCATACGGCGTGCGGGTCGAGTCGGGAGCGGCCCGGGTCACCGTGACGACCAACGTGATCCTCACGCAGCAGCAGGGCGGCATCGCGGTGTCGGGGGCGACCGACACCGACGTGACCAGCAACACGGTCTTCACGCCCTGCGCCGCCGGAATCTCGCTGGACGGCGGGAGTTCCGGGGTGGTGGAGAACAACGTGGCCATCACCCTCAACTCGATGCAGAGCAAGGCCTGCCCGGCGCCGACCGCTCCGCTCTACGCGATGTCGGCCGACTCCACGAGCCGGGTCACCGCCGACTACAACGTGGCGGCGAGCGGGGGGTCCGCTTCCACCCCGGCCCGCACCGAGTACTCCTGGGCCGGCACCTCCTACGCCACCAGCGCGGCGTTCCGGGGCGGAACCGGCCAGGGCACCCATGACCTCGACGGGATCACCGCGCCCCCGGGGACGCCGTCCGAGCACTCCCCCCTGATCGACTCGGCCGACGCCACCGCGCCCGGCGAACTCACCACCGACCAGGAAGGCCACCCCCGGGTCGACGACCTGCTGGTCGCCGACACCGGCAACGGCACGAGCCGCCCCGACCGGGGCGCCCTGGAGCGGCAGGACACCCTCACCGTCTCCGCCGACGACGATCCGACGCCCCCGAAGGGGCTCGCGCCGCTCGGCATCTCCATGAAGACCGACGCCACCAGCGCCTGGGGCGCGCCGCTCGCCTACTCGGTCGACTTCGGCGACGGCAGCGACCCGGCCACGGGCACCCCCGGCATCCCGGTCGCCCACACCTACGCCACGCCGGGGCTGTACACCACGCGCATCACCTTCACCGAACCCGACGGGACGAGCGCCGAGAAGTCCTACGCCGGGGTGGCGGCGGGTACGGCCACCCCGCCCACAACCGCCCTGTCCGTCGCCCCGGACACCGCGAGCGGACAGGTCGACGCCGGGTCCGCGCAGTTCACGGTGGCGGCCCCGGCCGACCCGTGGGAGGTCGCGTACCGCACCCTGGATTACGGCGACGGCACGCGGGAGAACCTGCTCTCCGACGCCCAGGAGCCGGCGCGGCCCACGCACCAGTACGCGGCCCCCGGCACCTACACCGCCACCCTGACCCAGACGGACCTGTTCGGCCGGACCACGACCGCCAGGACGACCTTCCACGCCGCCGACGCCTTCGTCGCGATGACCCCGCAGTACGACACCGAGAAGACGATCGCCGCGCACGGCGTCCTGAAGCTCTCGGCGGCCACGCTGCGAGCCGACTCGAACGGCGTGGACGCGGTGCAGCTCCAGCTCGTCACCAGCAACGCGAAGGCGAGCGGCGCGCTCACCCTCTACCCCCACGGCACCAGCCGCCCGGGCACCGGCGACACCACCTTCGAGCCGGGCCGTACGACCACCGCCGAGACCACGGTGAAGGTCACCCCGACCGGTTCCGTCGACCTCTACAACGGCAGCTCCGGCGCGGTGACGGTCAACGTCGCCACGGTCGGCCTCCAGTCCCACGCCCAGTACGCCGACACCTACCACCCGGTCACCCCGGCCCGTCTGCTCGACACCCGCACCGGCACCGGCGGCACCCGGAGCCCGGTCGCGGGCGGCCACTCGCTCACCCTGACCGTCGGCGGCACCCACGGCGTCCCGGCGAACGCGACCGCGGTGGTCCTCGACGTCACGGCGACCACCACCAAGGCGTCCGGCGACCTCACCGTGGCCACGCACAGCACCAACGACTCCGTCGTGAACGGCCCCTACTGGACCACCGGACAGACCGCCACCTCCCAGGTCGTGATCCCCGTGTACGACGGCAAGGTCGTCCTGCACAACGACAGCAAGGCGTCGGCGAACCTCGTGGCGGACCTCGCCGGCTGGTACGGCACCGCCGCGAACGGCTCGGAGTTCCTTCCGGTCACCCCCGCCCGCATCCTCAACACCCGCACCGGAACCGGCACCGGCAAGGTCGCCAGGCTCGCCGCCCACGCCACCCTCAAGCTCAAGGTCACCGGCGCCCACGGCGTCCCCGCGACCGGGGTCACCGCCGCCGACCTGAACCTCACGGTGCCCGCCCCGTCCGGCAGCGGCTACCTCGTCGCCTACCCCGACGGCACCCCGCGCCCCGGCGTCTACTCGCTGAACTTCACCAAGGCTCACACCACGGCCAACCGCGCGCTGGTCAAGGTCGGCACCGACGGCGAGATCGACCTCTACAACGCCGGTGCCACCTCGGTGGACGTGTACGCGGACCTGCTGGGCGACTACGACGTCTTCCGCTAGGTTCTGGCGGGTCGAGACGTCACCAGGGTGGGGAAGATGAACCGGGACCAGGACATACAGCTGGAGAAGGACCGTGCGAGATACGGCCTGCTCGCCGTCGTCGTCAGCAACCTCGCGATCGCCGGGGTCGCCGTCTTCGGCGTCTGGCGGCTCAACGGCAACGAGTCCGTGATCATCGGCGTCCTCAGCGCCGCCTTCACGGCGGTCAGCAGCATGACCACGGCGTACCTGGGGATCAAGGCCGTATCCAACACGGCGAAGTCCATGGCAGCAGCCGCCTCCGCACCCACAACCCCTACCCAGCGAACCCCGTAGGGGCTTTCACTCACCGGCGCTCGCCGGGTGCCGCTGTAGCTGACGCGACTGCAGCGCCCCGTAAGGGGCGCGGGGAACTGCGCGCTCAGCCCCCACCCACCCGCACCCGAACCACTACCTCGGCCCCCGTAACAACCGGCCAAACCGCCGGAGGCAAAAGCGTTCGCCATGAATTTCCCCGAGGTGAGATCCTGGACCGCGTATGTCTACGCACCCTGCCCCCGCCCTCGGCCCCCTCGCCCCTCGCCTGACCGAGCTCTCACTGCGCGACGCGCACCGGCTCGGGCGCAGGCTGGAAGGCGCGCGCAAGATCCGTAAACCAGAGGCCCGGGCCGCCGTCCTCGCCGAGATCGAGGCCGAGGTGGCCAGGGCCGAGGAACGGATGGCCCGCCGGCGCACCGTCGTGCCCGCCGTGTCGTACCCCGAGCAGCTGCCCGTCAGCCAGAAGAAGGACCAGATCGCGGAGGCGATACGCGATCACCAGGTCGTGATCGTGGCCGGTGAGACCGGCTCCGGGAAGACCACCCAGATCCCCAAGATCTGCCTGGAGCTCGGGCGGGGCGTGCGCGGCATGATCGGGCACACCCAGCCCCGCCGCATCGCCGCCCGTACCGTCGCCGAGCGGGTGGCCGAGGAGCTGCGGACACCGCTCGGGGAGGCCGTCGGCTGGAAGGTCCGCTTCACCGACCAGGTGAACCCCGACGCCACCTTCGTCAAGCTGATGACGGACGGCATCCTGCTCGCCGAGATCCAGACCGACCGCGAGCTGCGCGCCTACGACACGATCATCATCGACGAGGCCCACGAGCGGTCCCTCAACATCGACTTCCTGCTCGGCTATCTCGCCCAGCTGCTGCCGCGCCGGCCCGACCTCAAGGTCGTCATCACCTCCGCGACCATCGACCCCGAGCGCTTCTCCCGGCACTTCGGCGACGCCCCGATCATCGAGGTCAGCGGGCGGACGTACCCGGTGGAGGTCCGGTACCGGCCGCTCCTCGAAGAGGACGCGGAGGACACCGACCGGGACCAGATCACCGCCATCTGCGACGCCGTGGAGGAGCTCCAGGGCGAGGGGCAGGGGGACATCCTCGTCTTCCTCTCGGGGGAGCGGGAGATCCGGGACACCGCCGACGCGCTCACCAGGAAGAACTACAGGTTCACGGAGGTCCTCCCCCTCTACGCCCGGCTCTCGCACGCCGAGCAGCACCGCGTCTTCCAGCCGCACACCGGCCGCAGGATCGTTCTGGCGACCAACGTCGCCGAGACGTCGCTGACCGTTCCCGGCATCAAGTACGTCATCGACCCCGGCTTCGCGCGTATCTCCCGCTACAGCCACCGCACCAAGGTGCAGCGGCTGCCCATCGAGGCGATCTCGCAGGCCAGCGCCAACCAGCGCAAGGGCCGCTGCGGCCGTACGTCCGACGGCATCTGCATCCGGCTGTACGACGAGGACGACTTCGTCTCCCGCCCGGAGTTCACGGACCCCGAGATCCTCCGGACCAACCTCGCCTCCGTCATTCTCCAGATGACCGCGGCCGGCCTCGGCGACATCGAGAAGTTCCCGTTCATCGACCCGCCGGACCACCGCAACATCCGCGACGGTGTGCAGCTGCTCCAGGAGCTGGGCGCGATCGACCCGGCCGAGAAGGACGCCCGCAAGCGGCTCACCGACACCGGCCGCAAGCTCGCCCAGCTGCCCGTGGACCCGCGGCTCGCCCGCATGGTCCTGGAGGCCGACAAGAACGGCTGTGTCCGCGAGGTCATGGTCATCGCCGCCGCGCTCTCCATCCAGGACCCGCGCGAACGCCCGGCCGACAAGCAGACCCAGGCCGACCAGCAGCACGCCCGCTTCCGGGACGAGACCAGTGACTTCCTCGCCTTCCTCAACCTGTGGAGATACGTCAGGGAGCAGCAGAAGGAGCGCGGCTCCAGTTCCTTCCGGCGGATGTGCAAGCAGGAGTTCCTGAACTTCCTGCGCATCCGTGAGTGGCAGGACATCTACATGCAGCTGCGCACGGTCGCCAAGCAGATGGGCATCCACCTCAGCGAGGACGACGCCCCCGCCGACCGCGTGCACGTCTCGCTGCTCGCCGGCCTGCTGTCCCACATCGGCATGAAGGATGTGAAGGACGGCGCGAAGAACGAGTACCTGGGGGCGCGCAGCGCCAAGTTCGCGCTCTTCCCTGGCTCCGCGCTGTTCAAAAAGACTCCCCGGTTCGTTATGTCGGCGGAGCTGGTGGAGACCTCGCGCCTCTGGGCCCGCGTCAACGCGAAGATCGAGCCGGAATGGGTCGAGCCGCTCGCCGAGCACCTCCTGAAGCGGACGTACAGCGAGCCGCACTGGGAGAAGGACCAGGCGGCCGTGATGGCGTTCGAGAAGGTCACGCTGTACGGCGTACCGATCGTCGCCGACCGGAAGGTGAACTACGGCCGGATCGACCCGGAGACCAGCCGCGAGCTTTTCATTCGCAACGCACTGGTCGAGGGCGACTGGCGGACCCACCACAAGTTCTTCGCCGACAACCGCAGGCTGCTCAGCGAGGTCGAGGAGCTGGAGCACCGGGCCCGGCGCCGGGACATCGTCGTCGACGACGACACGCTCTTCGACTTCTACGACCAGCGGGTGCCCGAACACGTCGTCTCCGGCGCCCACTTCGACTCCTGGTGGAAGCACAAGCGGCACGAGCAGCCGGAGTTCCTCGACTTCGAGCGGGAGATGCTGATCCGGGAGTCGGCGGAGGCGGTCACCAAGGCCGACTACCCGGACTCCTGGCGGCAGGGGCAGCTGAAGTTCCGGGTCACCTACCAGTTCGAGCCGGGCGCGGACGCCGACGGTGTGACCCTCCACATCCCGCTCCAGGTCCTCAACCAGGTCAAGGACGAGGGCTTCGACTGGCAGATCCCGGGCCTCAGGGACGAGGTGGTCACGGAGCTGATCCGGACCCTCCCGAAGCCGATCCGCCGCAACTACGTGCCGGCGCCGAACTTCGCGAAGCGCTTCCTGGACACGGCGGTGCCGCTGCAGGAGCCCCTGCCGGTGACCATGGCGCGCGAGCTGAAGCGCATGGTCGGCGTGCCCTTCGAGGCCGAGGACTTCGACTGGGCGAGGGTCCCCGACCACCTGAAGATCACTTTCCGGATCGTCGACGAACGGCGCCGGAAGCTGGCCGAGGACAAGGACCTGGAGGCACTGAAGCTCCGGCTGAAGCCGAAGGCGCGCCAGGCCCTCTCCCAGGCGGCGGCCGCCACCGCGTCCCGCGAGGGCGGCGAGTCCCTCGAACGCAAGGGCCTCACGGACTGGACGATCGGGACCCTGACGCGCGTCTTCGAGACGCGCCGGGCCGGCCAGCCGGTCAAGGCCTATCCCGCCCTCGTCGACGACGGCGACACGGTCTCCGTCCGCCTCTTCGACACCGAGGAGGAGCAGACCGAGGCGATGTGGAAGGGCATGCGGCGGCTCATCCTGCGCAACATCCCGGTGAACCCGGCGAAGTTCGCGTCGGAGAAGCTGACGAACGCCCAGAAGCTCGCGCTGTCGGCGAACCCGCACGGCACGATCCAGGCCCTGTTCGACGACTGCGCGATGGCGGCGGCGGACAAACTGATCGCCGACTTCGGGGGGCCGGTGTGGGACGAGGAGTCGTACCGGAAGCTGTACGACAAGGTGCGCGCCGAGATCGTCGACACGACGGTCCGCACGGTCGGGCAGGTGCAGCAGGTGCTCGCCGCCTGGCAGGCCTGTGAGCGCCGTCTGAAGGCCGTACGGAGCCCTGCGCTGCTGGCAAACCTGACGGACGTCCGCAAGCAGCTGGACGCCCTGGTGAAGCCTGGCTTCGTTACCTGGGCCGGTATACGACGCCTCCCCGACCTCATGCGCTACCTGGTCGCCGCCGACCGTCGCCTCCAGCAGATGCCGGCCAACGTCCAGCGGGACACCACCCGCATGGAGAAGGTCCACGAGATGCAGGACGAGTACGCCTGGCTCCTGGAGCAGCTCCCGAAGGGCCGGCCGGTGCCGCAGCAGGTCCTGGACATCCGCTGGATGCTGGAGGAGCTCCGGGTCAGCTACTTCGCCCACGCACTGGGCACGGCGTATCCCGTCTCCGACAAGCGGATCGTGAAGGCGATCGACACGGCTGCTCCGTAACCGACCGGGCACGCCAAGTGAGTTCGACCAGGGCCCGCCCCCTCCTGTACAGTCCTTCTCGCAGCACAACGCAAGACAAAGTGCCGCGAAACCTGGTCCTGTGGAGCAGTTTGGAGTGCTCGCCACCCTGTCAAGGTGGAGGCCGCGGGTTCAAATCCCGTCAGGACCGCCCAACCACGAAGGCCCGCTCCCCCTGGGGAAAGCGGGCCTTTCGCGTACCCAGAACCTCTCCTCCCACCCACACCCCCAACCGACCACCCCGTTTCACCGCACCCCCTCCTCCGCCCCCACCTCCATTCCACCGCCACAGCGCGCCACCACAGTGACGCGGACCGGCGGTGCCCAACCGGCCGCAGCCGACGGGTCCGGCGCCGCCGGAAACCGGCGTCGTGGCTGGCTGGCGCCGCGGCGGGAAAGGGGGCGGGGGAGGCAAGCAGGCCGCAGCCGAGACGGGGGCAACGCGGGGACAGGCGGCGCAGCGCGAAGGCAGGTGCCCGGGGCGGTCGCGCAATCCGACCGACCACTCCGTTTCGCCGCACCCCCTCCTCCGCGCCCACCCCCATTTCCGCCGCCACGGCGCGCCGCCACAGCGACGCGGACCGGCGGTGCCCAACCGGCCGCAGTCGGCAGGCCCGGCGCCGCCGGAAACCGGCGTCGTGGCCGAGGACCGTCGCGGCAGGAGGGGACGGGGGCGGCGTAGGTAGGCGGTGAGGGCGAGCGGGGGCCCTTGACGGGGTCACATTCGGTGGTTAACCAGGAGGGAGGGCCTGGATTTCTCGGCGGCCTTCTGGAGGTGGCGTATGGCGGCTTCGGTGCGGCACGAGACGCGGGCGTTGCTGAGGGCCCACCTGGCGGCCGCCTCGTCGTACCGGCATCTGACCCGCCACTGTCCGGTCTGCCACCGGCTGCTGCGGCTGGCCATGGACTCCGCCCCGCACACCGCCGAGGCCCCCGAGGAGGCCCTGGAGGACGAAGGTCCCGTCGGCGTGTGACCAACGGCCGTTCCCGGGAGGGGCGGTGGCGGGTCCGGTTCGCCGCGTCGCCCCTCTATCGCACACCGCGGAGTACAAACAACCCGTGCGGTATGTGACGGGTGTCACCGCATGAGTTTCCGAAAGGGCGGTACTTACCCCCTTCCTACAACTGGTCAATTTAATATGTGCAATTGCACCACCCTGTGGACCCACCCCGAGCCCGCCGCGAGGCCCCCGCGGGCCGCTCTCCGGGTGGCTTCCACAGCGGATCCGACAGCGCTCCCCAGACTCCGACAAGGCCGCTCACAGAGCCGCCGGCCACGGTGGGCCAAGCCCCCAAGGGCGCACAAAAAAGATCGCGCTGGACCCGGCGGAGTCCAGCGCGATCTACGACGCACCCTGTGTCGCTTGCCTGAGAAGTTCTTGTCGGCCTGGGCGTGGGCCCTGTTGGGGCAGGTCCCGCGTCGCTTGTAGCTAGGGTTTCGGGCGTCCCGGCCAATTGGGGGACCGGTCGGTATGCCCGCTATTCAGTTTTGGTCAGGCCTCGCTGCGCTGCTGCGGGATGCCCGCCAGCAGGGCGCGCACCTCAGCCTCGCGGTAGCGGCGGTGTCCGCCGAGCGTGCGGATCGACGTGAGCTTGCCGGCCTTCGCCCACCGCGTGACCGTCTTGGGGTCGACGCGGAACATCGTGGCGACCTCAGCCGGGGTCAGCAGCGGCTCGGCATCAGGGGTGCGAGCGGTCATGAGCGGCCTCCTCGGGAGAACCGAACCTTCTCGGTTCTTTCCTCTAAATTCTGCACCTTGACCCGCGTTGCCCGAAATGGCGGACGCGAGTCGAGTCGGTTATAGGACGAACGGCTTGTCCTCGGCACTACAACTACACCATCTGTCCAGCCGCGTCGGCCAAACCGATGGAATTGCCCTCCCAGGTAGGCATCAGCCGCGGAAGCCGATGGACCATGCCATAGCGGACAGTCACGCCTCTGTGACGATCAGTCACAGGACGATCAGGAGTCACCAGACCCCCCAAAGCACGTAATGCTGAGAATCCGCCCACAGTGCACCACACTTGGACGGATGGAGCCCTCCCCGGACTCCTTGTCCTATTTTGGCACGAGGAGTGGCAAGAGGCGCAAGAGCCGTGTAAGTGCTATCCGTCACCCTTGACGCAAAAGCCCGGATCGGGATCCAACGTCCAGTGCGTTCACTGAAGTGCCGTCAACGTACGTTGTTTCATGCCTTCTGGGCCGTGACGTACATCACTCACCGCACACACGTCACGCAGGTGTCATCCGGTTGTAAACAGCATCAGACACCTCGTCACTTAGTACGGAGCAGCGGGCATCCGCACTCAGACCGGCACACGGACCGGCACGCAGACCGGCAGGCAGACCCGGCACTCAGTTCGCCGAACGGCGGTCCCGTACCGTCCGCCACCGCTCCACCAGCCGCCCGTACGCCTCCCCGGCCGCGGCCCCGTCGCCCACGCGCAGCGCCTCGATGCCGGCCGCCACGTCGGCCGCCGAATGGTCGTCCTCCAGGTCCCCGGCCGGCAGGGTGTGCACGAGACCGCCGTAGTCCAGCTCGACCAGCGAGCGCGGGTGGAACTCCTCCAGCCAGCGGCCGACGTCCACCAGGCCGTCGATCAGCGGCCCTTCCTCCACGGTGTCCTTGAGCGTGCGCAGCGACCGGGCCACCCGGCGCCGGGCCTGCACCATCGGCGTGCGGTAGCGCAGCAGCGGCGGGATCTCGCCGGTGCCCTTCTCGTACCGGCGCTCCTCGTCGGAGACCAGCACGAACCAGTTCAGCGGCACCTGCCAGGTCGCGGTGCGGATCCAGGGCCGGGAGTCGGGGTTGCGGACCAGCCAGCGCTCGTAGTCCATCGTGGCCTGCCGGCGCACGACCGGCGGGAGCATCGCGTCCAGGACCGGCTTCGGCAGTTCGTCGGAGAGCTCCTGGAGGGCCTGCCAGCCGCGCAGCCGGGTCCGCCACGGGCAGACGCAGACGACGCCGTCGACCTCCAGGACGAATGCGTCGGCGCTCTCCTGCACCGGCACCGCGACCGGCGGGGTGGGCAGCAAGTCGGCCAGGGAGCGGCGGAGTTCGTCCTGATAGGAGGGGCGCTCCGGACGGCGGGCGTAGCGCGTCCAGTGCTCGCGCTCCCGGGCCGGGAAGGCGGCCAGCGGCTCGTACACGCGCAGGTACGTCGCATAGGGGACGACCACCGAGGACACCTTGGGCACGCCTGCTCCCTCCCCATCGCACCGGGCTCGAAACCAGCGGAACCCACGACGGAGTCAGCCGGGGCAGGCCGCGGAAACCAAAGCAAATCGTCCCACGCTCATACGTGCACACACGGCACGGGAGAGTGATCCTGAACACTGCGCGGATGGTGTACGGGCAATGGCTCTACGCTCATGCCACGGCCCCCGCCACCCTTACGGGAGCCCCGCTTCCACCGCCGCGACACACGCGACACAACCGGGAGTCACCACAGTGACCGACGTTTCCACCGGCGTCCTGCACACCCTGTTCCACTCGGACCAGGGCGGTCACGAGCAGGTCGTGCTCTGTCAGGACCGCAAGAGCGGCCTCAAGGCCGTCATCGCCATCCACTCCACCGCGCTGGGCCCCGCCCTCGGCGGCACCCGCTTCTACCCGTACGCGGGCGAGGAGGAGGCCGTCGCCGACGCCCTCAACCTCGCGCGCGGGATGTCGTACAAGAACGCCATGGCCGGGCTCGACCACGGCGGCGGCAAGGCCGTGATCATCGGGGACCCGGACCGCGACAAGACCGAGGAGCTGCTGCTCGCCTACGGGCGGTTCGTGGCCTCGCTCGGCGGCCGGTACGTCACCGCCTGCGACGTCGGCACGTACGTCGCCGACATGGACGTGGTGGCCCGGGAGTGCCGCTGGACCACCGGGCGCTCCCCCGCGAACGGCGGCGCCGGCGACTCCTCCGTACTCACCGCCTACGGCGTCTACCAGGGCATGCGGGCCAGCGCCCAGCACCTGTGGGGCGACCCCGCGCTGCGCGGCCGTACCGTCGGCATCGCGGGCGTCGGCAAGGTCGGCCACCACCTCGTGGAGCACCTCCTGGAGGAGGGCGCCCGGGTGGTCGTCACGGACGTGCGCCGGGAGGCCGTGGGCCGGATCTCCGACCGGCATCCCCAGGTCGCGGTGGCCGCCGACACCGACGCGCTGATCCGGGTCGAGGGCCTCGACATCTACGCCCCCTGCGCGCTCGGCGGCGCCCTGAGCGACGCGTCCGTGCCGGTGCTGACCGCCCAGGTGGTGTGCGGCGCGGCCAACAACCAGCTCGCCCACCCGGGCGTCGAGAAGGACCTCGCGGACCGCGGCATCCTCTATGCGCCGGACTACGTGGTGAACGCCGGCGGGGTGATCCAGGTCGCCGACGAGCTGCACGGGTTCGACTTCGACCGGTGCAAGGCCAAGGCGGCGGAGATCTTCGACACCACGCTGGCCATCTTCGCACGTGCGAAGGATGACGGGATTCCGCCGGCCGCGGCGGCCGACCGGATCGCCGAACAGCGGATGCACGAAGCCGTAACGGCGGGTGGACGCTGACCGACGGCCGGGTTTCCGGGCGGTTTTTCGGTACCTGCCGGCGGGCAGTTCGAGAGAACTCTCACGTTCGTCGGCGGGTCGCCCGCCAGGAAGTGGTTAAAATCGTGGTTGACCAGCGGGGACGGGGCGCCTCGCGGGTCATCGAGTCAGGCGCGTGGTGCGGGCGACGTACCGTATGGGCGCGGGCTCAGGTACCGTGGAAGCCCTACGGACCGGTCTCTCCGAGGAGAGTCCGTTCCGGATCATGAACGCGTGTCAGACTCTGGGGCCGTCGAGCCCCGTCACCGAGGGGGTCGAGCCATGGGGCGCGGCCGGGCCAAGGCCAAGCAGACGAAGGTCGCCCGCCAGCTGAAGTACAACAGCGGTGGGACTGACCTGTCACGTCTGGCCAGCGAGCTGGGCGCATCGACTTCGAGCCAGCCGCCGAACGGCGAGCCGTTCGAGGACGACGACGAGGACGAAGACGACCCGTACGCCCAGTACGCGGATCTCTATAACGACGACGATGAGGACGAGGACGAGGACGACCAGTCCGGTCCGCACTCCCAGCATCGTCGCGGTGCGTGATGCCTACGGCGGTTTAGCCGTTTCACTTGCCCGGTCCGGGATTCCATGCCGGACCGGGTTTTGTGCTGGCCTTTCGGGGCTCCGCCCCGGACCCCGCTCCTCAAACGCCGGAGGGGCTGGGCCTATGCGTAGTCGCCCACCAGTTCCGCACCGGTGGTGTGCTCGCCGCGCTCGGTGATCTCGCCGGCCACCCAGGCGTCGACCCCGCGGTCGGCCAGTGTGGTCAGCGCCACGTCCACCGATTCCTGCGGGACCATCGCGATCATGCCGACGCCCATGTTGAGCGTCTTCTCCAGTTCGAGCCGCTCGACGCTGCCGGTGCGGCCGACCAGGTCGAAGATCGGGCCCGGGGTCCAGGTGGCGCGCTCCACGGTCGCGTGCAGGTGGTCCGGGATCACCCGGGCCAGGTTCGCGGCCAGCCCGCCGCCGGTGACGTGGCTGAAGGCGTGCACCTCCGCCGTACGCATCAGGGCCAGGCAGTCCAGTGAGTAGATCTTGGTCGGCTCCAGGAGTTCCTCGCCGAGGGTGCGGCCGAGGCCCTCGATACGGGCGTCGAGCGCGAGGCCCGCCTGGTTCAGCAGGACGTGCCGGACCAGGGAGTACCCGTTCGAGTGAAGGCCGGAGGACGCCATGGCGATCACCGCGTCACCCGTACGGATACGATCCGCGCCGAGCAGCCGGTCGGCCTCCACCACGCCCGTACCGGCGCCGGCCACGTCGAAGTCGTCCGCGCCGAGCAGGCCCGGGTGTTCGGCGGTCTCGCCGCCCACCAGGGCGCAGCCGGCCAGCACACAGCCTTCGGCGATGCCCTTGACGATCGCGGCGACCCGCTCGGGGTGGACCTTGCCGACGCAGATGTAGTCGGTCATGAACAGCGGCTCCGCGCCGCACACCACGATGTCGTCCATGACCATGGCGACCAGGTCGTGGCCGATGGTGTCGTACACGCCCAGCTGCCGGGCGATGTCCACCTTGGTGCCGACGCCGTCCGTGGCGGAGGCGAGCAGCGGGCGCTCGTAGTGCTTGAGGGCTGAGGCGTCGAAGAGGCCGGCGAAGCCGCCGAGGCCGCCGAGGACCTCGGGGCGCTGCGTCTTCTTCACCCACTCCTTCATCAGCTCGACGGCGCGGTCGCCCGCCTCGATGTCGACTCCGGCAGCCGCGTAGGAAGCACCGGGAACAGAGTTCTCAGACATTGCCTGGGATCTTTCGGGTTGGTTTCTACGAGGCTTACGGGCGACGGATCGCGTCGGCCGCGGCCGTGGCTGCCGGACCGGCCGCCAGCTCGGTCTCCAGGAGCTGCTTGCCGAGCAGCTCGGGGTCCGGGAGCTCCATCGGGTACTCGCCGTCGAAGCAGGCACGGCAGAGGTTCGGCTTGGCGATGGTGGTCGCCTCGATCATGCCGTCGATGGAGATGTACGCCAGCGAGTCGGCGCCGAGCGAGGTGCCGATCTCCTCGATGGACATGCCGTTGGCGATGAGCTCGGCGCGGGTGGCGAAGTCGATGCCGAAGAAGCAGGGCCACTTCACGGGCGGGGACGAGATCCGGATGTGGACCTCAGCGGCGCCCGCCTCGCGAAGCATCCGCACCAGGGCCCGCTGGGTGTTGCCGCGGACGATCGAGTCGTCGACGACCACCAGGCGCTTGCCCTTGATGACTTCCTTCAGCGGGTTCAGCTTCAGGCGGATGCCGAGCTGCCGGATGGTCTGCGAGGGCTGGATGAAGGTCCGGCCGACGTAGGCGTTCTTCACCAGGCCGTTGCCGAAGGGGATGCCGGAGGCCTCCGCGTAGCCGACGGCGGCGGGGGTGCCGGATTCCGGGGTCGCTATCACCAGGTCGGCGTCGACCGGGGCTTCCTTGGCCAGCTTCCGGCCCATCTCCACGCGGGAGAGGTAGACGTTCCGCCCGGCGATGTCGGTGTCGGGGCGGGCCAGGTACACGTACTCGAAGACACAGCCCTTGGGCTTCGCGTCAGCGAATCGCGAGGTGCGCAGGCCGTTCTCGTCGATGGCGACGAACTCGCCCGGCTCGATCTCGCGGACGAAGCTGGCGCCGCAGATGTCGAGCGCGGCGGACTCCGAGGCGACCACCCAGCCGCGCTCCAGGCGGCCGAGGACCAGGGGACGGATCCCCTGCGGGTCGCGGGCGGCGTACAGGGTGTGCTCGTCCATGAAGACGAGGGAGAAGGCACCGCGCACCTGCGGCAGGACCGTGTGCGCGGCCTCCTCGATGGTCAGCGGCTTGCCGTCCTCGTCGACCTGGGCCGCGAGGAGCGCGGTGAGCAGGTCGGTGTCGTTGGTGGCCGCGACCCGGGTGGACCGGCCGTTGTGGTCCTTCGGGAGTTCGGCGACCATCTCGGCGAGCTGCGCCGTGTTGACGAGGTTGCCGTTGTGGCCGAGCGCGATCGAGCCGTGCGCGGTGGCGCGGAACGTCGGCTGGGCGTTCTCCCACACGGAGGCACCGGTGGTCGAGTAGCGGGCGTGACCGACCGCGATATGACCCTGGAGCGAACCGAGCGAGGTCTCGTCGAAGACCTGGGAGACGAGGCCCATGTCCTTGAAGACGAGGATCTGGGAGCCGTTGCTGACCGCGATACCCGCGGATTCCTGGCCCCGATGCTGGAGGGCGTAGAGCCCGAAGTACGTGAGCTTGGCGACCTCTTCGCCCGGAGCCCAGACACCGAAGACGCCGCAAGCGTCCTGGGGGCCCTTCTCACCGGGGAGCAGATCGTGATTGAGGAGACCGTCACCACGTGGCACGGCACCGAGTGTAGGCGAGATCGACCACTGGTCCGAATTGGGGATACACGGCCGTAATGGATCTACGACTCCGGACCCGGTTGTGGCTTTCTCCATTTTCGCAGGTCAGCGCGGTGAGAGCTTTCTCCAGGCGGCGACGGTTCGTGCGGACCGGTGCCGGCGCAACCCCCTGGCACCGTATCCCTGAGTGAGGTGTCGCACATCATTGGGGGTGTCCGCGGTCATGTCCTGGACAGCTCGACGCGGTCCCCGCCCGCCGCGGTGAGGGTGAGTTTCCCGTCCTCGCCCGTCATGGTGAGCGGCCCGGAGATGAGCGTGCGGGCGAGCGCGCGCTCGAAGGTCATCCGAGCGTTGTCGCAGGCCATCCGGGTGGTCCTGGCATGGCTCAGCTGGATCCGGTCATCGGTGATCTGGGCCGTGGCGCTGAACTGGTTGCACCCGAGGCTGCCCGCCGCCCGGCCGTCCTCGATCTTCACATGGGCGCGCGCCGGGGCGCGGTGGGTGGTGCCGTCGACGGTCACGCTGTCGACGGTCCAGTCGATCCCGGTCACGGACGGCCGAGTCCCCACGGATCCACCTCTCTCACTGCCACAGGCCACCGCGAGCAGGACGAGCAGGGCGGCCACTGCCGTAGTCAGGGTCATACGGCGCATGCGCTGTTTCAACCCGTACATGCCGATTCGACGGCGCGCACCGGCCGATCGGTTCCCTCACGGGTTCCCTCACGGGTTTCCTCACCCCATGACGGGCAGGTACGCCCCGAGGTCCGCCCGCTCCCCGCCGGCCCTGACCCTGGCGTCCGCCACGGCTTCCTTCCACGCCAGCCGTCCGGTGGCCAGCCGGATCCAGGTCAGCGGGTCGGTCTCGACGACGTTCGGCGGGGTGCCCCGGGTGTGCCGGGGTCCTTCGACGCACTGCACCACGGCGTACGGCGGCACCCGCACCTCGGTGGAGCCGCCGGGCGCCTTGACGGCGAGCGCGTCGGCGAGCAGCCGGGTGCAGGCGGCCAGGGCCTGCCGGTCGTACGGCACTTCCAGTCCGGCGACGGCCGCGCTGAGGTCGTCGGTGTGGACGACCAGCTCGACGGCCCGGGTGACCAGGTAGTCGTCCAGGGGCATCGCGCCGGCGCTGGTGGCGAGCAGCCGGGTGCCGGGGTGTGCGGCGAGCAGGGCGCGCAGGCTGGCGTCGGTGTCGGCGAGGTAGGCGTCCAGGTCGGGGTGGTCGACGGCGAGGCGCCGGGTGAAGTCGTCGATGGCGGCGGAGTTCCCCGAGGTCCCGAACGGCCAGTCGAGCAGGACCGCGTCGGCCTTCGCGGGCTCGGGCTGGTCCAGGGCCCGGTGGACGGCGGTGAGCGCCATGCCGATGTGGGCGACGAGGTCCCGTACGGTCCACCCGTCGAGCCGGGTGGGGAGCGCGAACTGCTCGGGGGTGAGGCGCGCGACGGCCGCCCGCACGCCGTCGAACTGGGCGAGCACCGCGGCACGGGTCCTGGCCGGGTCGTAGCTGCGGGGACGCTTCTTGGCCTGAGGCATGGCGGTGAGCCTATGCAGGGGCGCGGCTTCCCGGCGAGCGGTTATCGGCGAGCGCCTGTCAGTCTGGATTGACAAACAGGGAGATGTCAATCCAGACTGACAGGCATGAACGCAGGAGATCTCTCAGAACGCCTCAGGTCGCACGATCCCGCGGTGGGACTGCGGGCCGTGGGTGCCCTGCACCGACTGGCCGAGCAGGTCGAAGCGGCGGCGGTCGCGCGCGCCAGGGAACAGGGATGGTCCTGGGAGCAGATCGGGGACGCCCTCGGCGTGTCCCGGCAGTCCGTCCACGCCAAGTACGGGAAGTGAGACGACCATGTTCGAGCAGTTCGCAGCAGAGGCCCGGGCGACCGTCGCATCGGCGCTCGACGAAACCACGCTGCGCGGCGATCGCCGCATCGGTACCGAGCACCTCCTGCTGGGAGTGCTCCACGAACCCCGCGCGGTGCGGGCGCTCGGAACCGACCTGGAGACCGCACGCGCCGCCCTCGACACCCTCGACCGGGCCGCGCTGGCCGTGGTCGGCATCGACGTGCACGGAATCGAGCGGGCACCGACCCCCGCCTCGCGCAAGCGCACCCCCTTCACATCCGGCGCCCGCGCAGTCCTCCCCCGCGCCCTGGCCGAGACGAGGAAGGCCGGCAGCCGCCGCATCACACCGGAACACCTGCTGCTGGCACTGCTCGACTGCGAACGACCCGATCCCGCGGCGGACCTCCTGACCGAACTCGGCATCGACCGCGCGGCCGTCCGTGAGCGCATCGGACAGGCAGGTCGCTGAGCCGCGGGGCTCTCGCCGCGCGTCGGGCGTTCAGGCGCCGAGAGCCCGCCGGAAGACGTCCGCGTGCTCGGCGCACCAGTCGGTGAAGGTGCGTGGCTTGCGGGCGAGGAGATGTTCGACGGTGTCCGTGCGGACTCCGACGGTGTCGGCCCGCATGAGGTGGAACCCCTCGACGAGGGCCGCGGCGAGGGCAGGCGGCGCCCCGCCGGGGAAGCGGAACCGCACCGCCTCCGCCGGGGTGGCCACCTCGCGGACCTCGATGGCATGCCCGATCGCCTCGGCGAGGACGCGGACCTGTTCGGCGACGGTGAACGTCTCGGCGCCGGTGAGGGCGTACTCCTGCCCCTGGTGACCGTCCTCGGTAAGGGCGAGGGCGGCCACGGCGGCGATGTCCGCGGGGTCGATCGGCGCGTAGCGGCCCGGTCCGGCGGGGTCGAGGACATAGCCGGCCTCGCGGAGGGTGGGCAGCCAGTCCAGGGCGTTGGTCATGAAACCGCCGGGTCTCAGAAAGGTGGCCGGGATGCCGGTGGCACGGATCAGGCTCTCGCGTTCGTGGTGCCAGCGGGCCATGGCGGGCAGGGGATCGAGCAGCACATGGACGGAGGACAGGTGCACGATGTGGCCCACTCCGGCGGCCCGCGCGGCGGCGAGGGCGTGCGCGGTGTGGGCGGTGCCGATACCCGGAACGAGCAGGAACAGACGGTCGACGCCGTCGAAGGCGGGCGTGAGGGTCGTCGGCTCGTCCAGGTCGCCGACGACACGCTCGGCCCGGTCGGGCAGCTCGGCGGCACGGGCCAGGTCCCGTACCAGGATGCGGAACTCGGCGCCCTGGGCGTCGAGTCGGCGGACGAGTTCGCGGCCGATGTTCCCGGTGGCCCCGGTGAGAAGTAACATGACGCCCCTCCAGTCATTTGCCGGTTAACGAGTTCAGAGGGCGGACGTTAGCCGGGAAATGATTAGCCGTCAAACGATCGACTGCTGCCGCCGCACCGAAAGGCCGCGATGCCCGAGTTCCTGGACCTGCACAGCAAGACGTCGAAGGCCCTGCGGGCGCTGGCCGAGCGCGGCATGCGGGAGTACGGCCTCCACCTCGGCCAGAACCATCTCCTCGCGGCGCTCTGGGAACAGGACGGCCGTACCCCGGGCGAGATCGCCGCGGCGGTCCACGTCACCACCCCCACCGTCACCAAGATGGCCACCCGCATGGCCGCCGCCGGCCTCCTCACCAGGCGCCCTGACGACCACGACAACCGCCTGGTCAGACTGTGGCTCACCGACGCCGGCCGCGCCCTGCGGAAACCGGTCGAGGAGGAACGGCGGCAACTGGAGGCAGCGGTCACCGCGAACCTCACCGAGGACGAACGGCGGCACCTGCTGAGCGCGCTGACAAAGATCAACGCCACCGCGAACGACCTGCTGGGGTGAAGGGCCACCCGTGAGGGTGACGCGCGGCGAAAACCACCCTGCCCCGCCGGGCCCCCGGCAAACTGGCCTTCGCCTGGCAGGGGGTGCAGCATGACCGTTATGGCCGAGCGCACGTCTCAGATGTCGGTGGAGGAGTTCGAAACGATCGCCTCCGCGGCTCCCGAGACCGTCACGTTGGAGTTCATCAACGGACGGATCGGGGTCAAGAAGGTGACGGACGGGGACCACAGCGCCATGGTGTCCTGGCTGGCCCGGCGCTGTATGCAGACCCGGCCCGACCTGGACCTGTACCAGGCCCAGGGGCTCCGGGTCGATGCGTGTCGAGAGGGCAGGGCGAAACCGGATGCGGTGATCGCTCCAGAGGCGCACTTCGCGGGACACGGTGAGTGGGCCGACCCGGACGGGGCGCTCATGGTCGTCGAGGTCACCTCGTACGACTCGGACACCGACCGGCGGGACCGGCACGAGAAGCCGACCGCGTACGGCCAGGCGGACATCCCTCTCTGCCTCTTGATCGACCGCGACTCCTGCACGGTCATGGTGCACAGTTCGCCGGACCGGAATGTCGGTGGCTACCGCGTCGTCCGTACCGCGAAGTTCGGTGAGAAGGTGCTCCTTCCCGATCCGATCGGCATCGAACTCGACACGGAGATCCTCAAGAACTACGTCCGGTGAACCGAGAAGGTCCCGCCCGTGACACACGGGCGGGACCTTCGGCGTCGTACCACCGGCTACGCCAGCAGCGCCTCGATCGTCCCCTCGTGCGCCTCGCGCAGCTCCGCCAGGCTGAGCGCGAACTCACCCTGGATCTCGACCGAGTCACCGTCCACGACACCGATGCGGGCCACCGGCAGGCCGCGCGCGCCGCACATGTCGTTGAAGCGGACCTCCTCCGAGCGCGGCACCGCGACGATCGCGCGCCCGGCCGACTCGGAGAGGAGGAAGGTGAACGCGTCGAGCCCGTCCGGTACCACCAGCCGCGCGCCCTTGCCGCCGAGCAGAGCCGACTCGACCACGGCCTGGATCAGACCGCCGTCGGACAGGTCGTGCGCCGAGTCGATCATGCCGTCGCGGGAGGCGGAGATCAGGATCTCGGCCAGGAGGCGCTCGCGCTCCAGGTCGACCTTCGGGGGCAGGCCGCCGAGGTGGTCGTGGACGACCTGCGACCAGGCCGAGCCGCCGAACTCCTCGCGGGTGTCGCCGAGGAGGTAGAGCAGCTGGCCCTCCTCCTGGAAGGCGACCGGGGTGCGGCGGGCCACGTCGTCGATCACGCCGAGGACGGCGACCACCGGGGTCGGGTGGATGGCCGCCTCGCCGGTCTGGTTGTAGAGCGAGACGTTGCCGCCGGTCACCGGGGTGCCCAGCTGGAGGCAGCCGTCGGCGAGACCGCGCACGGCCTCCGCGAACTGCCACATGACCGCCGGGTCCTCGGGCGAGCCGAAGTTCAGGCAGTCGGAGACCGCAAGGGGCTTGGCGCCGGTCGTCGCCACGTTGCGGTAGGCCTCGGCCAGGGCCAGCTGGGCGCCCGTGTAGGGGTCGAGCTTGGCGTAGCGGCCGTTGCCGTCCGTGGCGATGGCGACACCGAGGCCGGTCGCCTCGTCGACGCGGATCATGCCGGAGTCCTCGGGCTGGGCGAGGACCGTGTTGCCCTGCACGAAGTGGTCGTACTGCGAGGTGATCCACTTCTTGGAGGCCTGGTTGGGAGAGGCCACCAGCCTGAGGACCTGGTCCTTCAGCTCCTCGCTCGTCGCCGGGCGCGGCAGCTTGTTCGCGTCGTCCGCCTGGAGCTCGTCCTGCCAGGCCGGGCGGGCGTAGGGGCGCTCGTAGACCGGGCCGTCGTGGGCGACCGTGCGCGGGTCGACGTCGACGATCTTCTCGCCGTGCCAGAAGATCTCGAGGCGGTCGCCGTCGGTCACCTCACCGATGACGGTGGCGATGACGTCCCACTTCTCGCAGATCTCCAGGAAGCGCTCGACCTTCGCCGGCTCCACGACCGCGCACATGCGTTCCTGCGACTCGCTCATGAGGATCTCCTCGGGCGAGAGCGTGGAGTCGCGCAGCGGGACGTCGTCGAGGGTGACGGTCATACCGCCGGAGCCGTTCGAGGCGAGTTCGGAGGTGGCGCAGGACAGGCCGGCCGCGCCGAGGTCCTGGATGCCGACGACCAGCTTCTCCCGGAAGGCCTCCAGGGTGCACTCGATGAGGAGCTTCTCCTGGAAGGGGTCGCCGACCTGGACGGCGGGGCGCTTCGAGGGCTTCGCGTCGTCGAAGGTCTCGCTCGCGAGGATCGACGCGCCGCCGATGCCGTCGCCGCCGGTCCGGGCGCCGTACAGGATGACCTGGTTGCCCGCGCCGGAGGCCTTGGCGAGGTGGATGTCCTCGTGCCGCATCACGCCGATGGCACCGGCGTTGACCAGCGGGTTGCCCTGGTAGCAGGCGTCGAAGACGACCTCGCCGCCGATGTTGGGCAGGCCCAGGCAGTTGCCGTAGCCGCCGATGCCGGCGACGACGCCCGGCAGGACGCGCTTGGTGTCGGGGTGGTCGGCGGCGCCGAAGCGCAGCGGGTCGACCACGGCCACCGGCCGCGCGCCCATCGCGATGATGTCGCGGACGATGCCGCCGACACCGGTCGCGGCGCCCTGGTACGGCTCGACGTAGGAGGGGTGGTTGTGGGACTCGACCTTGAAGGTCACGGCGTAGCCCTGGCCGACGTCCACCACGCCCGCGTTCTCGCCGATGCCGACGAGCATCGCGTCGCTCTGCGGGGCCTTCTCGCCGAACTGGCGCAGGTGGACCTTGGAGGACTTGTACGAGCAGTGCTCGGACCACATGACCGAGTACATGGCGAGTTCGGCGCCGGTCGGGCGGCGGCCGAGGATCTCCACCACCCGCTCGTACTCGTCCTTCTTCAGACCGAGTTCGGCCCAGGGCAGCGCGACGTCGGGGGTCGCGGCCGCGTGCTCGACCGTGTCCAGAGGCGTCCGGCTCATGCGTTGACCAGCTTCTTGAGGATCGAGGTGAAGAAGGGGAGGCCGTCGGTACGGCCCGTGCCGATCAGCGGCTCGACGGCGTGCTCGGGGTGCGGCATGAGGCCGACGACGTTCCCGGCCTCGTTGGTGATGCCGGCGATGTCACGGAGCGAGCCGTTGGGATTGCCGTATCCATCAGCGGCTTCGCCGCGGACGACGTACCGGAAGGCGACCCGGCCCTCGGCCTCCAGCTTGTCGAGCGTGTACTCGTCGGCGACGTACCGGCCGTCCATGTTCTTCAGCGGGATGCGGATCTCCTGGCCCTCGCGGTAGTCGCTGGTCCAGGCCGTGCCCGCGTTCTCCACCCGCAGCTTCTGGTCGCGGCAGATGAAGTGGAGGTGGTTGTTGCCGAGCATCGCACCGGGGAGCAGATGTGCCTCGGTGAGGATCTGGAAGCCGTTGCAGATACCGAGGACCGGAAGGCCGGCCTTCGCCTGCTCGATGACGGCCTCCATCACCGGCGAGAAGCGGGAGATGGCGCCGGCCCGCAGATAGTCGCCGTAGGAGAAACCGCCGGGAAGGACCACCGCGTCGACCTGGTGGAGGTCCTTGTCCTTGTGCCAGAGGGCGACCGGTTCCGCACCCGCGAGCCGGATCGCGCGCTGGGTGTCACGGTCGTCGAGGCTTCCCGGGAAAGTGACGACGCCAATACGAGCGGTCACTTCGCCGCCTCCGCGACTTCCTCCACCTTGACGGTGAAGTCCTCGATCACGGTGTTGGCGAGGAAGGATTCCGCAAGATCATGGATGCGGGCGAGTGCGGCCTCGTCGACCGGCCCGTCAACTTCCAGTTCGAATCGCTTTCCCTGACGTACATCGGAGATGCCTTCGAAACCCAGGCGCGGCAGGGCACGCTGGACCGCCTGGCCCTGGGGGTCGAGGATCTCCGGCTTGAGCATGACGTCGACTACGACGCGTGCCACTGGCACTCCCGGTGTTGTGGTGCTGAGCTGGTGCCTTCAGACTACCCGCACAAAATTTCTACGCGGGTAGAGTTGTAGGAAACTACGTGAGCCGCATCACGATCGGGTGACAGCCAGGGGTCCTCACGAAAAGTTCTGGGAAAGTTCCCCGGGTTCGCCCGCGACATCTATTGCACTGGAGACACGCGGACGGATTTAGTCGGGCTTCACTTTGTATTGCCAGGCACTGTACAAATGAATTGGCAATAGCCGATACTCGGCACGTCATCTCGCACCATCGCGGTCATCACCGATGAGCTGACGATGAGCTGTATAGACGTGCCACACGAAGGGACCGAATATTCGTGGCGCAGAAGGTCGTGGTCACTCTCTTTGACGACATCGACGGCTCGGAAGCGGCGGAAACGATCGCCTTCGGACTCGACGGCAAGTCGTACGAGATCGATCTGAATCAAGCAAACGCCAAGAAACTGCGCAAGGCCCTGGAGCCTTACGTGGTGGCCGGCCGCAAGCGGTCGAAGTCGGGCAAGGCGTACAAGCAGACGGAGGTCGCCCCCGACCCGGCGGCCGTCCGCGCCTGGGCGCAGGCGAACAAGATGGACGTCCCCGCCCGCGGCCGCATCCCGAAGAAGGTGTACGAGGCGTTCAGCTCCGCCCAGTGACAGGGGGACGGCTGCCCTCAGGGTGCGTCAGCCGCCCCTGTGGGCAGCCGACTTGCGCTACCCCCCTGCTGATCAGCTAATGTCTGGAGCACGCCGAGGGACACGGTCGAAAAGCCGGAGCCCACGGAGTACATGCGGGTGTAGTTCAGTAGCAGAACATCCCCCTTCCAGGGGGAAGGCGCAGTGTGCAATTCCTGTCACCCGCTCTGCACCGCCGTCCTGAGCATGCTTGTGGATCAGGTAGGCTGGTGCTCGCACCGATCGGTGGGAGCCGGTCGGGAGCAGTGCGGACGTAGCTCAGTTGGTAGAGCGCAACCTTGCCAAGGTTGAGGTCGCGAGTTCGAGCCTCGTCGTCCGCTCCAGCTCAAAGAGGAAACCCCAGTCATATGGCTGGGGTTTTTTCGTGCGCCCACCCGCATCTGCCGGGGCCTTCGCCTTCTGCCGGGGCGCTCTGACATTTGTCATGGCGAGTGATGACACCGCGCACTGCTCCCGGGCCCCCGCCGCGGGGACGCTGGAGTCATGGACGACGAACACGTGATTGAGGTCACAGATCTCCGGCGTGTCTACGGGGGCGGGTTCGAAGCGGTCCGCGGAATCACCTTCTCCGTGGCCCGCGGGGAGATCTTCGCGCTGCTCGGCACCAATGGCGCCGGAAAGACATCGACGGTCGAACTGCTGGAAGGACTCGCACCACCGGACGGCGGCCGGGTCCGGGTACTGGGCCACGACCCGCACCGGGAACGGGCCGCCGTACGCCCGCGCACCGGCGTGATGCTCCAGGAGGGCGGCTTCCCCTCCGAACTGACCGTCGGCGAGACGGCACGGATGTGGGCCGGCTGTACGACCGGAGCCCGGCCCCCGGCCGAGGCGCTCGGCCTGGTCGGGCTCGCCGGGCGGGCCGACGTCCGGGTCAAGCAGCTCTCCGGCGGGGAGCGGCGCCGCCTCGACCTGGCACTCGCCCTGCTCGGGCGGCCCGAGGTGCTGTTCCTGGACGAGCCGACCACCGGACTCGACGCCGAAGGGCGCCGCGACACCTGGGAGTTGGTGCGCACGCTGCGCGACACCGGGACGGCCGTCCTGCTCACCACGCATTACCTGGAGGAGGCCGAGGACCTCGCCGACCGGCTCGCGATCCTGCACGAGGGGCGCATCGCGACCACCGGAACACCGGCCGAGGTGACCGCCGGCCGGCCCGCGCGGATGTCCTTCGAGCTGCCCACGGGCTACTTCCTCGGGGACCTGCCGCCGCTCGCCGCGATGGGCGTCTGCGGACACGAGCTCGACGGCAGAACCGTACGGCTGCGCACCCGCGAGGTGCAGCGGACCGCCACCGGGGTACTGGGGTGGGCCGAGCGGACCGGGGTCGAACTGCACCGGCTGGAGGTGCGGTCCGCCTCTCTGGAGGAGGCGTTTCTCGGGATCGCGAAGGAGGCGGCCGCATGAACGCGGTGATCACGACGCGGCTGCGCGCCCTCTCCCGCGCCGAGCTGATCCTCTTCGGCCGCAATCGCAGTGCGGTGCTCACCGCGCTGCTCGTCCCGCTCGCGCTGCCGGTCACGGTGCGGCCCACACTCGACCAGTTCGACCTCAAGGAGAAGGGACTGAACGTCGGCACGCTGATGCTGACCGCCGCCGTCGGCTTCTCCTTCCTGTTCGCCGTCTACAGCTCACTGGTCGGCGCGTTCGTCGCCCGACGCGAGGAACTCGTCCTCAAGCGGCTGCGCACCGGCGAGCTGTCCGACGCGGAGATCCTGACCGGCACCGCCCTGCCCGCCGTCTGCCTCGGCCTGGCGCAGGCGCTGCTGCTGACCGCCGGCTGCACGGTGCTCCTCGACGCGGGCTCGCCCGAGGCGCCGTATCTCACGCTCCTTGGGCTGCTCCTCGGCCTGCTGATCAGTGCCGCGCTCGCCGCGCTGACCTCGGCCTTCACCCGGACCGCCGAGAGCGCCCAGGTCACCGCGCTGCCACTGGTCTTCGTCTCCATGCTGGGCTCGGGCATCGCCGTCCCGGCGGACGTCCTGCCCGACCGGGTCGCCAGGGTCTGCGAACTGCTCCCGCTCTCCCCGGCCGTCCGGCTGGTCCGGGCCGGCTGGACCGGGGAGATGAGCGCGTCCGAGGCGCTGGTGACGGTCGCCACCGCGCTGGCCTGGACCGTGGTCGCGGTGTTTGCTGTACGGCGGTGGTTCCGCTGGGAACCTCGGCACTGAGGGAAGACGGGACCGGGATGAGCGGGGCAGGCGGCTGGTGGCGGGGGAAGACCACGCCCGCCAAGGTCGAGACGTACACGCGGTGGTCGTTCCACTTCTTCGCGGTGATCGAGGTCGCGGCGATCGGGCTGCCGGTGTTCGCGCAGGCGGGGACGGAGGTCGCGGGCTGGCTGATGGCGATGGTCGTCGTCCACGCGCTGCTCTGCGCGCTGACCGCCTCCCGGGCGCTGGACTGGACGCGGGGCCGGCGGCCGCAGCCGGTGCGGCTGCTGTGGGTGCTCGCCGCGGCGACCTACGTCGTCGGCGTCGTCGCCCTCGTCCTGCGCGAGCACGGGTCAGGACCGGACGTGCACGCCGCCGGCGGCAGCGTCTTCACCGGGGTGCTGGCCTTCGGCTCCGGGACCACGGCACTCGGGGTGTACGACCGGAAGCGGGTGCTGTCGCTCGTCGCGGGCTTCGCCTGCGGGGCGGGGGCGGTCTCCTTCCTGCTGGGCTTCCCCGGGGCGGCCGCGCTGTTCACCGCGCTCGTGGTGTTCCTCGGCGGCGCGTTCCTCGCCTTCACCTCGATCATCTCCCTCTGGCTGCTGAACGCCGTCTACGAACTCGACGAGGCCCGCGAGACCCGCGCCCGGCTCGCCGTCGCCGAGGAACGGCTGCGGTTCGGCCGCGACCTGCACGACGTGCTCGGCCGGAACCTCGCCGTCATCGCCCTCAAGAGCGAACTGGCGGTCCAGCTCGCCCGGCGCGAACGGCCCGAGGCCGTGGAGCAGATGATCGAGGTGCAGCGGATCGCACAGGAGTCGCAGCGCGAGGTGCGGGATGTCGTACGCGGCTACCGGGACGCCGATCTGGGGGCCGAACTCCACGGCGCGCAGGGTGTGTTGACGGCCGCGGGAATCGCCTGCGAGGTGTCCGGCGACGCCGCCGGACTGCCCGCCGAGGTGCAGTCGGCGCTCGGATGGGTGGTGCGGGAGGCGACCACCAACGTGCTGCGGCACGGGGACGCGGGACGGTGTGCGGTGGGGCTGCGGGTGCGGGAGGGATGCGTGGTGCTGACGGTGGAGAACGACGGGGTCGTGGTGCGCGGCAGCGGCGGGGGCTCCGGGCTGGCCGGACTGCGGGAGCGGCTCGCGGTGGTCGACGGGACGCTGGAGGCCGGGCCGGTGGGAGCGGACGGGTTCCGGGTGGTGGCGTCGGTGCCGCTGTCCGGTCGTACGGCTGATGCGAAGGTGAGTGGAGTCACGTCATGACGTCTCCGGTACGGCTGTTGCTCGCGGACGACGAGCATCTGATCCGGGGCGCGCTGGCCGCGCTGCTCGGCCTTGAGGACGACCTGGTCGTGATCGCCGAGGCGGCCACCGGCCCGGAGGCGCTCGCCATGGCGCGGGCCCATCGCCCCGATGTCGCGGTGCTCGATCTCCAGATGCCCGGCGCGGACGGTGTGAGGGTCGCCACATCGCTGCGCGCCGAACTGCCCGCCTGCCAGGTACTGATCGTCACCGGTCACGGACGGCCCGGCCATCTGAAGCGGGCCCTTGCGGCCGGTGTGCGGGGGTTCGTCCCGAAGACGGTGAGCGCCCAGCGGCTCGCGGAGATCATCCGGACCGTGCACGCCGGAAACCGGTACATCGACCCGGAGTTGGCCGCCGACGCGATCTCCGCCGGGGACTCGCCGCTGACCGCGCGGGAGGCCGAGGTGCTGGAGCTGGCGGCCGACGGGGCGCCGGTCGCGGAGATCGCCGAGCGGGCCGCGCTGTCGCCCGGAACCGTGCGGAACTATCTCTCCTCGGCCGTCACCAAGCTCGGTGCGGAGAACCGTCATGCGGCAGTGCGTCTCGCCCGGGACCGAGGTTGGGTATAGTTGCTCTCGCGCCACGGCGCATGCGGACGTAGCTCAGTTGGTAGAGCGCAACCTTGCCAAGGTTGAGGTCGCGAGTTCGAGCCTCGTCGTCCGCTCAGCAGAGAAGGCCCCCGGTTCTTGCCGGGGGCCTTCCGCGTTCACGACCAGGTGTTGCCCGTCAGCCGCTCGTACGCCTCGATGTACTTCGCGCGGGTCGCCTCGACCACGTGCTCCGGCAGCGGCGGCGGGGGCTGCTCGCTCCTGCGGTCCCAGCCGGACTCGGCCGAGGTCAGCCAGTCGCGCACGTACTGCTTGTCGAACGACGGCTGGGCGCGGCCCGGCTGCCACTCGTCGGCCGGCCAGAAGCGGGACGAGTCCGGGGTGAGGACCTCGTCGGCGAGGACCAGGGTGTCGTTCTCGAAGCCGAACTCGAACTTCGTGTCGGCCAGGATGATCCCCCGGTCCCGGGCGATGTCCCGGGCCCGCCCGTACACCGCGAGGGTGGCCTGGCGCAGCTGGGCGGCGGTCTCGGCGCCGACCTGGCGGGCGACCTCCTCGTACGACACGTTCTCGTCGTGCTCGCCGACCTCGGCCTTGGTGGCCGGGGTGAAGATCGGGGCGGGCAGCTCGGAGCCGTCGACCAGGCCCTCGGGAAGGGCGAGGCCGCAGACCGTGCGGGACTCCTGGTACTCGGCGAGGCCCGAGCCGGTGAGGTAGCCGCGGGCCACGCACTCGACCGGGAGCATCTTCAGGGACTTGCAGATGAGAGTGCGGCCCGCCCAGTCGGCGGGGGCGCCCTCGGGCAGCTCGGTGCTGATGACGTGGTTGGGGACCAGGTCGGCGAGCTTGTCGAACCACCACAGGGAGAGCTGCGTGAGCACCCGGCCCTTGTCGGGGATCTCGGTCGGCAGCACCCAGTCGTACGCGGACAGGCGGTCGCTGGCGACCATCACGAGGTCACCGGCCGCGTTCTGGTACAGCTCGCGCACCTTGCCGGTGTGCAGATGCACCAGACCCGGCACCTCGACGGGCTCGGGCTTTTCGACGAATCCGGACACGGTTCCTCCCCGTGGTTCTGTACAGGTGCCCTCGATTCTCCCGTATGCCGGGTTGCGCACGGACACGGGGGCCGTACGGACGCCTGTGCGGGTCAGTCGTGTTTGCAGATCCGGTCCAGGAGGTTGGCGGTGGCGCGCTGGACCCGGGGGTCGATGTGGCCGGGGCGGTCCAGGGCCGGGGACCAGGCGAAGGTGCCGGAGGCGAAGACCAGGGCGCCGGAGGGGGCGCGGTACAGGGAGGTCTCCTGGTGGCGCAGGGCGCCGTCGTTGTCCGTGTAGGGGGAGTGGGCGAGCAGGATGCGCTCCTCGTGCTCGGGCAGCGCGGTCCGCGGGAAGTAGCGGTCGGCCTCGCCGGCCACCAGGCCCGGGAGTTCGTCGCCCTCGTGCGCGCCGGTGGCCTCCCAGAGCCAGTGCCCCGCGTTGCGCACGATCAGGGGGTACGGCTCGGGCACCCGGCCCGCGTACTGGATGCCGACCGTCTGCTGTTCGGGCCGGTCGATCTCGCGCCAGAGCACGGGTTTTCCCGGGCCCCTGCGTTTTCGGCAGGTCAGCAGGCGGTTCGCGACCCCGGACGGGGACGGGCCCAACTCCACCTGCCAGTACATGGTGTTGGCGGAGAGGAAGACGAGGCTCGTGCCGCTGTCGCGGGCCAGTTCGACCGTGCGGCGCATCTGCGGGGACCAGTACTCGTCGTGGCCCGGGAAGACCAGGCCCCGGTAGCGGGTGGGGTCGACGCGGCCGGCGTGCAGGTCGCGGGCGTCGGCGTAGGCGAGGTCGTAGCCGTAGCGCTCGGCCCAGCGGATGAAGTCGTAGGCGTGGCCGACGTGCAGGGGCAGGCCGGCGCCCGCGTACGGCCGGTCGAAGGAGACGGTGGTCGCCGCGTCGGCCTCGCCGAGCAGCCGGCCCCGCTCGTCCCAGGCGTGGTAGAGGCTGGCCCCGGTGCGGCCGTCCTCGGGGTAGAGGTTGTACGCCTGCCAGGTGATGTCCGGCAGCAGGAGCAGCAGGTCGGCCGGGTGGTTGTCGCGGATCGTGAAGGGCACGTGCGAGCGGTAGCCGTCGGCCGTGGTGAGCACGGCGACGTACGCGCCGATGCTCCAGTACGACGGGACCTGCAACCGCCAGGACAGCCACCAGTGGTGGCAGGAGACCGTGCGGTCGGCGGCCAGCGGCGGCGACTGGACGATGCCCGACAGCCGGGGGCTGGTGGTGATCTTGGATGCGCCGTCGCCGCCGTAGTGGCCGATGCGGTAGACGTCGACGCTGAATTCCTGTGGCGGGTCGACGGTGATGTGGAAGTCGACGGCCTCGCCCGGGGCGACCGCACCGGTCGAGGTGAACCCCTTGATCTGGCGGTGCACGTCGTCGGCCGAGCGCGGGCCGCCGATGGCGGTGCGCGGTGCGGGGACCCGGGGGTTCTCGCCGGTGGGCTGTGGCCGGCTGGGGTCCACGTACCAGGGGACGACATGACCCGTGTCGTCGAAATAGGTCTCGCTGCCGCGCAGCCAGGGGACGGGACCCTGGCCGAAGGGGTCCGTGACGGCGTGCGCGAGTGCTCCCGACTCCCAGCGGCGGATGTGGTCCGATGCCATGGTGGCTCCCCTCCCTCGTGCCCCCGTGAAGTGTGCTGATACGAGCCGAAGTGCGATGTGTGTGCCGTGCTGCGCTGTGCCGGCGTCCTGCCGGGCTGTGCCGTGCTGTGACTGTGGCGTTTGTCTTATGTCGGATGCGCTTGCCACAACCGCGAACGGTCCCAGCACATCACATAACGCACGCGTCCGGTCACGGTTCGTTGCGAATTTGCCTGAAGTGGAACACTTCGCTCCGCCAAAGCGGCCGAAACGCCGAGGTCAGACCAGTCGAACCGGTTTCTCGGGACGTATTCCGGACTCGACCAGCCAGGCCCGCAGCGGGCCCGGGTCTCCCTCCTCGATGAGGCTGAGGACTCTGGGGGTCAGGTCGGCGGCCCGCTCGCCGTCGACCAGCAGGGACGGGCCGTCGAGCCAGTCCAGACCGGGGGTGGCTCCGGCCGTGTCCACGGCCGCGCAGCACACCATCGCCTTGACGTGGTCGGCGAGGAGTTCGCGTGCGGTGCGCGGGGGCTGGAGGGGGAAGAGAGGCAGTGCGCCGTCGTCCCAGAGCGGGCCGCCGGGGCCGCTGCCCTGGCCGGTCGAGGCGGCCGGGGCGGTCGCGGCGGGGCAGCCGGGGCGCGTGGTGCCGGTCGCTTCCGCGCGTTCCTCGCGGGCGAGGGCCGCGGTGAGGCCGGCGGCGAGGGCGGCGCTGCGTTCGGTGCCGGTGGGCTCCTCGGCGTCCTCGTCGTAGCCGGGGAGGCGGGCGTCCTCGTCGTAGCCGGGGAGGCGGGCGTCCTCGTCGTGGCCGGGGAGGCGGGCGTCCTCGTCGTGGCCGGGGGTGCGGGGACCCTCGTCGTACGCCGGAGGGCACGGGCGCCTGCTCTGGGCGGACGGGTCGGTCAGGTGGTCCATGACGCGGGCCAGGGTGGGGCCGCCGGGGTCGGGGGCGGCGGGGTCCAGGGTGGCGCGGACGCCGAGGGTGTCCAGGACGCGGTGCAGGCGGGCCGCCTCGGTGCGCCAGGTGCGGTCGACGACCTCGTCCGGATACTCCTGCCAGGCCACCGGCGACCAGGCGGGACCGGGCTCGGCGGGGCCGCCGTGGAAGAGGCGGGCGGCGAGCAGCGAGGCGGCCTCGTCCACCAGGCCCGGCTCCTCCAGCAGGTCGCAGGCGGGCCGCTCGCCCAGCCGGGAGGCGAAGCCCTCGGCCAGCCGGTCGCGCCGGGACAGCTCGGTGAGGGCCGCGACCACGCCGGCGTCCAGCCGGGAGGGCCAGCGGCCCATCCGCCAGGCGGGCAGCGCGACCCGGGTGAGCAGGCGGTCCCAGCCTGCGTACGCGAGGCCGACCTGTTCCTGGGCGACGATCCGCAGTCCGTAGTCCACGGCCTGGGCCCGCTCGGCTGCCGCGGCGGCGACCCCGCGCTCCATCAGCGCCGCGTGCTCCCGGCAGCCGCGCAGCAGCAGCCGGGCCACCCAGCCGACACCCGTGCAGAGCGGGCGGGTGGCCGGACATCGGCCGCGCGTCGCGGAGACGGCCACCGCCGCGTCCAGGCCCCGGACGAAACGGCGGGCGGCGGCTATGTCCGGGTGCGCCGAGGGTCCCGTACCGGCGACGACCGGGGCGAGGACCGCGCGGAGCTCGCCGACACGCATCCACCACAGGAACGGGGAGCCGATGACGAGGACGGGCGCGGCCGGGGTACGGCGGTGCGAGCCCGGGTCGCCGAGCTCGTCGCCGCCCCTGGGCGCGGGCGGGCCGTGGGCCGGATGGGTGCGGTCCTCCAGCCAGCTGTCGCAGTCCGGGGTGAGCGCTATGGCGGAGGGCGCCGGCACGTCGAGGCGGTCGGCGAGGTCGCGCACCATCCGGTACAGGTCCGGGGCGGACTCCTCCGGGATCGGGACCGTGGGGGTCACGGCCGGGCGGGAGCGGGCCACGACCAGCGCGACACCGGCGGCGGCCAGCAGCACCAGCACGGCGAGCACGGCGACGATCCAGCGGGCGGTGTCCCAGCCGTGGCCGACGAAGTGGCCGGTGGAACCGCCGGTCAGCAGGATCACCGTGGCCGCGGCGGGGAGCAGGGCCACGGCCAGGGCCCGGCCGCGGATGCGCAGCACGGCGAGGGCCCGGGTACGCGCCGCCTGCGCTCCCGCCTCCGCACCGATACCGGTACTGGTCACGTCCGGACCTCACCCCCTCCCTGCTGTCCTCGGCCTTTCCTGGCTGTTGCTCACTCCCCCACTGTGGCACCCGCCACTGACATCGCAATGCCGGTGGGCCAAGTGCCGGAACGCCTGCGCCGCACCCTAGTTGGGGCCTCGGCCCCCGTCAGCCGGATGGGGCATCGGTCACTCGATGGAATGGCTTTGGTCAGAGGTGATCGACAGACAGCAATGATCAGGCCCCGGATTTCGGGTCCGGGGCCTGTCGGGGGTGGTGGATCCTGCGGGGCTGGCGGGACTCAGGCCTCCTGGGCCTGCTCCGCCGCCTTCGCGGCGATGTCCGTACGGTGCTGGGAGCCGTCGAGACCGATCCGCGCCACCGCCGCGTACGCCCGCTCGCGGGCCCGGGTCAGGTCCTCGCCCGTCGCCGTGACGGAGAGGACCCGGCCGCCGGCGCTGACGACGTCGCCGCCGGCCCGCTTCGTCCCCGCGTGCAGGACATAGGCGTGCGGCGCGTCCTCGGCGGCGATCTCGTCGAGGCCGGTGATGGGGTCGCCGGTGCGCGGGGTGTCCGGGTAGTTGTGCGAGGCGACGACGACGGTGACCGCGGCGGTGTCGCTCCAGCGCAGCGGCGGGAGGTCGGCCAGGGTGCCGTTCGCGGCGGCGAGCAGCACGCTGGCCAGCGGGGTCTTCAGGCGGGCGAGGACCACCTGGGTCTCCGGGTCGCCGAAGCGGGCGTTGAACTCGATGACCCGCACGCCGCGCGAGGTGATCGCGAGGCCGGCGTAGAGCAGACCGGAGAACGGGGTGCCGCGGCGCCGCATCTCGTCGACGGTCGGCTGGAGGACGGTCTCCTGGACCTCGTCGACGAGCTTGGGGTCGGCCCAGGGCAGCGGGGAGTACGCGCCCATGCCGCCCGTGTTCGGGCCCTCGTCGCCGTCCATAGCGCGCTTGAAGTCCTGCGCGGGCTGGAGCGGGAGGACCGTCTCGCCGTCGGTGATCGCGAAGAGGGAGACCTCGGGACCGTCGAGGAACTCCTCGATGACGACGCGGTCGCAGGCGGCGGCATGCGCCTTGGCCGCGTCCAGGTCGTCCGTGACCACGACGCCCTTGCCGGCCGCGAGCCCGTCGTCCTTCACGACGTAGGGCGCGCCGAAGGCGTCCAGCGCCTCGGCGACCTCCTCGGCGTTCGTGCAGACGTACGAACGGGCGGTGGGCACCGCGGCGCCCGCCATCACGTCCTTGGCGAACGCCTTGGACCCCTCGAGCTGTGCGGCCGCCCCGGAGGGGCCGAAGACCGGGATGCCCGCCTCGCGCACGGCGTCGGCGACCCCGGCGACGAGGGGGGCCTCCGGGCCGACGACCACCAGGTCGGCGCCGAGTTCCAGGGCGAGGGCGGCGACCGCCGCGCCGTCCAGGGCATCGACCTGGTGCAGCTCGGCCACCTCGGCGATGCCGGCGTTGCCGGGGGCGCAGTGCAGCGCGGTGACGTCGGAATCGAGGGACAGGGAGCGGCACAGGGCGTGTTCGCGGGCGCCGCTGCCGATGACGAGGACCTTCACGGGGGCCAGCGTAGCCGGGTGGGCCGACTGGAGGTTTCTCCAAGGGGGCTCGGCTACACGGTGGCCGCCTGTCGAAGCGCTCGCTCTTGGGGGCTGCCGTGGCACTCGGGCCGTCGGCGCCCGCCCCGCGTCACTCGTTCTGGATCTCCTCCACCACCGTCGCCCCCAGTTCCCTCACGATCAGTTCGTGGCCGGAGAGGGCCGACTCGTCGAGGTCGGGGTCGTCCTCCTCGGGGATGTCGTCCTCGGGGGAGACCGGCGGCGGTTCGGGGGCGGCGGGCGCAGGGGCGGGTGCCGTCCGGGTGGGCGGCGGCGGGCTCTGGGCCGGGGCGGCCGCCGGGGCCTGCTGGGCGGGCGCAGGGCGGGCCGGGGCCGCGGGGGCGGCGTAGCCGCCGGTCTGGCCGCCGCCGTACCCGGTGCCGGGCGCGGCCGCACCGCCGCCACCCGTCGGGTCGACGACCGCCTCGATCCGCCACTGCACGCCGAACTGCTCGCTCAACGCCTGCCGCAGCACGTCCTCGCTGCCGCTGCTCGCGAAGTTGTCGCGGGCGCCGGCGTTGACGAAGCCGAGCTGGAGGGTGGTGCCGTCGAAACCGGTGACCTGGGCGTTCTGGCTGAGCAGGATCCAGGTGAAGCGGCGGCGGTTCTTGACCGCCTCCAGGACGTTCGGCCAGAGCACACGGGGGTCGAGGCCACCGGCAGGGGCGGCGGCCGGGGCCGCGGGAGCGGCAGCCGGGGGCGGAGGCGAGGACGCTGCGGGGGTCGCCGAGGGCGGCGGGGCCTGCTGGGCCGCCGGGGCGCCCGTGGCCGTCGGCCAGCCGCCGGGCCGGCGGTTACCGCCGCCTGCGGGGGTGGCCGTCGGCCAGGCACCGGGCGCGGGAGCGGGCGTGGGCGTGGGAGCGGGCGGAGGAGGGGTGGGCGGGGCGACCGGAGCGGGGACGGAAGGCTCCGGAGCCGGAGCCGGAGCCGGCGCGGGTGCCGGAGTCGGCGCGGGTGCCGGAGTCGGCGCGGGTGCCGGAGTCGGCGCGGGTGCCGCTCCCCCTCGTACGGCTGCCCGGGCCGCCGCCGGACCTCCCCCTTGCGGGACGGGAGCCGGAGGCTGCGCGTGCGCCTCGGGACCGGGGACGTACCCCATGGCGGGTGCGCCGCCCCCGCCCGAGAAGTTGACGCCCCGCTCCAGCCGGTCGAGGCGTGCCATCACGGACCGCTCGTCGCCGTAGGCGGCCGGCAGCAGCACGCGGGCGCAGATCAGCTCCAGCTGGAGGCGCGGGGAGGTGGCGCCGCGCATCTCGGTCAGGCCCGCGTTGACGAGGTCGGCGGCGCGGCTGAGCTCGGCGGCGCCGAAGGTGCCGGCCTGGGCCTGCATACGTTCGAGGACGTCGGCGGGGGCGTCGAACAGCCCCTTCTCCGCGGCGTCCGGGACGGCGGCGAGGATCACCAGGTCGCGCAGCCGCTCCAGCAGGTCGGCGACGAAGCGGCGCGGGTCGTTACCGCCCTCGATGATCCGGTCCACGACCTCGAAGGCGGCGGCGCCGTCCCCGGTCGCGAAGGCCTCGACCACGGAGTCGAGCAGCGAGCCGTCGGTGTAGCCGAGGAGAGAGGTGGCCATGGCATACGTCACACCCTCCTCGGTGGCCCCGGCGAGCAGCTGGTCCATGACGGACATGGAGTCACGCACGGACCCGGCACCGGACCGCACGACGAGCGGCAGCACGCCGTCCTCGACGGGGATCTTCTCCTTGCCGCACACCTCGCCGAGGTAGTCCCGCAGGGTCCCCGGCGGCACCAGCCGGAACGGATAGTGGTGGGTCCGCGAGCGAATGGTCCCGATGACCTTCTCGGGCTCGGTCGTGGCGAAGATGAACTTGAGGTGCTCCGGCGGCTCCTCGACGACCTTGAGCAGCGCGTTGAAGCCGGCCGACGTGACCATGTGGGCCTCGTCGATGATGTAGATCTTGTAGCGGCTGGAGGCGGGCCCGAAGAAGGCCTTCTCGCGCAGCTCACGGGCGTCGTCCACACCACCGTGGGAGGCCGCGTCGATCTCGATGACGTCGATGGAACCCGGCCCGTTCCGCGCCAGGTCCTGACACGACTGGCACTCCCCGCACGGGGTCGGGGTGGGCCCCTGCTCGCAGTTCAGGCACCGGGCCAGGATCCGCGCACTGGTCGTCTTGCCACAGCCACGCGGCCCGCTGAACAGGTACGCGTGATTGACCCGGTTGTTCCGCAGCGCCTGCTGCAACGGGTCGGTGACATGCTCCTGCCCGATGACCTCGGCGAACGACTCCGGGCGATAGCGGCGGTACAGCGCGAGAGACGACACACATACGAGGTTATAGGCGCCCACTGACAGCCGGCCCCGCCCGCAAACGCAAGCGCCCCCCACGCACCCGCCAGAGCCGACCTACCCTTGCTGCCTTCCGGCCCTGGGGGAGTTCAGTCAGATAGCGCCGCGTGAGGGGCTCTGCACAGAGTACCCGACGTCAGCAGGTAGGAACGAGTTCGCGAGCACTCCTCTCGGTCATGTAATGTTCCCAGCGGAGGATTCGCCTAGAGGCCTAGGGCGCACGCTTGGAAAGCGTGTTGGGGGCAACCCCTCACGAGTTCGAATCTCGTATCCTCCGCCAGTGCCTCACCGGGCACGATGTCGAAGGGCCCCACCAGAAATGGTGGGGCCCTTCGACGTGCGTGGTCTCAGTTTTGGTCTCAGTTGCTGTGATTGGACCGGGGCGGACTTCCGTGAACGGTGATCTGGTTCACGCGGCTCTGGCGGTCCATTTGATGCGCGGCGGTACGACCCGTGCACACAGAGGCCCGCCGCATGCATCGGTCAGGCCGAGGCGGCCGACCAGTAGGCCAGTGCTTGAGGCGGTGCCGAGCACCTCGGCAGGCACGGCCTCAAGCATGAGTTTGGCTCGGCGGAACATCGTGAAGGTGCCGCGGTCGTCGACGGTGCCCCACGACAGATAGATGAACCGGCTGCCTGGGCGGCCCTGTACGAAGGGGCCCTTCACGTCGGTTCCGGTCGGTGAGGCGGCTGTGGTGCACTCCAGCGTCCAGGTTGCGGAGGCGGCGTCGCCGGGCTGTGGGTCGAGGAGTTCGCCTCTGCGGTCGCGGCGTTGTACGGCGACGTGGATGTTGCGGTACTCGGGGACGTCGTCGCCGGTGATCGCTCCGGGTGGGCAGGTGAGGCCGGGCAGGTCGACGGCGTCGATGCGGATGCGCATGGCGGTCACCATCCACGCTCCCGTTCGCCTTGAAGCCGGGGGCTCAGTGCCGGGTTGACCGGTGTTCGGGAGGGCTCGGCTTCCGTCAGGAGCGAGCCGAAAACGGACCGCCCCAGAGCTTCGGCTCCGGCCTGGTCGACGGCCTTGCCTGTGAAGTCGGGATGCTGCTCGGCCCAGACCCGTGCGGTGCGTGGGCTGGTGAAGAAGTTCAGGGCGCCGCAGGCGACGTCGGCGGCGGAACCGGTGCAGGCGCGCTGGCCGACGTAGACCGCGGCAGTGGAGGGCTGCCAGGTCATGCGCCGACCGGCGGAGGTGACGGTGACGGTCTCGCCGGTGACCGGGTCGGCGGAGGTGATCACGGCGTCGGTGTCGAGCATGTCCGGGATGCCGAGCGCGTCGATCGCGCACATTGCCCACATCTCGGTGCCGTCGGCGAGCCGGACGTGGTGGTCCGTGGGCGTGGCAGAGAAGGGATACGCCGCCTGGATACGGCCTTGCTCGTCGAGGGTGAGGAAGTCCTCGGCGGCCAGTTCGGCCAGGACCTCGCGCGGGTCGCGGTGGAAGGAGCGTGCCACTTGTTCCAGGTCGACCGGGTCGGGTGCGCGGCCGATGCTTGCGAAGGACCGCAGGATGGCCTGTTGCACGGCACGCAGTCCCCCGCTGACGGGCGCGAGCCGACCGCGGCCACGGCGACCGGCTGCATCCATGGGCGGGCAGTCACAGGCTTCGGCGGCCTCCGCGATGTACAGGGCGCGCTGGAGGTCGGCCACACTCGGTGCCCCCTCGACCCGTCCGTCCGGGCCCCGATAGAGGCGGCAGGAAACGGAAGCGGCTGCCGCCGGCACGGCGAAGGGGTCGGTGCCGTCGACACGGACGGTGGGAGAACCGGTCATGCCGAGCCGGGCGGCCTGTGCCTCGTCGGCGACCTCGATCAGCTCCACCGCTACGGCCCGTCCGCCGAGCGCCTGGTCGATCCGCTCCCGTACCAGCGGTGCGTTCGGGCAGCCGGGGACCGTCAGAACCTTGATGCGCATGGTGGTGTCCTCCCAGGTCACTGCGGATGAGGCCGACGGTAGACATTCCAGCGCACTGGAAGGTCAAGGCGTAGCCTCGATGTCATGCGCATCGGAGAACTGGCCGCAGCGAATGATCTGACGCCAAAGACCATCCGCTTCTACGAGCAGGCCGGACTACTGCCCGCACCACCCCGCACGGCGGGCGGCTACCGCGACTACCCGCCGCAAGCCGGCCCACGACTCACCTTCATCCGCGACGCCCAGTCGGCCGGACTGACGCTCGCCGAGATCCGCTCGGTCCTCGCCCTGCGCGACTCGGGCGAGGCACCGTGTTCCCATGTCACGGATCTGATTCAGCAGCACCTCACCGACATCGAGCGGCGCATGGCCGAGCTGCGCAAGACCCGCACCGCGCTGCGCGGCCTGGCCGAACGTGCCGCCGCCACCGATCCGGGCACGTGTAGGGAGGCGGACATCTGCAGCATCATCGGCAGCTCCGCAGAGAGGTGACAACAAGGGATTGTCACCACCCCTGCTGACAATCTACGGTTGTCAGCATGAGCCAAGAGCCCACTGTGGAGCAGCTCATCGCAGCCGCCCACGCCCGCGCCGGCAGTGACGACGAACTCGCACTGCTGGATGCCGTGATTGCTGTCACCCGGGACCTGTCCGCCCAAGCCGACGCAGCCGTCGACCAGGTCGTACGCGAGGTCCGCGCCGCCGGGCACTCCTGGACGGTGATCGGGGAACGCCTGGGCGTCTCGCGGCAGGCGGCCCGCCAGCGGTACGCCGACCGCGTCGAGCGCCTCACCAAAGCACCGCCAGCCGTGGGACTGATCCGGGGCCGCGACCTGGAGAGCGGCCTGTCTGCCGCACTGGCCGCGGCCGAGACGGACGGGCTGGCCGAGGCGGGCACCGAGCACCTGCTGTTCGGTCTGCTCACCGACGGCGTGGCGGCCGCTGCCCTGGAACAGCTCGGCGTGACCCGCGAAAAGATCCGCGAGGCAAGCCGTCGGCTTTTCGACTACCCGGCGGGTACGGCGAGGACGGGGCAGGCCGCGTTCTCGGGCGAGGCCAAGGCCGCACTCGCAACCGCGGAACAACTTGCCACCGAACGGACCCCCTCCTGCGCGCCGGTCGTGGTCAACACACCGCAGCTGCTCGCGGTCATCGCGACCAATCCGGGCTCCCGGGCCCGCCGTGTGCTCAATGACCTCGGCGTCGACGTGGCGGACATCAAGCGCCTGCTCCACTGCTACATCAACGTTCCTCGTACAGTTTTCGGGCGCCGCACCCGCCACAAGCGGCGGCCCGAGGATTCCTCCGCCCGTTGCTCCTTCTGCGGCAAGCCGGGGAACGACGAGCGCCGCCTCGTCGCCGGTCCCGACGTGTGGATCTGCGCCGACTGCGTCACGCTGTGCGGCGAGATCCTCGCTCAACCCGCGGGTGCGGGCTCCGCGTAGCGCGCTGAAGGCGAGGCTCGGGCGGCGGCGCTCGGCGAGGACGAGCCCGCGCAGGCTCCTGCCGAGGCAGCCGAGCACTACCGTGGATCCATGACGGCGCCCCTGGACGTGCTGGTGGTCGGCGCGGGGCCCACAGGGCTTGCGCTCGCCGCGCAACTGCGCACGTACGGCGTGTCATTCCGGATCGTCGACCGCTCTCTCGACCGGGTCCACGAGTCGCGCGCCCTGGGTATCCAACCTCGCACTCTGGAGGCGCTCGCCGGGATCGGGGTGCCGGACGAGCTGGTCGCTCGCGGTAACCCGGCGATGCAGCTGAGGATGCACCTGCCCGGGCGTGTGGTGCAGATGCCGTTGTTCGACATCGGGCTGGCCGACACCGCGTATCCGTTCCTGCTGTTCCTCTCGCAGGCGGAGACCGAGAGCGTCCTCTCGGAGCAGTTGGCGGGGCAGGGCGTGCTGGTGGAGCGGGGCACGGAGGTGGTCTGTCTGGAGCGAACGGCCTCATCCGTGACGTGCTGGCTCCGGAGCAGCGGCGGCGAGGAGACCGTGCACGCGCGGTACGTGGTGGGCTGCGACGGCGCACACAGCACCGTCCGCGACCAGGCCGGCATCGGATTCGAGGGCTACGCCTATCCACAGACTTTCCTGCTCGCCGACCTGGAGGTCGACGGCCTGGAGCCGGACGCAGTGCATGCGTACATGACCGGGTCCGGGATGCTGCTCTTCTTCCCACTCGGCTCGCCGGCGACCTGGCGGATGCTCGCGATGCGTCCGCCGGGCGCCCCGGACACCGAGGTGAAGCTCGGGCTCCTGCAGAAGATCACCGACGAGTACACCCCGGACCGGCTGGCCCTGCGGGACCCGGTCTGGATGACCGACTTCCGGCTCCACAACCGCGGCGCCGCCCACTACCGCTCGGGCCCCTTCTTCCTTGCCGGCGACGCCGCGCACATCCACAGCCCGGCCGGCGCCCAGGGCATGAACACCGGCATCCAGGACGCCCTCAACCTGGGCTGGAAGCTCGCCCTCGTCTGCTCGGGCAGGGCACCGGCGGAGCTTCTGGACACGTATGAGATCGAGCGCGCCCCGGTAGGCCGCAGCGTGCTGCGCTTCACCGACCGCGCCTTCACGATCGGCACCAGCCGCAACCCGCTCATCCGCTTCGCCCGCACCCGACTCGCCCCGCGCCTGGCCCCGTTGGCGCTGCGCGCGACAGGACCGCGCGGGCGGGTCTTCCGTACCGTCTCCGAGCTGGGCATCCACTACCGGCGAAGCCCCGTCTCCAGCGCGGGCTCGCGGCCACCAAGGAAGGGGCCCCGGGCAGGCGACCGGCTGCCCGACCTGCCACGCGGGCTCCAAGCGCGAAGTGCGGGGCCGGGCTGGCACTTGCTTCTGTCCGGACCGCCCGCGCTGTGGCCCGACGAACGCTGCGCCTCAGTCCTGCGCGGACGGGACGACCTGATCAGCGTGCACCGGCTTGGCGGGGAGAGTCCGTGGCCGGAAGTGGTCCAGGGGCTCGTACGCCCTGACGGCTACCTCGGTTACGTCGCGCGCGGTGCAGACCTCGAAGGGCTCCGCGCTTACCTGGAGCGTTGGCTGCCCGCACAGCATGGTTGATTCGTACGGCGACCGAGCTGTGCGGGTCCGGCCTCCGTACGCCCTGCATGCGGTCAGTGCTGTGCCGGGACGCCGAGGTCGTCGAGGAGTCCGCGGACGCGGCGCTCGATGTCGTCGCGGATGGGGCGGACGTCGTCGACGGACTGGCCGGCGGGGTCGTCCAGAGTCCATTCGAGGTAGCGCTTGCCGGGGAAGACGGGGCAGGCGTCGCCGCAGCCCATGCTGACGACGACATCGGCGGCCCGGACGATCTCGTCGGTCCAGGGCTTGGCGAACTCGCGGGAGATGTCGATGCCGCGCTCGCTCATCGCGGCGATGGCTGACGGGTTGACCTCGTTGCCGGGTTCGGAGCCTCCCGACCAGGCGACGGCGCCCTCGCCGGCGAGGTGCTGGAAGAAGCCCATGGCCATCTGACTGCGTCCGGCGTTGTGGACGCAGAGGAAGAGCACGACGGGCTTGCCGTCGGTGTGGTGGCCCTCGACCTTGGCCAGGGCCCGCAGGCGCTGGCGGGCGAAGCGTTCGGCGATGAGAGGGAGGTAGTTGGGGATGGTGCTCCGGCCGGCGAACTGGTCGTAGCTGGTGTGCAGGAAGCGTTCGATGGTCTCCTGGCCGAAGATCCCGTCGAACTCGCGGCTGAGGTGGGTGGCGGCGGTGCGCAGGGCGAGTTGCTGGTCGATGCTCAGGTTGCGGTGCGGGGTGGACGCGGTCTCAGTCATCGCTGCCTCCAGGAGGGCGGACGGCGGGAGCCAGCCGGTCGATCCGGTCGGCGAGATCACTCAGGGCGTCGGCAAAGGCGTCGTCGGTGCCGGTGCGGGTGGGGTCGGGGACCGACCAGTGCAGGCGGTCGGGGATGCGGGTGCCGAGTTGTTCGTGGGCGTTGTCGCAGACGGCGACCACCAGGTCGTCCGGGCGGAGCGTCTCGTCGATGTGGGCGGTGCGGGCCGCGGCGAGGGAGAGACCGTGTCTGCGGGCGGTCGCGACGGCGCCGGGGTGGACGCGTCGCGCGGGGTCGGTTCCCGCCGAGGCGGTGGGGATGCTGCTGTGGCGTTTCCAGAGGGCGGCGGCGAGGTGGGAGCGGGCGGAGTTGTGGGTGCAGACGAACACGACGCGGGGTGCCGTCCGCAGGGGTGCGGGCATGGTGTCAGCCAGGGTTTCGACGCGTAGGCGCAGGTAGGTGCGCCGTCGGTCACCTTCGGAGCGGGACCGCTCGATCAGGCCGACCTGTTCGAGCAGCTTGAGGTGGTGGGCCAGAAGGTTGCTGGGCAGGCCCAGCTCCTGGCCGAGTTCGCCGGGCGAGGCGTCGCCCAGCAGCAGCCGGTCGATGATCGCCAGGCGCGCGGGTTCCCCCAGTGCCGCGTGCCGCTGGGCTCGCGCCACTACCGATGAAGACCACTCAGCGTTCATTGACTCAATTTTGGTTGAGATAAATCAGGGTGTCAATGGGTCCGTGCTGACCGGGCCGCACGGGTCCGGCCGACGGGTCGGTCGGCAGGTGCGAGGTGGCCGGCCACCGAGGGCTACGGGGCAGGTGAACCCACGGCGAACAACTCCCGGCCGGGGTCTTCGAGCACTGTGGGCGGCGCGCGGTCACTGCCTATGGTGTTGCGGTGGCTTTCTCTCAGCAGGGCGGAGTGACGGAGGCGGTGACGGTTGCGGATCAGCCGGACACCTGCGCCCCGTCGCTGTCCTGTCTGCTGATCGACCGCGATGAGGCGGAGCGGCTGGCGGCCATGCTGAAGGCCATCGCGGACCCGACCCGGCTGCAGCTCTTCCGTCTCATCGAACGCGCACCCAGCGGCGAAGCGTGCGTGTGTGACCTGACCGCGTGTCTCGGTCTGCGTCAGCCGACCGTCAGCCACCATCTGAAGGTGATGACTGACGCGGGGCTGCTCAACCGCGAGCGGCGGGGTACCTGGGCCTGGTACTCCGTCGACCATCAGGGGCTGAGCCGTCTCCAGGCGATCCTGCAGCCGGCGGACGAGCCGGAGGCCGGGGCTACCGCCGCCTGACCGCCGTCACGGCTCGGTAGACGTCCGCACCATGCGGCGTTGCACATCGAGGTGGTGCTCGTGCATCCACGCCTGCGTCGCGACCTGGACCGCGTCCCAAGGGGAGCCGAGAGGTGGGGTGTAGGAGAGGTCGAGTTCGCTGAGGCCGTCGACCGGCATGCCGTGGAAGAGCGCGGCGGCGTACGTGTCCACGCGCTTGGAGATCTCGGCACTGCGTCGTCCGACGAGTTGGGCGCCGAGCAGGAGTCCGCTTGAGGTGTCGCCGGTGATGCGGATGGAGATCGGGGTGGCGCCGGGGTAGTACGCCTTGTGGTCGTCGGGGTGGCTGGCGGTGGTGGCCGGGATCCAGCCTCGTCCGGCGTCTGCGGCTTCGTGGTCGCGCAGGCCGGTGCGGGCGGCGACGAGGTCGAAGACCTTCACGACCTGGGTGCCGAGACTGCCGGCGAACCAGCGGGTACCGCCGAGGGCGTTCTCGCCCGCGATCCGGCCTTGCTTGTGGGCGGTTGTGCCCAGAGGCAGCCAGGTCTTGCCGAGGAGGCGGTGGTGGGTGACAGCGCAGTCGCCGGCCGCGTACACGTCCGGCAGTGAGGTGCGCATGTACTCGTCGACGTCGATCGCGCCTTTCACGCCGAGTTGGGCTCCGGCATCGGCGGCGAGGGCGGTGTCGGGGCGTACGCCGACGACGACCAGGACGAGGTGGGTGTCACAAGTGACGGTCGTGCCGTCCTTGGCCGCGGCAGTGACTCGGAGCAGGTCGCCGGCGGGAGTGCGGGTGATCGCGGAAACCTGGGTGTCGGTGATGACGTCGACGCCGTGGGTTTCGAGCTCGGCATGGACGAGCGCACCCAGCTCCGGGTCGACGGTGGGCAGGACCTCGGGCAGCGCCTCGATCTGGATGACCTTGATGCCCCGGGTGGTCAGGGCCTCGGCCATCTCCAGACCGATGTAGCCGGCGCCGATGACGACGGCGGACTTCGGTTGGCGGGCGGTGAGCGTCTGCATGACGGCGAAGGTGTCGCCCATGCTGTGCAGGAGGTGGACGCCGTCGGCCGGGCCGAGGGCGTCCGGGCCGCTCAGCCTTTCGATGGGCGGGCGGGCGCTGACCGCGCCGGTGCCCACGATCAGTGCGTCGTACGGCAGTTGCTCGGTGCGGCCGTCGGCGTCGCGTACGGCCAGGCGCTTTCCGGGTACGTCGATGCCGGTGGCGAGCGTGTCGGTGCGCACCCGTATGCCGGTGGCCTTCAGGTCGGCCAGGGTGCGGTGGGCGAGGTCGCTCCAGTGGCCGACTTCGCCGGAGACGTAGTACGGGATGCCGCAGATGGAGAAGTTCGGGTAGGCGTCGGCCACGACGACGGTGACGTCGCTGTCGGGATCCAGCTCGCGGGCGCGCAGGGCCGCGCTGATACCGGCGTCGCTGCCGCCGATGGCGACGATGCGCTTACTGGCCACCGGGTGCCTCCGTAAAGGGAGAGGACGGCGGGGCAGAGCGGATGCCCCGCTGTGGGTTGGGTGTCAGGCGAGGTGGTCGGCGAGTTCGCGTTCGAGGGCGGCCTTCGGCTTGGCACCCACGATGGTCTGAACGACCTCGCCGCCCTTGTAGACGTTCATCGTCGGGATGGACATCACGCCGTAGCGGGCGGCGATGGCGGGGTTCTCGTCGATGTTGAGCTTGACGATCTCGATCTTGTCGCCGTGCTCGGCGGCGATCGCCTCCAGCGAGGGCGCGATCTGGCGGCACGGGCCGCACCAGGCGGCCCAGAAGTCGACCAGGACCGGCTTGTCGCTGGCCAGGACGTCCTGCTCGAAGGAGTCGTCGGTGACGTTCTTGAGAGCCATGATCTTCCTTCGGGGCGTCAGACGGCGGCCACGGCCGGTTCGCCTGCGGTGTGGGTGTCGCTCAAGGCTGCGAGGTACCGCTCGGCGTCCAGGGCGGCCGCGCAGCCGGAGCCGGCCGCGGTGATCGCCTGCCGGTAGGTGTGGTCGACCACGTCACCCGCGCCGAAGACGCCCCGGATGTTCGTGCGGGTGGAGGGGGAGGCGACCTTGAGGTAGCCCTCGTCGTCCAGGTCGAGCTGGCCGGTGACCAGGTCGGTGCGCGGGTCGTGGCCGATGGCGACGAACAGGCCGGTGGCCGGCAGCCGGGAGGTCTCGCCGGTGACGGTGTCGCGCAGGGTGAGCCCGGCGAGCTTGCCGCCGTCCTCGTGGATCTCGGCGACCTCGCTGTTCCAGGCGAAGGAGATCTTCGGGTCGGCGAACGCGCGGTCCTGCATGGTCTTGGAAGCCCGCAGGGTGTCACGGCGGTGGACGATCGTCACGGAGGCAGCGAAGCGGGAGAGGAAGGTAGCCTCCTCCATCGCCGTGTCGCCGCCGCCGACGACCACGATGTGATGCTCGCGGAAGAAGAAGCCGTCGCAGGTCGCGCAGTACGACACACCGCGGCCGGAGAGCGCGTCCTCGCCCGGCAGGCCCAGCTTGCGGTGCTGCGAGCCGGTCGCCACGATCACGGCCTTCGCCCGGTGGACCGTGCCCGCGCTGTCGGTGACCGTCTTGACGGTGCCGGTGAGGTCGACCTCGACGATGTCGTCGGGGACGAGTTCGGCGCCGAAGCGTTCGGCCTGGGCCCGCATGTTGTCCATCAGGTCCGGGCCCATGACGCCGTCGCGGAAGCCGGGGAAGTTCTCCACCTCGGTCGTCTGCACCAGCGCGCCGCCGGCCGTGACCGCGCCCTCGAAGACCAGCGGCTTCAGCGAGGCGCGGGCGGTGTAGAGGGCGGCGGTGTATCCGGCGGGACCGGAACCGATGACGATGACGTTGCGTATGTCCGTCGCCGTGCTCACGCCTGGGGCTCCGGCGCGATCTCCTTGATCAGGCCCTCGACCAGCACCTTGATCTCGTCGCGGATCGGGCGGACGGCCTCGACACCCTGGCCGGCCGGGTCCTCCAGATCCCAGTCCAGGTAACGCTTGCCGGGGAAGACGGGGCAGGTGTCGCCGCAGCCCATGGTGATGCAGACGTCGGACTCCTTGACGGCGTCGACGGTCAGCATCTTGGGGACCTCGGCGGAGATGTCGATGCCGACCTCGGCCATGGCCTCGACGGCGGCCGGGTTGACGCCCGCGCCGGGGTTGGAACCGGCCGAGCGGACCTCGACGCGGTCCCCGGCCAGGTGGGTCAGCCACGCGGCGGCCATCTGGGAACGGCCGGCGTTGTGGACACAGACGAACAGCACAGAGGGCTTGTCGGACATCAGAGGTCTCTCTTGTCTCGCAACAGAACGGGCACGACATATCAGTACCCGGTGGTGTCAGTCACCGCTGATGTGACAGTATCAGTGCATGCTGACGTCAGTCGACACTGATCTGATCCGGGTCCTGGCCGACCCGCTCAGGCTCCAGATCGTGACCCTGCTCGCCAAAGAGACGCTGTGCACCACGCATCTCGTCGAGGAGACGGGCGCGAGACAGACCAACCTCTCCAACCACCTGAAGGTGCTGCGCGAGGCCGGGGTCGTGGAGACGGAGCCGTGCGGCCGGTTCACGTATTACAAGCTGCGTCCGGACGTCATCGCCTCACTCGCCGATCAGTTCGCCGACCTGGCCGAGTCCGCCCGCGCCGCCGCAGAGAACAAGAGGGCCTGCCCATGACCCCCGCCGAAGCCGCCCCGACCGAGGAGTCCGCGCCAGCGGCGCCTGCGGCCGAGTCCGTCGCGCCCGCGCCGGGTGCCACCCCGCCGCGCACCCCGCTGGTCGCCCGGGCCGCCGCCGAACTCATAGGCACCGCGGCGCTGGTGGCGGTCGTGGTCGGCTCCGGCATCCAGGCCACCGAACTGACCAAGGACGTCGGCCTGCAGCTGCTGGCCAACTCCACGGCCACCGTCTTCGGCCTCGGCATCCTCATCCTGCTGCTCGGCCCGGTCTCCGGCGCCCACTTCAACCCCGTGGTCACGCTGGCCGAGTGGTGGACAGCACGACGTGGGGGCGCCGGGGTCACCCTGCGCGAGGCGGCCGTGTACCTGCCCGCGCAGATCGTCGGCGCTATCGCGGGCGCGATCCTGGCGGACGCGATGTTCGGCGAGCCGCTGGTGAAGTGGTCCACGCACGACCGGTCTGCGGGCCATCTGCTGCTGGGTGAGGTCGTCGCCACAGCCGGTCTGATCCTGCTGATCTTCGGCCTGGCTCGGGCGAACCAGCTGCGCTTCGCGCCCGTCGCGGTCGCCTCCTACATCGGCGCCGCGTACTGGTTCACCTCGTCGACGTCCTTCGCCAACCCGGCGGTGACCATCGGCCGCGCCTTCACCGACACCTTCGCGGGCATCGCGCCGGGTTCGGTTCTGGGCTTCATCGGCGTGCAACTCGTGGGCGCCGTGGTCGGGCTGGCCCTGGTGGCGCTCATCTTCATGCCCGGACGATCGGCGGAATGAGCCACAGTACGCAGGTGGTGGTGATCGGCGGCGGCCAGTCCGGGCTCGCCGCGGGCTACCACCTGCGCCGCCTGGGCCTCGACTTCGTCATCCTCGACGCCCAGACCACCCCCGGCGGCGCCTGGCAGCACGTCTGGGACTCACTGCGCCTGTTCTCCCCGGCCGCGTACTCCTCGCTGCCCGGCCGCCTCATGCCACCGCAGTCCGGCGAGACCTACCCCGACGCGCAGCACGTGGTGGAGTACCTCACCGACTACGAGAGGCGATACGAGCTACCCGTCGAGCGCCCCGTACGCGTCCTCGGTGTCCACCAGGACGGCCGGCACCTGCGGGTGGAGACCGACTCCGGCACCTGGCACGCCCGTGCGGTGATGAGCGCGACCGGCACCTGGTGGCGGCCCTTCCTCCCCGCCGTTCCTGGGCAAGCGGCCTTCGGGGGCCGCCAGTTGCACACGGCCGAGTACCGCAACCCCGCCGACGTCGCAGGCCAACGCGTGATCGTGGTCGGCGGCGGCAACTCCGGCGCCCAGATCGCCGCTGACCTGGCGTACGACACGGACCTGACTTGGGTCACCCAGCGCCCGCCCCGCTTCCTCGCCGACGACATCGACGGCCGTGCCCTGTTCGACGCGGCCACCGCACGCCGCCGCGCCCTCGACGAGGGCCGCACCGACACGGGCGGCGTCGCCTCGCTCGGCGACATCGTCGCGGTCCGGCCCGTACGCGAAGCCCGTGATCGTGGCCTGCTGAAGGCCACTTCGATGTTCTCGCGTCTCATCCCCGATGGCGTCGAATGGGCCGACGGCAGCCGCGCCGACGCCGACGTGATCATCTGGTGCACCGGTTTCCGCCCCGCCCTCTCGCACCTCGCCCCGCTCCGGCTCCGGCTCCGGGGCCGACGCGGCCATATCGCCACCGCCGGGACGCGCGCGGTGGACGAGCCCCGCGTGCACCTGCTCGGCTACGGCGACTGGACCGGCCCCGCCTCCGCCACCCTCATCGGCGTCGGCCGCCCGGCGCGCGATGCCGCACGGGCGCTCGCCGAACTCACCCGGTCTTGAAGGCACGCCCTGGATCAGGACAGGGTGCCGACGACCTTGCGGGCCCGGGCGGCGATGCCTTCGGGCAGCGGCGCGTATCCGACCATGGGAAGGAGTTCCTGGCCCGCTTCGCCGACGGTGTAGGAGAGGAAGGACTTCAACGCGGGCAGAACGGAGGGCTTGTTGCCGCGCTCGCACACGACGTCGTAGGTCACCATGACGATCGGATACGCACCGGCCGAGCGCGGGACGTAGTCCAGCTTCAGCGCCAGGTCCTTGCCCGTGCCGGTCACTCGTGCCCCGGCGATGCCGGCCGAAACGGCCTCGACGCTCGGCACGACCGGCTTGCCCGGGCCCGTCCTGATGGCGGCTGCCTTGAGGCGGTGGGTGGTCGCGAACGTTGAGTCGACGTAGCCGATCGCTCCCTGATACCGGCCCACCATGGCTGCGAGCCCGTCCGAATCGGTGGCCGAGGTGCCCCCGTCGGCCTGCCAGAGCTGCGCCACGGCATGGGGCCAGGATCGAGGTGCGGCAGCGGAGAGGTAACCCGTGAAGTGGTAAGTGGTGCCCGAACTGTCGGAGCGGTGCACGGTCCGGATCGGCTCGTCGGGCAGCGCGGCGGACGGGTTCAGCGCGCGGATCGCGGGGTCGTTCCACCGGGTGATCGCCGAATCGAAGATCTTCGCCAGGGTGGGGGCGTCCAGCACCAGCCCGTCGACTCCCTTGAGGTGGTAGACGACGGCGATCGCTGCGCCCGCCACCGGCACATCGACGGCTTGCCCACCGCCGCAGACTGCCCGGGACCGGGCGACGTCCGCGGGCTTCAGCGCCTCGTCCGTCCCGCCGAACGCCGCGGAGCCGTCGAGGAACACGGCCACGCCGCCGGCCGAACTGCTGGGCCGGTAGGCGACCTCCACGCTCGGGCACGACTGCTCGTATGCGGTGATCCAGTACGTCATGGGCGACTGCTGGGAGGTCGCGCCGTCGCCCTGAAGCTGGCCCTGCGACGCGCAGTGGATCCTCGGGTCCCGGATGCCGGCACCCACTACCGGGGGCCTGCCGCTGACCACGCCCTCATCGCCCGACACCCACATCCACACCGCGCCCCCGACCGCGAGGCACGCCGCCAGGGTCGCCGCGGCGACCGGCACCATCACCCGAAGATCCCGCTGGTGTGGACGCACCGCGCCTCCCGGAACTCCGTCGGACCGTACATAGATGGTTGCCTATGTTTCGACGGTGGCGGGAGGCGGACGCGTGAATGCGAGGCGGCGAGATGCCTTCTCGTGCGTAACCCGCAGGATCAGCGCGGAGCGAGAAGCTGTCCCATCGCGGCGAACACCGACGGCTCGACCCGGTAGTACACCCACGTGCCACGCCGCTCGGAGGTCAGCAGGCCGGCGTCCTTGAGCTTCTTCAGGTGGTGGGAGACGGTCGGCTGGGAGACACCGACGTCGGAGATGTCGCACACGCACGCCTCACCGCCCTCGTGGGAGGCGACCGCGGAGAACAGCCGCAACCGCACCGGATCGCCGAGCGCCTTGAACATCCGCGCCGCCACGTCGGCCTCCTCCGCGGTGAACGGACGCTCGGTGAGCGGCGGGCAGCACGGCGCCGCGGCCTCGCCAGAGGCGGGTTCCAGCAGCGGCAGCGCCTTCGTATTCGACATGCATCTATGTTGACATATGTCGAACCAGTGAGCGAGGGCGGGACGGCCTCAGGTTCGGGAGAGGCGGGCAGTGAGGTGTCGCGCGATCCGTTCCGCGTCCCGGCCGACCCCGCGCAGGGAGTTCGACGACAGGCTGCGCTGCCATTCCAGGCCGACGTAGGTCAGCCCGGGATGCGAAAGCGACACCCCCTCGCGATGGCGAGGGTGACCGGATGCCGTGAGAGCACCCAGTGGGGCCAGGTAGGCGAGGTCGGGGCGGTAGCCGGTGGCCAGCAGGATCGTGTCGACCTCCTCACTGCCGCCGTCGCCCCAGGTGACCTTGGTTCCGTTGATCCCCGTGAACACGGGACGCCGGTCCGGAGCGCCGGAAGCAACGGCGGCCCGGTAGCGGCCGTCGTCGATGACCAGCTGGGTCGGAGGCGTACGCAGAAACCGGCCCAGGGGCAGGGTGTCTGCCCCGGTCCGCTTCAGCCACCAGTGCAGATCCCGCCCCAGTGTGCGCTGTGCTGCGAAGCGCACCGGGTGCCGCGTGGCCAGGGTGACCTGGGCGTGTGCGGCCAGGTCGGCAGCGATCTGCACGGCCGAGTTCCCGGCGCCGACGACCACCACCCGCTGCCCGGTGAACGACTCCGGAGTGCGGTACTCGGCCGCGTGCAGCACCGCGCCGGCGAAGCCCTCCAGCCCCGGCAGCGGTGGGCGGTACGGGCGACCGAAGGTACCGGAAGCCGCAACCACGCTCCGGGTGCACAGAGCGTCCCCGCCCTCCAGTACGAGGGTGAATGTGCCGTCGGCTGCGGCTCGGACCTCCCGGACCCGCACCCCCGTACGGATGTCGGCATCCAACCAGTCGGCATAGCGCAGCAGGTAGGCGGCTACCTCGTCCCGGTGCGGATAGCGGCCCGTGTCCCCGCCGAAGGACAACCCTGGCAGCGAGCTGTATGCGGCGGGAGAGAAGAGCGTGAGGCTGTCGTAGTAGCGCGGCCACGATCCTGACGGCCGGTCGGACGCCTCCAGGATCACCGGCACCAAGCCCGCCCTGCGCAGGGCATGTGCCGCGGCCAGTCCGGACTGTCCGCCGCCGATCACCGCTACATCCACACGTTCCATATCCGACTCCCGGATTCGACGAATGTCTATGTTGACGCTTATCGATACAGGTGTCATGCTGGGCCGCGCAAGAGATCGACGAATGTCGAAGCAAAGGGGAACCTCGTGGCCGTGTCCACCAACTGCGTGCTCACCACCGACCAGCTACCCGTCGTGGTCATCGGAGCCGGCCCGATCGGCCTGGCTGCCGCAGCCCGTCTCGTCGAGCGCGGCATCGAACCCCTGGTTCTGGAAGCCGGCCCCACCGCAGGCAGCGCCGTACGCGACTGGTCCCATGTCCGCCTGTTCTCGACCTGGGGCGAGGTCATCGACCCGGCCGCCGAGAAGCTGCTCGCCCCGACCGGCTGGATCCGCCCCGACGGCACGGCCTACCCGACCGGCGGCGACTGGGCCGAGCGCTACCTCCAGCCCCTCGCCGACGTCCTCGGCGACAAGGTCCGCTACGGCGCCACGGTGACCGGCGTCGCCCGCACCGGCCGCGACCGCATCGTCGACGCCGGCCGCGACGAGCAGCCCTTCACCGTGCACATCCAGTCCGCCGACGGACGCGAGGAGCGGATCACCGCTCGCGCCGTCATCGACGCCTCCGGCACCTGGTCCGTCCCGAGCCCGATGGGAGCGGACGGCCTGCCCGCCCTCGGTGAGAAGTCGGCCGCCGACCGCGTCTCCTACCGCGTCCCGGACCTGAAGGACCCAGCCGTACGCGCCCGTTACGCGGGCAAGCGCACCGCTGTCGTCGGGTCCGGCGCCTCCGCCTTCACCGCCCTGGCCCTCCTCGCCGACCTGGCGAAGGAGGAGGAGGGCACGCACGCGGTGTGGATCCTGCGGCGCGGTATCGGCGCGAACACGTACGGCGGCGGCGAGGCCGACCAGCTCCCTGCCCGAGGCGCCTTGGGCCTGCGTGCCAAGGATGCCGTCGAGGCCGGCCACGCGAGCGCGGTCACCGGCTTCCGCACACAGGCTGTGGAACGCGACGGTGACCAGCTCGTCCTCGTTGCCGAGGACGGCCGTCGCCTCGACCCGGTCGACGAGATCATCGTCCTGACCGGCTTGCGTCCCGACCTGTCCTTCCTCTCCGAGCTCCGCCTCGGCCTCGACGAACGCCTCCAGGCCCCGGCCGCCCTCGCCCCGCTCATCGACCCGAACGTCCACTCCTGCGGCACCGTCTACCCGCACGGCGTGGCCGAGCTCTCCCACCCCGAACAGGGCGTCTACCTGGTCGGCATGAAGTCCTACGGCCGCGCCCCGACCTTCCTCGCGATGACCGGCTACGAGCAGGTCCGCTCCATCACCGCCGCCCTCGCAGGCGACCAGGAGGCCGCCGAGCGCGTCGAACTCACCCTCCCGGAGACCGGTGTGTGCGGCGGCGCGGGCCTGTTCGACGAGCCGGAGAACGCCGAGCAGTCCGGCGGCGGATGCTGTGCCGCGCCTGCCACTCTCCAGATCGGCATCGGAGCCCCGACCGCCGCCTCCGGCGGCTGCTGAACGCCCCACCCAACCAAGGAGGTTCGCCATGACGTCCCGCGTACAGCTCGCCCTCCGCGTCCCGGATCTCGACGCGTCCATCGCCTTCTACAGCAAGCTGTTCGGCACCGGACCCGCCAAACTCCGCGACGGCTACGCCAACTTCGCCATCGCCGAGCCCCCGCTCAAGCTCGTCCTGATCGAAGGAACCGCGGACGAGGACACCCGCCTGGACCACCTCGGCGTCGAAGTCGAGTCGACGGAGGCCGTCCACGCCGCCACCGCCCGCCTGAGCGAGGCCGGCCTGACCACGGACGTCGAGAACGACACCACCTGCTGCTACGCCCTCCAGGACAAGGTCTGGGTCCACGGCCCCGGCCAGGAATCGTGGGAGGTGTACGTCGTCAAGGCCGACGCCGACTCCCTGGCCAAGCAGCAGGGCAGCACCTGCTGTACCGGCCCGGCGGCGATCGACGCCGACGCGAAGGAACCGGTCGCTGCGGGCGGCTGCTGCTGATCCGCCGATGACCGACCTCCACACCAGCGAGGCCGTGACCGGGACGGGAG
>NZ_JBSHBL010000027.1:0-123127 GCF_053611985.1 Streptomyces sp. NPDC054770
GGGTACCCCGCCCCCCCCCCCCGCCCCCCCCCGGCGGGTGGGCCCGCCGCGGGTTCCCTGAGCGGGGCGTACCCGGGATAACACGGGGGGCCGCCCCAGAGACCCCCCACCCCGGCCCGCCCGCCGTTTCCGCGGGTGCTCAGGACCAGGTCGCCACCAGGTAGCAGACGCCGTACGGGGCGTCGTCGTAGAGCAGGGCCCCGGCGAGGTCCGCGTCCTCCGCCGCACCGGCGAGGACCTGCCAGGGGGCCCGGCCGGCGGCCTTGAGCCGGTACGCCAGGTCGGCGTCGAGGGCCTTGATCGCGGCGATGTCGGCGGTGCCGAGGGCTCGGGCGACCTCGGCGTCGAAGGGGGCCGCGCGCTCGTCCAGGTAGCCCGGCGCCTTGAGGGTGCGGCAGGCGCTGGCGTCGCCCATGACCAGCATCGCCACCCGCGCGGCCCGGCCGGCGATCTCCCGGCCGACCCGGACGCACCGCTCGGCCTCCAGGGGCTCGCCGACGCCGAGTCCCTCGACGGGGGCGTCGGCCCAGCCGGTGCGCTCCAGCAGCCAGGCGCCGACGGCGAGCGAGGGCGGCAGCTCCCGTTCACCGACGTCCGCGCCGGCCGTGCCGCTGCCCAGCCGTACGTCGACGTCGGCCCCGAAACCCCGGAACGTGCCCCGGCTGCCCTGGGGGAACACGCCCCGCCCCGGCTGTTCGGCGGGCCCTGTCACCACCAGGAGGTCGGGCCGGGCGGCGGCGACCACGCCCAGCGCGTCGGCGCAGGCGGCACGCGCGGCGTCCAGTTCGGGGGCAGCGCCTTGGGCGACCTCGGGCACGAGGACGGGCGGGCAGGGGCAGACTGCGGCGGCGACAAGCATGATCGGCAGGGTAACGCCGACGGCCGCCGGAGGTCAGTCCTCGATCAGCACGTCGGTCAGGTCGATCAACGTGAGCACCAGCACCACGAGCTGGTGATGCTCCTTTCCGCCCGTGTTGCGGCAGCCCTCAGTCGCAGCCGCAGCCACTGCCCGTCGCCACCGGCAGCGGCTGCGGCACCCCGATCTTCGGCAGCCCCAGCAGCACGCCCGCCGGCTTGGCCGCCTCGGCCGCGTTCCGCTTCTCCCAGGCGTCGCCGGCGCTGGTGCGCCGTACGCCGAGAGTCGGCCCCTCGGCGAGCAGGTGGTGCGGAGCCGCGTAGGTGATCTCGACCGTGACCACGTCGCCGGGGCGGACGTCCTGGTCCGGCTTGGTGAAGTGGACCAGGCGGTTGTCGGGGGCGCGGCCGGAGAGGCGGTGGGTGGCGCCGTCCTTGCGCCCCTCGCCCTCGGCGACCATCAGCTCCAGGGTGCGGCCGACCTGCTTCTTGTTCTCCTCCCAGGAGATCTCCTCCTGGAGGGCGACGAGACGCTCGTAGCGCGCCTGGACGACCTCCTTGGGGATCTGGCCCTCCATGGTGGCGGCCGGGGTGCCGGGCCGCTTGGAGTACTGGAAGGTGAAGGCCTGCGCGAACCGTGCCTCGCGCACCGCGTGCAGGGTCTGCTCGAAGTCCTCCTCGGTCTCGCCGGGGAAGCCCACGATGATGTCGGTGGTGATCGCCGCGTGCGGGATCGCGGCCCGCACCTTCTCGATGATGCCGAGGTAGCGCTCCTGCCGGTACGAGCGCCGCATGGCCTTGAGCACGGTGTCCGAACCGGACTGCATCGGCATGTGCAGCTGCGGCATCACGTTCGGGGTCTCGGCCATGGCCGCGATCACGTCGTCGGTGAAGTCACGGGGGTGCGGGGAGGTGAACCGGACCCGCTCCAGGCCCTCGATGGTCCCGCAGGCCCGCAGCAGCTTGCTGAAGGCCTCGCGGTCGCCGATGTCGGAGCCGTACGCGTTGACGTTCTGGCCGAGCAGGGTGATCTCGGAGACGCCCTCGGCGACCAGGGCCTCGATCTCGGCGAGGATGTCGCCGGTGCGGCGGTCCTTCTCCTTGCCGCGCAGGGCCGGGACGATGCAGAAGGTGCAGGTGTTGTTGCAGCCGACGGAGATGGAGACCCAGGCGGCGTAGGCGCTCTCGCGCCGGGTCGGCAGGGTGGAGGGGAACGCCTCCAGCGACTCGGCGATCTCGACCTGGGCCTCTTCCTGGACCCGGGCGCGCTCCAGCAGGACCGGCAGCTTGCCGATGTTGTGCGTGCCGAAGACGACGTCGACCCAGGGGGCCCTGCGCACGATGGTGTCGCGGTCCTTCTGCGCCAGGCAGCCGCCGACCGCGATCTGCATCCCGGGCCGCTCCGCCTTCCTCGGCGCGAGCCGGCCGAGGTTGCCGTACAGCCGGTTGTCGGCGTTCTCCCGGACCGCGCACGTGTTGAAGACGACGACATCGGCGTCGCCGTCGGACCCCTCGGGGGCGCGCACGTACCCGGCCTCCTCCAGCAGCCCGGACAATCGCTCGGAGTCGTGGACGTTCATCTGGCACCCGTAGGTGCGGACTTCGTAGGTCTTGGATCCTTGAACGTCCACTGCCGGGCTCCGGTCGCTGCTGCTGGTCATGGGTCAAGGGTAGGTGCTCACCGGAACAGCCCACATCCACGTTCTGCCACGCCCGCCGAGGCGGAGATCCACTCGATGATCACCGCACTCGCGCACGACGACGGTGTGCCGGTCGTGGTCGTCTCCGGCGAGGTCGCGGTCATGGCGGCCGGCCGGTGACCTCATGGAAGTGCGGGAAGGGTCTGCTCGGCCCAGATCGTCTTTCCGGACGTGGTGTGGCGGGTGCCCCAGCGCGCGCTCGACTGGGCGACCAGGAGCAGGCCGCGTCCGCCCTCGTCGTAGGAGCGAGCCCGCCGCATGTGAGGTGAGGTACTGCTGCCGTCGGACACCTCGCAGATGAGGTTGATGTCCCGGATCAGACGCAGTCGAAGGGGCGGCTGACCGTACCGGATGGCGTTGGTGACGAGTTCGCTGACCACCAGTTCGGTGACGAAGGAGATCTCCTCCAGCGCCCAGGCGGCGAGTTGCTCGGTCGTCAGCCGGCGGGCGCGGCCCACCACCGCGGGGTCCGAGGGAAGATCCCAGGTCGCGACATGCGCGCCGGGGAGGGTCTGCGGGCGGGCGAGGAGCAGGGCGACGTCGTCGGAGGGGGTGTCGGGGAGCAGCGCCCGCAGCACCTTGTCGCAGGCGTCTTCGAGGGACTGCGGAGCATGGTGCAGGCTGTTGCTCAGCCGGGTCAGTCCGCTGTCCACGTCCCGGTCGGCGGTCTCGATGAGGCCGTCGGTGAACAGGGCGATCAGGCTGCCTTCGGGCAGGTCGAGCTCGGCCGACTCGAAGGGCAGGCCGCCCAGGCCCAGGGGCGGGCCGGCCGGCAGGTCGGGGAAGGCGACCGTGCCGTCCGGGTACACGACGGCGGGAGCGGGGTGCCCCGCGCGAGCGAGCGTGCAGCGGCGGGAGACCGGGTCGTACACCGCGTACAGGCAGGTGGCGCCGACGACCTCGGCCTCCGGTTCGTCGACCGACTCGGCGGACGGACCCTCCTCGCGTTCGAGGCGCAGGACGAGGTCGTCGAGCTGGGTGAGCAGTTCGTCGGGCGGAATGTCGATCTCGGCGAGGGTGAGGACGGCGGTGCGGAGACGTCCCATGGTGGCCGAGGCCCGGATGCCGTGGCCGACCACGTCGCCCACCACGAGCGCGACCCTGGCGCCGGAGAGGGGGATGACGTCGAACCAGTCGCCGCCGACCCCCGCCTCGGTGTCGGCCGGCAGGTAGCGGGCGGCGACCTCCACCGCCGTCTGCCGGGTTGCCAGCCGGGGGAGCAGGCTGCGCTGCAGCGCCACCGCGGTGTTGCGCTCGCGGGTGTAGCGCCGGGCGTTGTCGACGGCCAGGGCCGCTCTGGCCGTGATCTCCTCGGCGAGGAGCAGATCGTTCGCGTCGAAGGCGTAGGGCATCCGGTGCCGCATGAACTCGGCGAGTCCCAGGGTGGTGCCGCGGGCGACCATCGGCACCACGGCGAGAGCGTGCACACCGACTTCGCGCACGACGCGGGCGCGCGCGGCATCCGTGGTCAGCCAGCCCCGCATGGCCGGGTCCCCCATCCAGAACTGCGCCGGCTCTCCGGTGGCCAGGGCACGGCTCATCGGGGAGTCCTCGGGGTACCGGGCCCGCTGCCCGACCTCGACCACGGACTCCGGGCAGCCGGGCAGGACGGACTTGGCCGCGGCCCGGCAGAGGACGACGGACTCGGCGGCCGCGAGCGCCTCCGGCTCGTCGCCGTGCAGGACGGACTCGAAGAGATCGACCACGACGAAGTCGGCGAAGTGCCCGGTGGCCACCTCGGCGAGTTCCTGAGCGGTCCGCCGCACGTCGAGAGTGCTGCCGATACGGATGCTGGCCGCGCTCACGATGGAGAGCCGCTGTCTGGCCCGGTACTGGCCGGTGATGTCGGCCGCGGCGGTCGACATGCCCCGTACCCGTGCCGCCACCGGGGCGGGGCGGTCGGTCAGCCGGGCCAGCGCCATCGGCAGCCCGGTCAGTGAGGTGATCACCGCGTCGGTCTCCGCGAGCTGGCCGCGGGTCGGCGCCGGTGGGGCCTCGCCGCGCAGCATCCACACGGTGCGCATACCGATCCGCGCCGTGGGCCGGATGTCGGTGTCGAGCCGGTTGCCGACGAAGACGGCGCGCTCCGGTGGCACTCCCATCTGTTCCAGCGCGGCGAGGAAGGCCCGGGGATCCGGCTTCTCGTAGCGCCCGCCTCCGAGCAGGATCGCGTCGAACAGTCCGTACAGGCCGTCACGGCGCAGCGCCTCCCTGACCTGGGGCGGGGAGAGGGAGACGATGCCGAGCCGGTACTGGCGCACCAGCGCGGGCAGCACCGGCCAGACATCGGGGTAGAGCGCCTCGACCGGGTACTCCCAGTGCTCGACGACGTGCCGGTGCAGCAGTGCGCCGTCCCCGCCGGGGACGAACCGCCGGGCGAACGCGGTGCGCAGCAGCCTGCCGCCGCTCTCGCGCTCGGCGTCGTACAGCGCCCAGAACTCGGCCTCGTCGACGTTCCCGGCCAGCTCGGTGACCGCCCGGTACAGGGCCTGGACGTAGCGCTCGTCGTCGTAGATCGTGCCGCCGATGTCGAAGAGCACCGCGTCGACGGGCCCGGCGGGTCGGTCCCCGCCGGGTGTGGAATGCCCGCTGGCCGTGGTCTTCACGGTTCGCCTCCTGGCTCGGAGGATCCGCGTTCTTCGCCTGTGGGTCAGGATGCCTCGTGGACGCGGCTTGGGCCTGTCGGGAGTGAAGGGCCGGCACGCGGCGGGCGGCCCGGTCGTCGACGACCAGGGAGTGCACCGGTCCGCCGCGCAGGACGGTGTGGATGGCCCGGGCCTCGGACTCGCCGCAGGCCACGGCGATGACCTCGGGGATCTGCCGGAGCACGTCAAAGTCTATGCCAATGGTCCGTTCGGCGAGGTCGGCGTCGGCGGGGGTGCCCGGGGGGGGCCGGCCCCAGCTGATGCCCAGCAGGGCGGCCGCTGGTCCGGGCGGCGATCTCGATCTTGGCGGTGCCCTTCTCCAGGCACTCGTCGAGGATCCGCGCGACCTTGTAGCGCGAGCTGGCGGCGCCCTCCGCTCAGGACACCGGGTCGAACAGCTTCCAGTGCCCCTCGGAGACGACCTCGACGCCGGTGTCGGTCACCTTGATGGCGGTCTGAGCGTCGATGGCGTACGCCGGACCGTTCATCCCGGCGGCCCACCGTTCCGCCTCGGCCATGGTGTTCTCCGGGCAGTCCGGGCTCTCGAGGTGCGGGAAGAGGGAGAAGTCGACGACGCCCAGCATGCTGTCGTCCCCGGCGGGCGGCGTCCGGTCGACGAAGTGCTCCCCGACGCGGGGCGTCAGCACCATGCTCCCGGCGCTGAGCCCCACGTAGACCGTGTCGTGCAGCGACGGGAAGAGGCCGGCCAGTCCGGACTCCCGCATCCAGTGGCACAGGTAGAGCGCGTCGCCGCCGTTCACCAGCAGGACGTCCGCCTCCCGGACCCAGGAGACCCAGCGTTCCTTGTCGATGTCGGGCAGTGCGGTGAGTTCCAGCACGCCCACCGACTTCCACCCCAACCCGGTCATGGGATGCGGGGAGCTTCCGCTGAAACGCCACGGCCCGCCCGGATCCCCGTGCGGGCCCCCGTATCCTGCGGTGGGGATACAGAGTGCGCCGGCCTCGGCGATCGGTTTGCCCAGGAGATCGACCAGCGCCGCCAGAATGCTTGCGTTCCTGACACCGGAGTCGGTGAGGAGAAGCTTCATCGCGCCCCCGCATCGCATGCATGTCGAGCGAAGCCGACCACAGGGCCGGCCCTAGTCGATCGGAAAGCGGTAGACCATCGACTCCCGGGCCCGGAAGCCAAGACGCTCATAGAGCCGGTTCGCCGCGGCACGATCCGGCCGGGAGGTCAGATCCACCGTCCGGGCACCCGCCTCCCGGGCGATCCGCAAGGCCTCCCGGGTCAGGAGTGCCGCGACCCCCTGGCCCCGCGCCGCGGTGTCGACGACCACGTCTTCGACGCGGCCCCTCATCCCGGACGGCAGGGGCAACAGCACCAGAGTCAGGGTTCCGACGATCGCCTCGGACGTCCGGGCGACAAGCACCGTGTTGGCATCACACGACACCATCCGGTCGATCGCCTCGTGGTCAAGGGGCTTGGCCGTCGAGGACAGCTGCGGCAGCAACCGGCCGAAGGCGTCGACGAGTTCCTCGCCTGCTTCCCGGACGATCTCTACACGGACATCCATACCGGGAGCCTATCCGTCGACCGGGCCCGCAGGGCTCGCCGCGAGGGCCGTGTGGCATGGCGCGCGCGGCTCCTGCCGACCCCGCCGGAGCCCGGTACGGGCGTGGAGTGGAGGGCAGTCGGGGATTGACGCGACCACATTTACTTAGAGTAGCCTTGCCTAAGTTGACCGTCTCCGGAGGGTGGCCGGTGGGATCAGGGGAGCTGTCGGGGCGGGATGTCCTGGCCAGGTCGGTCAGAGGGCAGGGGCGGCGGGTCGGTCTCGGGGCGGCGCTCGGTTGCGTGCACCAGCTCGGGGAGGCCCTGGTTCCCGTCCTCATCGGTGTCGTCGTCGACCAGGCCGTGGCCGGGCGGGACGCCGGGCGCCTGGTGTGGTGGCTGGCCGTGCTGGCCGTCCTGTACGTGTGCCTGTCGTGGAGTTTCCGGCTGGGCGCGCGGGCCGGGGAGCGCGGAGCCGAGGAGGCCGCCCACGAGCTTCGGCTGGCGGTCGTACGCCGGGTGCTCGACCCCCGGGGCGGCGCCGAGACGGAGCGGCTCTCCGGTGAACTGGCCAACGTCGCCACCGAGGACGCCAAGCGCGTCGGAGCGGTCAACATGGCGCTGATGAGCGGGATTTCGGCCATCGCCGGCATCGCGGCCAGTGCGGTGGCGCTGCTGCTGACGTCCGTTCCGCTCGGTCTGATCGTGCTGCTCGGCACCCCCGTGCTGCTGTGGCTCGGGCATCTGCTCAGCAAGCCCCTGGAGCGGCGCAGCGAGGCCGAGCAGGACCGGGCCGCCGGTGCCGCCGGGGTCGCGGCCGATCTGGTGGCGGGGCTGCGGGTGTTGAAGGGGCTCGGTGCGCAGCGGGCCGCGGTCGAGCGCTACCGCCGTACCAGCCGGGTCTCCCTCGCGGCCACCCTGCGCGCGGCGCGGGCCGAGTCGTGGCAGACCGGGCTCGTGCTGGCCCTCACCGGCGGGTTCATCGCGCTGATCGCCTGGGTGGGTGGTCGGCTGGCGCTCGACGGGTCGCTCACGCTCGGGCAGTTGGTCTCCGCCGTCGGCCTGGCGCTGTTCCTCCTCGGACCGTTGGAGACGTTCGCCTGGGTCAACGCCGAACTGGCGCAGGGCCGCGCCTCCGCCACCCGAATCGCCGAGGTGCTCTCCGCGGGGCCCGCCGTCACGGGCGGGGACGAGCCGGTTCCGGACGCGGTGCGCGGGGAGTTGCGGCTGCGCGGGGTACGGCTCGGCGGCCTCGACGGTGTGGACCTCGACATGCCCGCCGGGCGGCTGACCGGGATCGCGGTGACGGATCCGGCCTGCGCCGAGGCCCTGTTGAGCTGTCTGGGCCGGGAGAGCGACCCGGAGTCCGGCTCGGTCGAGCTGGACGGTGTGCCGCTGACCCGGCTGGACCCGGCCCGGCTGCGGGCCGCGGTGCTGGTCGCCGCGCACGACGCCGCGCTGTTCGAGGGCTCCCTCGCCGGCAACGTGGTCCCCACGGGCTCGGCCGACGACTCACTGACGGCACGCGCCATGGCCGCCGCCGACGCCGACGAGGTGGTCCGCTCGCTGCCGCACGGCGCGGCCACCGGGGTGGGCGAGGGCGGGCGTTCCCTGTCCGGCGGGCAGCGGCAGCGGGTCCTGCTGGCGCGGGCCCTGCGGGCCAGCACCCCGGTCCTGGTCGTACACGATCCGACGACCGCCGTGGACGCGGTCACCGAGGCCCGGATCGCCGCGGGGCTCCGGGAGTTCAGGCAGGGCCGTACGACGGTCGTGGTGACCAACAGCCCGGCGCTGCTCGCCGTCACCGACCGGGTGGTGCTGCTGGACGGCGGCCGGGTCGGCGCCGAGGGCACCCACGCGGAACTCTCCCGGACCCATGAGACCTACCGGACGGCGGTGCTGGCATGACGGACCCCACCACAGGGCACTCCATCACAGGGCCGGATCACATCGCGGGACCGGACCCCGCCGCAGGACCGGACCCCGTCGCAGGGCCGGACCCCGTCGCCGGACCGGATCGCGCCGCCGGGCCGGACGACACCGAACGCGATCTGCTGCCCACCGCCACGCCCGCCCGCACCCGCGCGGCCGTCCGCGAACTCCTGCGCCCCGACCGCGCGTTGGCGGCCGCCGGCTTCGGCACCCTGATGGTCGCCACGGCCGTCGGACTGCTCACCCAGCCGCTGCTCGGACACATCGTGGACGTCGTCACGGAGCACCGCTCCCCCGACGCGCTCACCCGGCCCGTCCTCGCGCTCGCCGGGGTCGCCGCGGTGCAGGGCCTCACCACCGCGCTGGGCATGTCCCTGGTGTCCAGGCTCGGCGAGACCGCGCTCGCCCGGCTGCGTGAACTGTTCGTGGAACGCGCCCTGTCGCTGCCGCTGGAGCGGCTGGAGCGGGCGGGCTCGGGCGACCTCAACGCCCGGGTCACCCGCGATGTCTCCCGGGTCGCCGACGCGGTCCGCACCGCCCTGCCCGAGCTGGCCCGCTCCGGGCTGTCGATCGTGCTGACCCTGGCCGCCCTCGCCCTGCTGGACTGGCGGTTCCTGCTGGCCGCGCTGCTCGCGGTGCCCGTGCAGGCGCACACCGCCCGCTGGTACGTGCGCAACGCCGTGCCCCTGTACGCGAGGGAGCGGATCGCCACCGGCGCCCAGCAGCAGCAGTTGCTGGACACCATCGGCGGGGCGCGGACGGTACGGGCGTACCGGCTCCAGGACGGCCACACCCGCCGGGTCACCGAGCGCTCGCGGACGGCGGTGGAGCTGACGATGCGCGGGGTACGGCTGGTGCTGCGCTTCTACAGCAGGCTGCACATCGCCGAGTACGTGGGCCTCGCCGCCGTGCTGGTCACCGGGTTCCTGCTGGTGCGCTCCGGCGCCTCCTCGGTCGGTACGGCGACGGCGGCCGCGCTCTACTTCCACAGCCTCTTCGGGCCGGTCAACACCGCGCTGGTGCTCCTTGACGACGCCCAGTCGGCGACGGCGGGACTGGCCCGGCTGGTCGGGGTCGTCGACGAACCGGCGCCCGCGGCCGACGAGCACACGGGCGGTCGTACGACCGGTGCGGCGGGCGATCCGTCCGTGACGCTGACCGGGGTCTCGCACGCGTACGTGCCCGGCCGTCCTGTGCTGCACGGCGTCGACCTCACGGTACGGCCCAAGGAGCGGGTCGCGCTGGTCGGCACCACGGGTGCGGGCAAGACGACCCTGGCCCGGCTGGTGGCCGGACTGCACCGCCCGGAGGCCGGCCGGGTCGACGTCGGCGGCGCCGAACCGGACGGCTCCGGCCGCCTGGTGGGGCTCGTCACCCAGGAGGTGCACGTCTTCGCCGGCCCGCTCGCCGACGACCTGCGCCTCGCCCGCCCGGACGCGGACGACGAGGAGCTGCGGGACGCGCTGGCCACGGTGGGCGCCCTCGGCTGGGCCGAGGCGCTGCCGGAGGCGCTGGAGACGGTTGTCGGCGACGGCGGGCACCGGCTCACCGCCGACCAGGCCCAGCAACTCGCCCTGGCCCGGCTGCTGCTGGCCGATCCGCCGGTGGTCGTGCTCGACGAGGCGACGGCGGAGGCGGGCAGCTCCGGCGCCCGGCTCCTCGACGAGGCCGCCGAGCAGGCGCTGCGCGGCCGTACCGCACTGGTCGTGGCGCACCGGCTCAGCCAGGCCGCCGCGGCCGACCGGGTGGTCGTGCTGAGCGACGGCCGCGTGGTGGAGGAGGGCAGCCACGGCGAACTCCTCGCCGCCCGGGGCCGGTACGCCGCCCTGTGGCAGGCCTGGTCGGACCACCGCTCCCCCGCCGCCCCCCATTGAGCTCCCTCTCCGAACCAAGCCGCCCCCGCCGGACCCCATCGCCGAGAACGGCCAAGAACAGAAGGATCAGCCGATGCCCCGCGCCACCAGAGTGTCCAGGCTCACCGGCCTGCTCGCCTCCGTACTCCTGCTCACGGCGACGGCGGTCGCCTGCGGCTCCACCGACTCCGACGGCACCTCCGGCTCGTCCGCGGCCGCGAAGGAGGGCTCGTCCGCCGGCTCGTTCCCCGTGACGATCGCCCACAAGTTCGGCAGTACGACCATCAAGTCCGAACCCAAGCGGATCGTGACCGTCGGCCTCACCGACCAGGACGCCGTCCTGGCCCTCGGCAAGGTCCCGGTCGGCACGACCGAGTGGCTGGGCGGCTACAAGGGCGCGATCGGCCCCTGGGCCCAGGACAAGCTCGGCAGCGCCCCCGCGCCGACCGTCCTCAAGGACACCGGCACCGGCCCCCAGGTGGAGAAGATCGCCGCGCTCAGGCCGGATCTGATCCTCGCCGTGTACGGGGGGCTGACCAAGGCGCAGTACGAGAGCCTGTCGAAGTTCGCGCCGGTGGTGGCCCAGCCGAAGCAGTACAACGACTACGGCGTGCCGTGGCAGCAGCAGACCGAGGAGATCGGGCAGGCGCTCGGCAAGGCCGACGAGGCCAAGACGCTGGTCTCGGGCGTCGAGGCCAGGTTCGCGGCGGCCAAGCAGGCCAACCCCGCGTTCGCCAAGGCCACGGCGGTCATGGCGACCCCGTACCAGGGCGTGTTCGTCTACGGCAGCCAGGACCCGCGCTCCCGGCTCCTGTCGGACCTCGGCTTCGCGCTGCCCAAGGACCTCGACAAGGTGATCGGGGACCAGTTCGGCGCCCAGATCAGCAAGGAGCGCTACGACCTGCTCGACCAGGACGTGGCCGTGTGGATCGCGCCGGACACCACCACGTCGGTCACCAAGCTGCACAGTGACCCGGTCTACGGCGATCTGAACGTGGTGAAGCAGGGCCGTGAGGTCTTCATCAAGGAGACCAGCGACTACGGCAACGCGGTGTCCCTGTCGACCGTGCTGAGCATCCCCTACGTCCTGGACCGCCTGGTGCCGCAGCTGGCGGCGGCGGTGGACGGCAAGACGTCGACGAAGGTGGCACAGCCGGCGTCGTGAGCGCAGGGAGAAGGGGGGCGGCCCGGTTCGACACCGGGCCGCCCCCCCTTTCTCGCTGCGTCTGTCAGGGGCCTTCGACCAGGCTCCTGGGCCGCATGTCCGTCCAGTGCGTCTCGATGTGGTCCAGGCACTCCTGCCGGGCCGCCGGGCCGTGGACGACCGTCCAGCCGGCCGGTACGTCCACGAAGTCGGGCCACAGGCTGTACTGGCCCTCGTCGTTGACGAGGACGGAGTAGACGCCGTCGGGGTTCTCGAACGGGTTGCTCATGTCAGCGGGTCCTTGCCTTTCGGTCGGTTCGGTGGGTGCGGTCGGTCAGTTCAGTTCGTCCGCGCGTGCTACCAGCGCCTCCAGCGCCCGGAACCAGGTCCCGGCCAGCTCCCGTACCGCGTCCTCGCCGATGAGTCCGGCCGCGTACGCCCAGTGGGCGCTGAGCTCCGGCCCCTCGGGGCGGTCCTCGGTGAGGGCGTTGAGGGTGAGCGCGTGCGACATCGGCATGCCGGCGTCGGCGTCGAGGTCGGCGGCGTCCTCCTCGGCGGTGTAGGACCAGTCGGCGGCCGCGGGGCGGTCGAAGCGGCCCATGTAGTTGAACTCGATCTGCGGATCGGCGAGTTCGGCGAGGAGCGGGCCGGTCGCGGGGTTGAGCCGGCGCAGCAGGCCGTGGCCGATGCCGCCCGTGGGCAGGGCGGTGAGGTGCTCGCGGATCCGGGCCACGGCCGCGTCGAGGGCGGGTCCGCCGCCAAGGGCCGCCGGACCGGACGCACCGGGGTCGAGCCGTACCGGGACGACGCTGGTGAACCAGCCGACCGTACGGGACAGGTCGGCGTCGCCCGCGAGTTCCTCCTCGCGGCCGTGCCCCTCCAGGTCGACCAGGACCGGTCCGCCGGCGCTCGCCGCACCGAGGGTCCGGGCCCGCCAGTCGCCGACGGCCAGGGCGAACGCGGTGAGCAGGACGTCGTTGACGCTCGCCCCGAAGGCGGCCGGAACCCGGCTCAGCAGGGGGCCGGTGACGGCGGCGGGCAGGGAGAGGGACAGGTAGCGGGTGGTGGCGACGGTGTCCCGGGCCGGGTCGAGCGGGCGGGCCAGGGGCAGGTCGGCGCCCGCGGCGAGCGCGGAGGTCCACCAGGGCAGCTCGTCCTCGGCGGCCGGTTCACAGGACCGGGCGCCGAGCAGCCGAGACCAGCGGGCGAACGACAGCTCCACCGGGGCCAGTTCGGGGGTACGGCCGCCGCGGACCGCCGCCCAGGCGGTGGCCAGGTCGGGCAGCAGCACGCGCCAGGAGACGCCGTCGACCACCAGGTGGTGGACGAGGAGCAGCAGCCGTCCGGGCCGGTCCGGGCCGGCGTCGAACCAGACCGCCCGCACCATCGCCCCGGCCTCGGGGTCGAGTCCCGCCAGGGCCGTCGGTGCGTGGCGGGCGATGGCGTCCCGCAGCGCGGCCTCGCCCGGGGCGGCCCCGGACGCAGTGGTCTCGGACGCGGCGGCCTCGGACGCGGCGGCCTCGCGCACGTCGACCCGGGCGAGCCAGGTCCGTACGTCGGTGTCGGCCGCCGCGGGTACCGACAGCGCGGGCTGCGGGGTGCGGACGAGCCGGGCCCGGAGCATGTCGTGCCGTGCGGCGAGCGCCCCGAGCACGGCCAGCAGGCCGGGTTCGGTGAGGTCGGCCGGGGTGCGCAGCAGGGCCGCCTGGTGGTAGGCGGCGACGGGGCCGCCGCGGTCCAGCAGGGCGTGCATGATCGGGGTGAGCGGGACGGTGCCGGTGCCGTCGTCGTGCGCGGCCCGCCGTTCGCCCGCGCCCAGCGGGACGGCGACGGCGGCGAGGGCGGCGACGGTGCGGTGCTGGAGGACCTGGCGGGGAGTGACCCGCAGGCCGCCCGAGCGGGCGCGGGCGACGAGTTGCATGGCGACGATGCTGTCCCCGCCGAAAGCGAAGAAGTCGTCGTCCGTGCCGATCGCCTCGGCGGGCAGCCCGAGGGCGTCCGCGAACAGGTCGCGCAGGGCGCGCTCGGTGTCGTTCTGCGGGGCCCGGCCGCCGCCCGCCGCGGTGAAGTCGGGGGCGGGCAGGGCGGCCCGGTCGAGCTTGCCGTTGGAGAGCAGCGGCAGCCGCTCCAGGACGACCATGGCGGCCGGGACCATGTAGTCGGGCAGTCGGGCGGCGGCGTGGGCGCGCAACTCCGCGCCATCCGTGCCGCCCGTGCCGTCGGCGTCGACCGAGACCGCGTAGGCGATCAACTGCCGGACCCCGGGCCGGTGTTCGCGGGTCACGACGACGCTCTGCGCGATGGCCGGATGGGTGTCCAACGCGGCCTCGATCTCGGCGAGTTCGACCCGGTAGCCACGGATCTTCACCTGGTCGTCGGTGCGTCCGGCGAACTCCAGGAGCCCGTCCTCGGTCCAGCGGGCCAGGTCGCCGGTGCGGTACATCCGCTCCCCCGGCAGTCCGAAGGGGTCGGCGACGAAGCGTTCGGCGGTGAGGTCGGGCCGGCCGAGGTAGCCGCGGGCCAGGCCGGGTCCGGACAGGTACAGCTCGCCGGTGACGCCGGGCGGGACCGGACGCAGGGCGGTGTCCAGGACGTAGGCGCGGGAGTGGTGGACGGGGTGGCCGACGACCGGGCGGGCGCTGTCGCGGACCCGGCCGACGAGGGCGTCGACGGTGGCCTCGGTGGGGCCGTAGAGATTGACCGCCTCGGTGTCGCGGAGCGCGGCGAGCCTGCTCCACAGCGACTGGGGTACCGCTTCGCCGCCGAAGCCGACCAGCGCGAGCGGGCACTCGCCGCCGGGCCCGATCAGGCCGCTGTCGGCCATCCGGGCGAGCAGGGACGGGGTGACCTCGATGAAGTCGATGCCCCGGTCTCGGATGAACCCGGCGAGCAGTTCGGGGTCGCGGCGGGTGTCGTCGTCGGCGATGTGCAGGGCGTGTCCGTCGAGGAGCCACAGCTGCGGCTGCCAGGAGGCGTCGAAGGAGAACGACCAGGCGTGCCCGACCCGCAGGTGGCGCCGCCCGGTGCGCTCCTTGGCGAGGTCGTGCAGGTCGTGGCGGTGGCTGTGGAAGAGGTTGGCGACTCCGCGCTGGGTGACGACGACGCCCTTGGGGCGGCCGGTGGAGCCGGAGGTGTAGATGACGTAGGCGGGGTGGTCGGGACCGGGGGCGGTGGGCTCTGCCTGGGGAAGGCCGTCCGCGGGGGCGTCGATCCGCAGGACGGGGACGTCCGTCGAGGGCAGCGTGCCGACGGTCCCGGCGGTGGCCAGGACCAGCACCGGGCGGGCGTCGGCGAGCATGCCGGTGAGGCGGGCCCCGGGCAGGTCGGGGTCGAGGGGCAGATAGGCGGCGCCCGCCTTCATGACGGCGAGGATCGCGGCGATGTGGTCGGCGGTGCGGGGCAGGGCGAGGGCCACGATCCGCTCGGGTGCGGCGCCGTGCCCGGCCAGGACGCGCGCCAACTCGGTGCTGCGGGCGTCGAGTTCGGCGAAGGTCCAGGTGGTGCGGCCGTCGGTGACGGCGACCGCGTCCGGGGTGGCGGCGGCCTGGGCGGCGAACAGCTCCGGTACCGTGCCGAGGCGTTCGGCGGCCGGGAGGGCGTTGTCGTTCCAGGTCTCCAGGACGGTGTACCGGTCGGCGGAGCCGAGCAGGTCGAGCCGTCCGACGGGGCGCTCGGGGTCTGCGGCCATGCCGGTCAGCAGGCCGGTCAGGGCGTCCGTGATCCGCCGTACGGTGGCCGCCTCGAACAGGTCGGGGCGGAACTCGGCGGTCACCCGCAGCCGTTCGGCGGGCTCGACCGCCCAGGCCAGCGGGTAGTGGGTGGAGTCCTGGTGGTCGCGGACCGTGACGCGTGGTGCGTCACCCGGGGCCTGGTCGGGCTCTGCCACGGGGTACGACTCGAACACCACGAGCGTGTCGAAGAGTTCGCCGAGTCCGGCGGTGCGCTGGATGTCGGCGAGGCCGAGGTGCTGGTGGGCGATGAGCCGGGACTGCTCGTCCTGGAGCCGTTCCAGAAGGGCGGCCGTGCTCTCCTCGGGGCGGATCCGCACCCGGACCGGGATCGTGTTGATGAACAGGCCGATCATCGCCTCGGATCCGGCGAGTTCGGGCGCGCGGCCCGCCACGGTGGCGCCGAACACCACGTCGTCGCGTCCGGTGAGCCGGCCGAGGAGCACGCCCCAGGCCGCCTGCACGAGGGTGTTGACGGTGACACCCGCGCGCCGGGCGAACGCCTCCAGTTCCGCCGTGCGGCCGGCGTCCAGCTGCACGGTGTGGGTGTGCGGGACGGCGGCGGCCCGGTCGGGGTCGGCGGGCGCGAGCCGGGTGGGTTCGGCGAGCCCGGTGAGGGCCTCGGACCAGGCGGCGGAGTCGGCAGGGTCCTGGGCGGCCAGCAGCCGCAGGTGGGCACGGTAGGGGGCGGGCGGTGGCGGGGTGCGGCCCTCGTAGCGCGCCCACAGCTCGGCGGTGAGCAGCGGCAGCGACCAGCCGTCGAGGAGCAGGTGCTGGTGCGAGAGGACGAGGCGGTGCCGGTCCGGGCCGGTCCTGGCCAGCAACAGGCGGAGCAGCGGCGGGCGTTCGGGGTCGAAGCGGCGCCGCTCCTGCCCGAGCAGCCGGGCCCAGGCCGCCTCGTCGGCGGAGTCGGCGGAGTCGGCGGAGCCGTCGGCGCCGTCGGTGAGGTCGGCGCCGTCGGTGAGGTCGAGCTGCCGCCAGGGCAGCACTGCGGTGCGCGGTACGACGGCCACCGGGCGTCCGGAGGCCAGGTACCGGAAGCCGCTGCGCAGGTTCTCGTGGGCGTCGAGCAGGTCCTGGGCGGCGGCGCGCAGCCGGTCGGCGTCGACGGGGCCTTCGAGGTCGTAGGAGATCTGCACGGTGTAGACGTCCGGTCCCGCGTCGCCGGAGTCCAGGGCTGCGTGGAAGAGCAGTCCGGCCTGGAGCGGGGAGAGGGGCAGTACGTCGGTGCCGGCGGGCAGCGCGGCGGCCTCGGCGCGTTCGGCGTCGGTGAGGTCGAGCAGGGCGGTGGTCCCGTCCCGCTCGGCCCGCTCGTCCCGTTCGTCCAGGGCCGTGGTCGCCACCGCGGCCAGGCCCGCCACCGACTTGTGCCGGAACACGTCGCGCGGACTGAACGCCAGCCCGGCGGCGCGGGCCCGGGCGACCAGCTGCATGGCGACGATGCTGTCCCCGCCGAGGGCGAAGAAGTCGTCGTCGACACCGACCCGTTCGAGGCCGAGCACCTCGGCGACGAGGGCGCCCAGGGTCTCCTCCAGCGGGGTGCGCGGCCGGGTGTCGGTCACCTCGGCGGCGAAGTCCGGGGCGGGCAGCGCCCTGCGGTCGAGCTTGCCGTTCGGGGTGAGCGGGAGGGCGTCGAGGGCGAGCACGGCGGCCGGGACCATGTACTCGGGCAGGGCGGCCGCGGCGTGGGTGCGCAGGGCGGCGGGGTCGGCCGTCGCACCGGGGGCCGCGACGACGTACGCCACGAGCCGGTCGTCGCGGACCACGACGGTGGCGTGCGCCACGGACGGGTGGGCGGCGAGCACGGTCTCGATCTCGCCGAGCTCGATCCGGAAACCGCGCAGCTTGACCTGGTCGTCGGTGCGGCCGAGGTACTCCAGCTCGCCGTCGGTGGTCCAGCGGGCCAGGTCGCCGGTGCGGTACATGCGGCTGCCCGCCACGCCGTACGGGTCGGCGACGAACCGCTCCGCGGTCAGCCCGGGGCGGCCGAGATAGCCGCGGGCCAGCTGCACGCCCGCCAGGTACAGCTCCCCGGCGACACCGGGCGGCACCGGGCGGAGGCCGGCGTCGAGGACGTAGGTGCGGGTGTTCCACACCGGGCGGCCGATGGGGACGGAGGCCGCGCCGGGGGCGACCTCGGTCGCGGTGACGTCGACGGACGCCTCGGTCGGCCCGTAGAGGTTGTGCAGGCGGGTGTCCGGCAGGACTTGACGGAACCGGGCGGCCAGCGGGGCGGGCAGGGCCTCGCCGCTGCACATCACCTGGCGGAGGCCGGTGCGGTCGGCGGCAGCCGGCTCGTCGAGGAAGGCGCGCAGCATGGACGGCACGAAGTGGGCCGTGGTGACGCGCTCGCGCCGGATCAGGGCGGCCAGGTAGGCCGGGTCCTGGTGCCCCTCGGGCCGGGCGACGACCAGTGTGGCGCCGGTGACCAGCGGCCAGAAGAACTCCCACACCGACACGTCGAAGCCCGCCGGGGTCTTCTGCAACACGCGGTCGTCGGCGCCGAGTCGGAAGGTGTCCTGCATCCACAGCAGCCGGTTGGCGATGCCCAGGTGCGGGACGGTCACGCCCTTGGGACGGCCGGTGGAGCCGGAGGTGTAGATGACGTAGGCGGGGTGGCGGGGGTCGTAGGCGGTGGGCAGGGGGGCGTCGGCCGGGAGGTCGGGCGTGCCGTCGGCGGCCACCGTGAGGCGGGGCGCACCGGTGTCTGGAACGGCCACGTCCGCTCCCGTGACCAGGCAGGCCGGGCGGGCGTCGGTGAGCGTGTACGCCAGCCGCTCGGCCGGGTAGCCGGGGTCGAGGGGCAGGTAGGCGGCGCCCGCGCGGTGTACGGCGAGCAGGGTCACCACGAGGGCGACGGAGCGCGGCAGGGCGACGGCGACGGTCGTCTCGGCGCGGGCTCCGTGCGCGGCCAGGGTGTGGGCGAGCCGCTCGACGCGCCGGTCGAGTTCGGCGTAGGTGAGTGCGGTGTCCTCGAAGACGACGGCCGTGGCGGCGGGCGTGCGGGCCGCCTGGGCACGGAACAGTTCGGGGAGCGTGAGGTCCGGGACGGGCCGCGCGGTGTCGTTCCAGTCGGTGAGCACGCGGGCGCGTTCGTCGTCGCGCAGCACGTCGAGGGTGCCGACGCGGCGGCCGGGGTCGGCGGCGACCTGGGCCAGCAGGGACTCCAGCCGGCGGGCGAGGAGTTCGGCGGTCCGTTCGTCGAAGAGGTCGGCGCTGTACTCGATCCAGCCGTCGACGCGCTCGCCCTGCTCGACGAAGTCGAAGCTCAGGTCGAACTTGGCGCTGTCCTGCCCGACGCTCTCACGGCGGACGGTGAGTCCGGGCAGCGCGGGTCCTTCGCCCTGTCCGGTGAGGTGGACGACCATCACCTGGAACAACGGGTGCCGGGCCAGGAAGCGTTCGGGGTTGAGGGCCTCCACCAGCCGTTCGAAGGGCAGGTCCTGGTGCTGGTAGGCGGCCAGGTCGGTGTCCCGGACCCGGACCAGCAGCTCGGCGAAGGTGGGGTCGCCGGACAGGTCGGTGCGCAGCACCAGGGAGTTGACGAAGAAGCCGACCAGGTCTTCGAGGGCCTCGTCGGACCGCCCGGACACCGGGGCGCCGAGCGGGATGTCGTCGCCCGCGCCGAGCCGGTGCAGCAGCGCGGCCACCGCGGCCTGGGCCACCATGAACATGCTGACGCCGTGGGCGCGGGCCAGGCCGCGCAGGGCGCCGGCCAGGGCGGGCGGGACGGTGAAGCCGGTGGTGCCGCCGCGCCCGCTGGGCTCGGCGGGCCGCGGCCGGTCGGCAGGCAGGTTCAGCTCGGCGGGCAGTCCGCGCAGGGCCTCGGTCCAGTGGGCGAGCAGATCCGGCTCGGTGGCGGCCAGCAGGTCGCGCTGCCAGAGCGTGTGGTCGGCGTAACTCGCGGGCAGCGGAGCCCAGTCGGGGGCGCGCCCGGCCGTGCGGGCCGCGTAGGCGGTGGCGAGGTCGGCGAGCAGCGGGCGGTCGGACCACTCGTCGGTGGCGATGTGGTGCAGCAGGAGCAGCAGGACGTGCTCGCCGGGCCCGGTCTCGAACAGGGTGGCACGGAACGGGAGTTCGCGTTCCAGGTCGAAGACGTGTGCGGCGCGGGACGCGAGGTCCTCGAACGCGGCTGCCTCCAGAGGGACTTGGGCATCGGCCAGGATCCGCTGGTACGGCACGCCGTCGACCGCCGGGAAGACGGTCCGCAGCGGGGTGTGCCGGGCGGCCACGTCGTTCAGGGCGGCCTGGAGGGCGGCCCGGTCGAGGGGGCCGGTCAGCCGCCAGGCCGAGGGGAGGTTGTACGCCGTGCTCGCGCCGTCGACCTGGGCGAGCAGCCACAGCCCGCGCTGCGCCGAGGACAGCGGGAGCAGATCGGGGCGGGGGCGGGGGGCGGCGAGCGCGGGACGCGACCCGGCGGCGGAGGTGTCGGTGCGGGCGGCGAGCAGGGCCACGGTCGGCGCCTCGAAGACGTCCCGGACCGTCAGTTCCGTACCGAGTGCGCTGCGGACGCGGCTGACCAGACGCATGGCGAGCAGCGAGTGGCCGCCGAGCGCGAAGAAGTCGTCGTGCACGCCGACCCGTTCGCGTCCCAGGACGTCGGCGACGAGGGCGGCGAGGATCTCCTCGCGCGGGGTGCGCGGCGCGGTGCCGTCTGCGGTGCCCGCGGTGAACTCGGGGGCGGGCAGGGCCTTGCGGTCGAGCTTGCCGTTCGGGGTGAGCGGCAGCGCGTCGAGGGTGATGTAGGCGGCGGGCACCATGTGGGCGGGGAGTGCGGCGGCGGCGTGGCCGCGCAGGGCGGTCGCGTCCACCACCGGGCCCGCGGCGGGGACGACATGGGCCACGAGCGTCTGGCCGTGCACGGTGACCGTGGCCTGCGCGACGGACGGATGAGCGGCGAGCACGGCCTCGATCTCGCCGGGCTCGACGCGGAAGCCGCGCACCTTCACCTGGTCGTCGGTGCGGCCGAGGTACTCGACCGTGCCGTCGGCAGTCCAGCGGGCCAGGTCGCCGGTGCGGTACATGCGGCTGCCCGCCACGCCGTACGGGTCGGCGACGAACCGCTCGGCGGTCAGCCCGGGCCGGTCCAGATAGCCGCGGGCCAGCTGCACGCCCGCCAGGTACAGCTCCCCCGCGACACCGGGCGGCACCGGGCGCAGGGCCCCGTCGAGGACGTACAGGCTGGTGTTCCACACCGGGCGGCCGATGGGGACGCTCGTCGCGCCGGGGGCGATCTCGATCGCGGTGACGTCGACGGACGCCTCGGTCGGCCCGTACAGGTTGTGCAGTTCGGCGTCCAGCAGGTCGTGGAAGCGGCGGGTGAGGGCGGCCGAGAGCGCCTCGCCGCTGCACAGCACGCGGCGCAGGCCGGTGCAGCCGGCGGCCGTCGGCTCCTCCAGGAAGAGCTGGAGCATGGAGGGCACGAAGTGGACGGTGGTGACGTCCTGTTCGCGGATCAGCGCGGCCAGGTAGGCGGGGTCGCGGTGGCCCTCGGGCCGGGCGACGACCAGCGTGGCGCCGGTGATCAGCGGCCAGAAGAACTCCCACACCGACACGTCGAAGCTGGACGGCGTCTTCTGCAACACCCGGTCGCCGGCTCCGAGTCGGTAGGTGTCCTGCATCCACAGCAGCCGGTTGGCGATGCCCTCGTGCGGGACGACCACGCCCTTGGAGCGGCCGGTGGAGCCCGAGGTGTAGATGACGTACGCCGGGTGCCGGGGGTCGTACGACGCCGGCAGTTCGCCCTCCGGGCCGGTGGGCAGGGCGTCGCGGATCACGCACACCGGGCGGGCGTCCTCGACCATGAGGGCGAGCCGGTCCGCCGGGTAGTCCGGGTCCAGCGGCAGATAGGCGGCACCGGCGCGGTGGGTGGCGAGGAGGGCCACGACGAGGTCGGCCGAGCGCGGCAGGGCGACGGCGACGGTCCGCTCCGGGCCCGCGCCGAGACCGGCCAGGACCCGGGCGGTGTGCTCGACCCGGGCGTCCAGTTCGGCATAGCTGAGCCGCTGCTCCTCGAAGACGAGGGCGGTGGCGTCGGGGGTGCGGGCCGCCTGGGCGCGGAACAGCTCGGGGAGGGTCAGGTCCGGGACGGGCCGCGCGGTGTCGTTCCAGCCGGTCAGGACACGGGCCCGCTCGTCCTCGTCGAGAAGGTCCAGGTCCGCGAGCGGGGCGTCCGGTTCGGCGGCGGCGTGCGCGAGGAGCCGGACGGCGCGGTCGGCCAGAGCCTCGGCCGTGCCGTGGTCGAAGAGGTCGGTGGCGTACTCCAGGAGCAGGACCACGCGGTCGGACTCGTCGGCGTAGGTGAAGTGCAGGTCGAACTTGGCCATGCCGGTGTCCATGTCGGACCACTCGGTGGCCAGGCCCAGCACGTCGGGGTCGCCGTCGGGCCGGTGGTGGTAGCCGAGCATGACCTGGAAGAGCGGGTTGCGGCCGGCCACCCGGGGCGGGTTGAGGGCCTCCACCACCCGGTCGAAGGGCAGGTCCTGGTACTCGAAGGCGGACAGCGACGACTCCCGGACCCGGCCGAGGAGTTCACGGAACGTCAGCCGGTCGCCGGACAGGTCGGTGCGCAGTACCAGGGTGTTGACGAAGAAGCCCACCAGGTCGCCGAGCGCCTCGTCGGTACGGCCCGCGACGGGTGCGCCGAGGGGGATGTCGTCGCCCGCTCCCTGCCGCTGCAGCAGGGCGGCGGTCGCGGCCTGGAACAGCATGAACATGCTGGTGCCGGTGGCCGCCGTGAGGTCGCGCAGGGCGAGGCCGGTGGCGGCGGGCAGCTCCAGGCGGACCTTGCCGCCGCGGCCGGTCGGCCCGGCGGGGCGCGGCCGGTCCGCGGGCAGCGTCAGCTCGTCGGGCAGCCCGCGCAACGCATCCCGCCAGTACGCGAGTTGGGTCTCGCCGGTGGCATCGAGCAGCTGCCGCTGCCAGAGGGTGTAGTCGGCGTACTGCACGGGCAGCGGCGCCCAGTCCGGGGCCGCACCCGCGCGGCGGGCCGCGTAGGCGGTGTCGAGGTCGGCGAGGAACGGCCGGTCGGACCACTCGTCGGTGGTGATGTGGTGCAGGACGACGGCCACCACATGGTCGCCGTCGGCCAGCCGGAACACCTCGCAGCGCAGTGGGAGTTCGGCCGTGAGGTCGAAGGGGCGGCGCTGGGCCGCCTCGATCAGCGCGGGCAGTTCGGCCTCGGTGGCCTCGGTGACGGTGAGGGCCGGGTGCGCGTCCTCGGCGGGGACGATCCGCTGGTACGGCTCCCCGTCGTGGGCCGGGAACACGGTGCGCAGCGCCTCGTGGCGGACGGCCACGTCCCGCAGGGCGGCACGCAGGGCCTCGGTGCCGAGGTCGCCGCGCAGCCGGAAGACCAGCGGGAAGTTGTAGGCGACCCCGCTGCCGGTGATCTCCTCCACGAGCAGCAGCCGGCGCTGGGCCGGGGACAGCGGGATCCGGGCGGGCCGGTCGGTCACCGGGGTGACGGGCGGCCGGGCGGGGCTCGCGGCGCCGACGCGGGCGGCGAGCCGGGCGGGGGTGGGGGCCTCGAAGAGGTCGCGGATGGCGAGTTCGGCGCCCAGTTCGGTGCGGGCGCGGCTGACCAGCCTGGTGGCGAGCAGCGAATGGCCGCCTAGGTCGAAGAAGTTGTCCTCCGCACCGGCCTCGGGCAGCCCGAGCACCTCCGCGAACAGGCGGCAGAGCACCTCCTCCTGCGGGGTGCGGGGGCCGCGGCCGCCGCCGAGGGCGACGGCGGGCTCGGCCTCGGGCAGCGCGCGCACGTCCAGCTTGCCGTTGGCGTTCATGGGCAGGCCCTCGACGGTGACGAAGGCGGCCGGGACCATGTACTCGGGCAGTTCCCGGCCGAGGTCCTCGCGCAGCCGCCGGACCAGGGCGGCGGTCTCGCGGGCGGCGGTGGGGTCGTTGGCGTAGGGGGCGGTACCGCCGCCGGGGCGGAACAGGCCTCCGGTGAGGCGGTGTTCAGCCGTCTCGGTGGTGAGGAAGACGGCGTCGTAGGTGCCGGTGCGCTCCGACCACGTCGTCAGGACGCGGTATCCGGCGCCCGCGCCGAGCGCGTGCAGGGTCTCCGGGTCGATGCCGTCCCCGGCGGTGCGGCCGTCCGGGATGCCGGTCACGCGCAGGGCGGCGGCCCACTCCGCGCCCGGGCGTTCGCCGACCCGCGCGGTCAACTGCCGGATGCCGTCCAGGAGATGGCCGACGGCCTCGGACGTCAGGCCGCCCTGCGCCAGTTCGCCCACCGTGTGGGCCGTGCTCCACTCGACCGTCGGGGCGTCTTCGAGACGGACGTCCGGCTCACCGGCGTACAGGACGACGTCGTAGCGGTGCCGGGTCAGTTCGTTGTGGTGCCGGCCGCGCTTGGTGCGCAGGTCGACGCCGTGGCCGAGGGTGGTGAAGTAGTCCGGGTCGACCAGGAGTTCCTTCTCCAGGCGCAGCCCGCGCTCCACCGCCCGCTCCAGGTCGGCGTCCGCCGTCCCCCGGGCGCGCTGGATCTCGGTGTGGAAGGTGCGGGCGAGCCGCAGGTTGCGGACGTCGCCGACGAACAGGGCGCCGCCGGGTGCGAGCAGCTCCATGGCGCCGTCGATGACGGCGGTGAGGTACTCGATGCTCGGGAAGTACTGGATGACGGAGTTGATGACGATCGTGTCGAAGTGGCCGGCGGGCAGGCCGCCGAGGTCGTCGGCGGGCCGGCAGCGCAGCTCCACCCGGGAAGCCAGCTCGGGATCCCGGGCCCTCAGCTCCGCGCCGATCTTGCGGATCACCGGGGCGGCGAAGTCGGTCGCCCAGTACTCCTGCGCCTCCGGGGCGAGCCGGGACAGCAGCAGGCCGGAGCCGACGCCGATTTCGAGGACGCGGCGCGGGTTCAGGGCGCGGATGCGGGCCACGGTGGCCTCACGCCACTCGTGCATCTGCTCGAAGGGGATGGGCCGGCCGTCGTAGGAGCTGTCCCAGCCGTCGTACTGCTCGGTGAAGACGGCGGTGCCGATCTCCTCGTACTCGTCGGAGTAGATCTCCTGCCACTCCCCCACCTGCGCGGCCTCGGCGGCGATGCGGTCGGCGGTGCGGTCGGCGGGGTCGGCGCCGGAGGGCACGACGTAGCCGACGAGGCGTTCGTCGCGGACCACGACGGCGGCCTGGGAGACCAGCGGGTGGCGGCTGAGGGCGGTCTCGATCTCGCCGGGTTCGATGCGGTAGCCGCGGATCTTGACCTGGTCGTCGGTGCGGCCGAGGAAGTCGAGGTTGCCGTCGGGGCTCCGGCGCACCAGGTCGCCGGTGCGGTACATGCGCTCGCCGGGCGCGCCGAACGGGTCGGCGACGAACCGCTCGGCGGTCAGGCCGGGCCGGTCGAGATAGCCGCGGGCCAGGCCGATGCCTGCGATGTACAGCTCGCCGGGGACGCCGTCGGGCACCGGGCGCAGCCAGGCGTCCAGGAGGTGCGCGCGGGTGCCGCGGATGGGCTTGCCGACGGTGGGCGTGGGGCTGTCGAGGGTGCCGCCGCCGAGGGCGTTGATGGTGTACTCGGTCGGCCCGTACAGGTTGTATCCGTAGGTGCCGTCGGTGTCGCGCAGGGCCGCCCACACCGTCTCCGGTACCGCCTCGCCGCCGAGCAGGACCAGCGGCGGGACGTGGCCCTCCAGCAGACCCTGCTCGATCAGCAGCCGGGCGTACGTGGGCGTGACGTTGACGACGTCGATGCGGTGCTGCTCGCAGTAGGCGACCAGCGCCTCCGCGTCGCGCCGCAACTCCTCGTCGCAGACGTGCACTTCGTGGCCCTCGACCAGCCAGAGCAGTTCCTCCCACGACATGTCGAAGGCGAAGGACACCGTGTGCGCGATCCGCAGCCGCCGGCCGCCCGCGGCGGCGATCGCGGGCTCGAAGATCTCCTTCTGGTGGTTGAGCTGCATGTTGGTCAGGCCCCGGTAGGGGGTGACGACGCCCTTGGGGCGGCCGGTGGAGCCGGAGGTGTAGATGACGTAGGCGGGGTGTTCGAGGCTGAAGCGGCGCCGGACGGGGGTGTCGGGGAGGCCGGCCAGCTCGTCCCGTACCACCGGGTCGTCGAGCAGGACGCGCGGCAGGTCGTCGCCGTCGAGGGTCGCGGAGACGGCGGCGGTGGAGAGCAGGAGCAGCGGGCGGGCGTCGGCCAGCATCAGGGAGAGCCGGTCGGCCGGGTGGTCCAGTTCCAGGGGAAGGTAGGCGGCTCCGGTACGCAGGACGGCGAAGAGCGCGACCACCATGTCCAGGGAGCGGCCCAGGCCGAGCGCGACCACCCGCTCGGGACCGGCGCCCCGTTCGATGAGCAGCCGGGCCATCCGGTTGACGGCCGCGTCGAGTTCGGCGTACGTCAGCGCGCGTTCGCCGAGGACGAGGGCGCGGGCGTCCGGGGTGCGCCCGGCCTGGCTGGCCAGCAGGTCGGCGATGGTCTCCTCGGGGACCTCGACCCGGCCGGCCGCCCACTCCTCGCGCAGGGCCGCGTGTTCGGCGGGCAGCAGCGGGTCGAGGGAGCCGACGGGTGCCGTGAGGTCGGCGGTGAGGCGGTCGACGAGGAGGGTGAAGCGGTCGAGCAGGGCGCGGGCTCGGTCGGCCGGGACGAGGTCGGGCCGGTGGGTCAGGGTGACCGTGATCCGCTGCCCGGGGGTGACGACGAGGTTGGCCGGGTAGTGGGTGGCGTCGACGTTGGCGACGGCGGTGGCGCCGTGCCGGGTGCGCAGCTCTGCCAGCCGGTCCTCGGTGTCGTTGTTGCGCAGCACGAACAGCGTGTCGAACAGCTTGCGGTGCCCGGTCTCGGCCTGGAGCACGCCGAGGCTGAGGTGCTCGTACGGCATCAGGTCGAGGCGCTCGCCCTGGACGCGGCGGAGCAGGTCGACGACCGGCTCGGCGGGGTCGAGGGCGATCCGGGTGGGGACGGTGTTGAGGAACAGGCCGATGATGTTCTCGACGTCGTGGACCTCGCTGGGCCGGCCGGCGACCGTGGTGCCGAACACGACGTCGGGGCGGCCGGTGGCGGAGGCGAGGGTGAGCCCCCAGGCCGCGTTGAGCAGGGTGTTCAGGGTGAGGCCGTGGACCCGGCCGGTCTCCCGCAGCCGGTCGCCGAGTTCGGCGGTGAGGCGGACGTCGAGCTGGTCGGGGATGACCGGTTCGAGGCCGTCGGGTGCCGTCGGGGCCAGCAGGGTGGGTTCCTCCAGGCCGGCCAGCGCGGTGCGCCAGGCGGCGGTGGCGGCCGTGTCGTCCTGCTGGTCCAGCCAGGTCAGGTAGTCCCGGTAGCTGCCGGGGTCGGGCAGCGCGGAGGCGTCGCCGCCGGTCTCGTACAGGGCGAACAGCTCGTCGAGGAAGAGCCAGGCCGACCAGCCGTCCCAGAGGATCAGGTGCCGGCCGATGACGAGCCGGTCGCCGCGCTCGGCGCCGAGCCGCAGCAGGAGCAGCCGGAACAGCGGGGGCGCGGACAGGTCGAAGCGGCGGTTGCGCTCGGCCTCGGTCAACTCCCGGACCCGCTCGTCCTGTTCGGCGACCGGGAGGCGGGAGAGGTCGACCTCGTCGAGCGGGATCTCCGGGGTTTCCGGGGTCTCGACGATGAACTGCACGGGCTGGTCGAGGCCTTCGCTGGTGAAGCCCGCGCGCAGACCCGGGTTGCGGTCCAGGATCGTGCGGGCGGCGGCGCGCAGCCGGGCCGGGTTCAGACCGGCGGCGAAGTCGAAGGTCTCGTGGACGGTGTAGACGTCCAACGCGCCCTGGTCGTAGGCCGAGTGGAAGAACAGGCCCTCCTGGAGGGGGGCCAGCGGCCAGACGTCGGCGACGGCGGCCGGGGCGGCGAGGGCGCGGATCCGGGCGTGTTCGGCGTCGGTGAGGGTGAAGGCGGCAGCGGCGGCGGGGACGGCTGCCGTGGCGGTGCCCGCGGTGGCCGCGAGGGCGGCGGGCGTGCGGTGGGTGAAGACGTCGCGCGGGCTGAGGTCAAGCCCTGCCGCGCGGGCCCGGCTGGCGACGCCGATGGAGCTGATGCTGTCGCCGCCGAGCCGGAAGAAGTCGTCGTCCGGGCCGGCGTCGGCGACGCCGAGGACGGCGGCGAAGATCTCGGTGAGCCGCCGCTCCAGGGGCCCGGCGGGCTCGCGGCGGGCGGCGCGTTCGGCCTCGGGGGCGGGCAGCGCGGCCTGGTCGAGCTTGCCGCTGGGGGTGAGCGGCAGGTCGGCGAGGACGACGTACGCCTCCGGAACCAGCGGCGCGGGCAGCGCCTCGGCGAGGGCGGCGCGCAGGTCTGCGGGGTCGGCGACGGCACCGGCAACCGGGACCGCGTAGGCGACCAGACGTCCGTCCCGGACGACGACGGCACCGCGCGCGACCGCCGGGTGGCTGGTCAACGCGGCCTCGATCTCGCCGAGTTCGATGCGGTTGCCGCGCAGCTTGACCTGCCGGTCGGTGCGGCCGAGGTAGTCGAGGACGCCGTCGGGGCGGCGGCGGACCAGGTCGCCGGTGCGGTACATGCGCGCGCCGGGCGCGGTCGCGTACGGGTCGGCGACGAAACGGTCGGCGGTGAGCGCGGGGCGCCGGTGATAGCCGCGGGCCAGCTGCACGCCGGTCAGGTAGAGCTCGCCGGGCACCCCGTCGGGCACCGGGCGCAGGCAGGCGTCAAGGACGCGCAGGCCGGTGTTCCACACGGGCCGCCCGATCGGCACGGTGGTGCCGGGCGCGCCGTCGTAGGCGTGATGGGTCACGTCGACGGCGGCCTCGGTGGGGCCGTACAGGTTGTGCAGCGGTACGCCGGTCAGGTCGCGCCAGCGCCGGGCCGCCGCGCCGGACAGGGCCTCGCCGCTGCTGAAGACGCGGCGCAGGCCGGCCGCCCAGGCGGGATCGGCGGTGACCTCCTCCGACGCGAGGAACGCGTCCAGCATCGACGGCACGAAGTGCATCGTCGTCACACCCTCGGCCCGGATCAGCCGGGCCAGGTAGGCGGGGTCGCGGTGCCCGTCGGGCGCGGCGAGCACGACCGCGGCGCCCTCGTGCAGCGCCCAGAAGAACTCCCAGACGCTGACGTCGAAACTGGACGGGGTCTTCTGCAGCACCCGGTCGCCGGCGGCGAGTCCGTAGGCGCCCTGCATCCAGGCGAGCCGGTTGCCGATGGCGCGGTGGGTGACGACGACACCCTTGGGGCGGCCGGTGGAGCCGGAGGTGTAGATGAGGTAGGCGGGGTGGTCGGGGGTGAGGGGTGCGGACCGCGGTACGTCCTGCGGCTCCTCGTCCTCCTCGACGTGCACGACCTCCAGTCCGTCCACCGCCGGCAGCCGTACGGCGTCCCGTGCCGTGGTGACGACGGTCCGGGCGCCGGAGTCGGTGAGCATGTACGCGATGCGGTCGGCCGGGTAGTCGAGGTCGACCGGCAGATAGGCCGCGCCCGACTTCAGCACTCCGAGGAGGGCGACCATCAGCTCGGCGGAGCGGGGCACGGCGACGGCGACGAACCGGTCGGGGGCGGCGCCGCGGGCGCGCAGGCGGCGGGCCAACGCCTCGGCGCGCGCGTCGAGTTCGGCGTAGGTGAGGGTGGTGCCCTCGTACACGACGGCGGTGGCGTCGGGGGTGCGGGCGGTCTGTGCGGCGATCGCGGCGGGCAGCGTGGTCGGCGGTACGGGGCGACGCTCACCCTCGCCCGGTACGGCGGCCCGCTCGGCCTCGGTGCGCAGGTCCAGGGCGGCCACCGGGCGTGCGGTGTCCTCGGCGAGGGCGTCCAGGACCAGGGTGAGCCGGTCGGCGAGCAGCCGCACCGCCTCGGCGGAGACCCGGTCCGTGTGGTGCTTGAGGCGCAGGTCGAGCCGTCGGCCGGGCTTGACGATCAGGGCCAGCGGATAGTGCACGGCGTCGTGGAAGGCGTGCCCGGCCAGGCGGACCGTGCCGGTCGGGTCGGCGAGGTCCGGTTCGGCGGGGTAGTTCTCGAACACCACCAGGGTGTCGAAGAGTTCGCCGCCGCCCGCGTGTCCGGCGGCCCGCTGGATCTCGGCGAGGCCGAGGTGCTGGTGGTCCAGCAGGGCGCTCTGCTCCTGCTGGAGGCGTTCCAGAACGGTTCCGAGGGTGTCGGCGGGGGCCCAGCTCAGCCGGGTGGGCAGGGTGTTGATGAAGAGGCCGACCATGGACTCGATGCCGGGCACGGCGGCGTCGCGGCCGGAGACGGTGGTGCCGAAGACCACGTCCTGGCGGCCGGTCAGCCCGGTGAGGAGCAGGCCCCAGGCGGTCTGGACGACCGTGCCGAGGGTGACGCCGTGCTCGCGGGCGCGGGCGGTGAGCCGGGCGGTGGTGCGCTCGGGCAGTTCGACGCGGAGCTGCGCGGGCTCGATCGGTCCGGCGGCCGGGGTCTCGACCAGGCGGGTGGGCTCGTCGATGCCGGCGAGGGCGGCGCGCCAGGCGTCCCGGGCGGCCTCCCGGTCGGCGCGCGCGACGCGGGCCAGGTAGCCGCGGTGCGGGGCGACTTCGGGGAGCGGGGCGGGCACCTCACCGTAGAGGGACAGAAGTTCGCGGTGCAGGACGGGCAGTGACCAGCCGTCGGCGACGATGTGATGGAAGGTCAGCACCAGGCGGCTGCGGTCATCCGCGAGGCGGACCAGGGCGCAGCGCAGCAGCGGGGGGCGGGCGAGGTCGAAGCGGCGGGCGCGTTCGTCGGCGGCGACGGCCTCGGCGAGGCCCGCGCGGACGGCGGGATCCTGGGCGGACAGGTCGACCTCGCGCCACGGCAGGTCGAGGCCGGTGGCGACGAGCTGGGCCGGGCGGCCGTCCGGGAGCTGGCGGAAGCAGGCGCGCAGCGGGGCGTGCCGGTCGAGGAGCCGCTGGGCGGCCTGCCGGAGGAGGGTGCCGTCAACGGGTCCGGCGAGTTCGAGCACCTGCTGGACGACGTAGGCGTCGTGCTCGGCGCCGTCCACGAGGGCGTGGAAGAAGAAGCCCTCCTGGAGCGGGCCGAGCGGCAGGACCTCGGCGACGGTGAGCGGGTCGTCGCCCTGGAGTGCGGCGAGTTCTTCGGCGGGCGGCGGGTCCCAGGGGGCGGCGGACGGGTCCTCGGCGGTGTCGGCGGTGCGGGCGACGCCGGCGAGCTGGGCGACCGTGCGGTGCCGGAAGACGTCGCGCGGGGTCAGCTCCAGACCGGCCCGGCGGGCCAGGACGAGCAGCTGGATCGCGACGATGCTGTCCCCGCCGAGCGCGAAGAAGTCGTCGTCGACGGTCACCGAGGGCACCCGCAGGGCGCGTGCGTACAGGTCGCACAGCAGGCGCTCGCGTTCGGTGCGCGGGGCCCGCCCGGAGCTGAGCAGGCCGTAGTCCGGGACCGGCAGGGCGGCGGAGTCGAGCTTGCCGCTGGGGGTGACGGGGAGCCGGTCCAGCGGGACGAGGGCGGCCGGGACCATGTACTCGGGCAGGAACTCGGCGGCGTGTGCGCGCAGCCCGGCCATCAGCGCCGTGACGTTGCGGAACGGCGCCGGGCGGTTGGCGTGCGGGTGGGCCTGGCCAGGGACGTACAGCGGGCCGAGCGGGGTGTCGGCGCCGCGCCCGAACACCGCGTCGAAGCTGCCGTCCTCGGCGTCCGCGGTCCAGGTGAGGCCGGCCCGGCAGCCGTGCCGGGCGGCGGTCTCGTACAGGGTCTCCGGGTCGACGCCGGCGCTGCCGGTGCGGCTGCTGTCGTCGAGGGCGCCGAGCGCGGCCAGGTCGGGGGCGAGGCGGGCGTTGGGGATGCCGGTGACGCGGAGACGGGCGGAGGGGTCCAGACCGGCGAGCCGCTCGGCGAGGGCGTCCGGACTGCCGAGCGCGGACCACGCAAGGTCCTGCGACTGCGACTGCGACGGGACGGCCGTCGCCGCCGTGCCGGGCCGCAGCACGACGTCGTACCGGTAGCGGGTCAGCTCGTTGTGGTGGGTGCCGCGCTTGATCCGTATGTCGGCCGTGAAGCCGTCCAGGGTCGCGAAGTAGTCCGGGTCCACGAGGAGTTCGCCCTCCCAGGCCACGGCCCGGTCGACGGCGGCACGCAGGGCTTCCTTGTCGTCGGTGGACTCCGTGTGCTCCGTGTGGGCCCGGCCCGACTCGATGGCGGCGGCCAGGGTCCGCAGCAGCCGCAGATTGCGGACGTCACCGATGAACAACGACCCACCGGGCGCGAGCAGTTGCGCCGCCGAGCGGAGGACGTCGGCGAGGTAGTCGGCGCTCGGGAAGTACTGGATGACGGAGTTGACGACGATCGTGTCGAAGTAGCCGGCGGGCAGGCCGGTCAGCTCGTGCGCGGGGCGGGCGTGCAGGGTGACCTTGCCGGCCAGTTCCGGTACGGCGTCGACCTGGGCGCGCAGTGCGCGTACGGCTTCCTCGGAGAGGTCGGTGCCGACGTACTCGGCGCAGTCGGGGGCGATCCGGGAGAGCAGCAGGCCGCTGCCGACGCCGATCTCCAGGACCCGGCGGGGCCGCAGTTCGCGGATCCGGGCGACGGTCGCGTCCCGCCACTCGCGCAGGTCGGCGAGCGGGAGGGGCAGGCCGTCGTACATGCTGTTCCAGCCCGCGAAGTTCTCCTCGAAGCCGTCGGATCCGGCGGCGGAGTAGAGGAGTTCGTGCAGGTCCTTCCAGTCGGACACGGCCTCGGCGGCCCCTGCGGTGCCGGCCGGGGAGTCCAGGGCGGGCACGACGTAGGCGGCGAGGCGGCGGTCGCCGGCGCGGTCCTCGCGGACCACGACGGCGGCCTGGTCGACGGCCGGGTGGGCGCGCAGCACCGACTCGATCTCGCCGGGCTCGACACGGAAGCCGCGGATCTTGATCTGGCTGTCGGCACGGCCGTGGAACTCAAGGCGTCCGTCGGACCTCCAGCGGACCAGGTCGCCGGTGCGGTAGAGCCGTTCGCCGGGCGCGCCGAACGGGTCGGCGACGAACCGTTCGGCGGTCAGGGCGGGCCGCCCGAGGTAGCCGCGGGCGAGTCCGGCGCCGCCGAGGTACAGCTCCCCGACCACTCCGGCGGGTACCGGCCGCAGCCGGTCGTCCAGGACGTAGGCGCGGGTGCCCGGGTCGGGGACGCCGATGGGCACGATGGTGCCGGCCGGGGTGTCCGGGTCGCAGCGGCCGAGGGTGGAGTTGGTGGTGGCCTCGGTGGGTCCGTAGGCGTTGAACATCATCCGGCCGCGCGCGTAGCGGCCGACCAGTTCGGGCGAGACGCGCTCGGTGCCGGCCAGCAGAGTGGCGGTGGGCGGGAGTTGGACGTCCTCGGGCATGGCCGCGAGCAGGGCGGGTGGCAGGATCATGAAGGTGATGCCGTGCTCGTTCGCGTAGTCGGCGAGGGGCGCGCCGGGCACCCGGCGGTCGGCGGGTACGACGACCAGCCGGCCGCCGGAGAGCAGGCCGAGGCACAGGTCCCAGAAGGCCACGTCGAAGCTGGGCGAGGCGAACTGCAGGACCCGGCTGTGCGGGCCGATCCCGAACCGCTCGCGCTGGGTGGCGACCAGCTTGGCGACGCCCGCGTGGGAGAGCACCACGCCCTTGGGGCGGCCGGTGGAGCCGGAGGTGTAGATGACGTACGCGGCGTGCGCGACCGTCAACTGGTCGGCGCCGGCGGGGTCGTGGGCCGGGTGAGCGGCCAGCTCGGCGGCGGTCTCCGGGGCGTCCAGGACCAGCGGGTCGGTGCCCGGCGGCAGGTCGGGGACCATGTCGGCGGTGGTGACGAGGCAGACCGGGCGGGCGTCGTCGAGCATGTAGGCGATGCGGTCGGCCGGGTAGTCGGTGTCGACGGGGAGGTAGGCAGCGCCCGTCTTCAGTACGGCGACCTCCGCGACGATCATGTCGGCGGAGCGGGGTACGGCGAGCGCCACGACCTGCTCGGGTCCGGCGCCCCGGGCGACCAGGGCGTGTGCCAACCGGGCGGAGCGGGCGTCGAGTTCGGCGTAGGTGAGGCGGACGTCCCCGTGGACGAGGGCCACTTCGTGGGGGCGGGCGGCGACCTGGTCGGCGAACATGCGCGGCCAGGTGAGCGCGGGCACGTCGTGCGCGGTGTCGTTCCAGTCGGCCAGGATCCGCTGCCGCTCGTCGGCGCCGAGGAGTTCGAGGTCGGCGACCGGGGTGCCGGGCCGGTCGAGGGCGTCGGCGAGGAGCGTGGCGAAGTGGCCGAGGATCCGGTCGGCGGTGGCGGGCTCGAAGAGGTCGGTGGCGTAGTCCGCGCGCACCTCCCCGTCGCTCACGGACAGCGCCAGGTCCAGCGGGCCGCCGTCGCCCCAGGGGGCGGTGCCGAAGCCGACGGCGCACAACAGGGCGCCGCCGCGGCCGGGTTCGGGGGCGAGCAGCCGTAGCAGCTCCGCGGTGGGCAGCCGATGGGCGGCGGCCTGTGCGTGGACGCTCGTGACGTGCTCGCGCAACTCGGCGAACGGCAGGGCGCCGTGCACCACCAGCCGCAGCGGAAGCCCCTGGTGAGCGACCGTCAGGTCCTGGGCCGCGCCGCCGCCGTACCGGTGCAGCAGGGCGGCGAAGGCGGCGAGCAGGGTGGGTTCGTCGGCCGTTCCGGCCGTCCCGGTGAGCGTGGCCGTGCGGACGGCACGCGGCCGGGGCTCCTGCGGGCGTACCGGATGCGGGAGGTCGAACGGCAGTGAGGTCTCCGGTGCCGGTGCGGCGAACCGTTCCCGCCAGTACTTCTCCGTGGATGCCGTCCGCGCCGTCGAAGTCGGAGTCGAAGCCGGAGCCGAGACCGAAGCCGAAGCCGCGGAAGAAGGTGCGGAAGAACGCGTGTTGCCCGACACAGCTGCCCGTGCCTCCCCATAGGTGTGGAACGGCTCAGCGGAGCCGCGACCGCTCGCATAGTAAGGTAAGGATTGCCTAACTCAACAGGGTCAATATGACTTCAGCGGCCCAAGTCACAGCCACTGAGGTTATGCTCACCTAACCTGCTATCAGGACTGTTCGCGGTCCACCGGACGACGGCATGGAGACCGGCAAGTGGCTTCAGGCAGAAGGCTTCGCACCACGGTGCTGGTGACACTGATCGTCGCCCTCCTGGTCCTTTTGTCCCTGCTCTCCGTGGCGCTGGGCGCCTTGAGCGTCCCGCTCGACCAGGTGGTGCGCTCGGTCCTCGGGCATCCGCCGAGCCGGCTGGTCGACAACGTGATCTGGTCGGTGCGCATCCCCCGGACCCTGCTCGGCCTGACCACGGGCGCCGCGCTCGGCATGTCCGGCGCGCTGATGCAGGCCCTGACCCGCAACCCCCTCGCCGACCCCGGCATCCTCGGGGTGAGCGCGGGCGCGTCCTTCGCCATCGTCGTGTCGGTCGCGGTGTTCGGGGTCGGATCGCTGTACGGCTACGTGTGGTTCGCGTTCGCCGGGGCGCTCGCCGCGAGCGTCCTGGTCTTCTTCCTGGGGCGGCTGGGCCGCTCCGGGGCGACCCCGGCGAAGCTGGCGCTCGCCGGAGTGGCCGTCACCTCGCTGCTGTCGTCGCTGACCAGTGCCGTGGTGCTCACCGACCAGGACGCGCTGGACCGTTACCGCTACTGGTCCGCCGGCACCCTGGCCGACCAGGACTCAGGCGACCTGGTGCGGATCCTGCCGTTCCTCGCGGTCGGCGCGGTCCTCGCCCTGTCCTGCGCCCCGGCCCTGAACAGCCTGGCGCTCGGCGACGACGTGGCCGCCTCGCTGGGCCGGCGGCTGGGCCTGGTACGGCTCCAGGGGGTGACCGCGATCGTGCTGCTGACCGGCGCCTCGGTCGCCGTCATCGGCCCGGTGGTCTTCCTCGGCCTGGTCGTCCCGCACATCGCCCGGCTGCTCGCCCAGTTCGCCGGCATCGGACCCGACCACCGCTGGCTGCTGCCGCTGTCCGCCGCGCTGGCGCCGGTCCTGCTGCTGTCCGCCGACATCACGGGCCGGATGGTGGCCCGGCCCACCGAGATCCAGGCCGGTGTCCTCGTCGCCTTCCTCGGCGGCCCGTTCTTCATCGCCCTGGTCCGCCGCCGGAAACTCGCGGAGGTATGAGCGTGCCCGCACAACCCTCTCCCGCTCCCTCGCCTGCTCCTGCTCTCACTGCTCCCGCCCGGCCCGCGCTGCGCGACCGGCCGTTCCGGCTGGCCGTGCCCCCGGTCTCCGGCATGCTGCGGCCGCGCCTGGTGCTGACCGGAGTGCTCGTCGGCGTGGGCGCGTTCGCGCTGTTCTGCTGGGGCCTGGCCCTCGGCGACTACCCGGTGAGCCTGCCCGACGTCGTCAAGGCCCTTTTCGGGGTGGGCGACCCCGGGACGCTCGTCGTCGTACGGGACCTGCGGCTGCCCCGCGCCCTGACCGGCCTCCTGGTCGGCATCGCCTTCGGGGTCTCCGGTGCGGTGTTCCAGACGATGACCCGCAACCCGCTGGCCAGCCCCGACATGATCGGGCTGACCGAGGGCGCCGGCACCGCGGTGGTGGCGGCGGTGGTGCTCGGCTGGGCCGGCGGGCTCGGGCTGTCCACCGTCGGACTGCTCGGCGCCCTGGCGACCGCACTGCTCGTGTACGCGCTCGCCTGGAAGGGCGGGGCCACCGGCTACCGCATCATCCTCGTCGGCATCGGCGTCTCGTGGATCTGCACCAGCGCCACCGACTTCCTGGTGGCACGGGGCAACCGGTTCCAGGCCGAGGAGGCGCTGGGCTGGCTGGTCGGCAACCTCAACGGCCGTACCTGGGGCCAGGTCGACTCCCTGGCGGTCGCCCTGGTCGTCCTGCTGCCCGTCACCCTCGGCCTGGGCCGCTGGATGCGCACGCTCCAGCTCGGCGACGACGTGGCCGCCGGGCTCGGCACCCCCGTCCAGCCGGTCCGGCTGGCGCTGCTGCTGACCGGGGTGGGCCTGGTCGCCTTCGGTACGGCGGCGGCCGGACCGGTGGCCTTCGTGGCCCTGGCCTGCCCGCAGATCGCGCTGCGGCTGGCCGGCACCTCGGCACCGCCCCCGCTCGTCTCCGGTCTCACCGGCGCGTTCGTCGTCCTCGGCTCCGACCTCCTCGCCCGCGAGGCGGTCCCCGGGACGGAACTGCCGGTCGGGATCGTCACCGGCGCCCTCGGCGCGCCGGTCCTGCTGTGGCTGCTCGTCCGCGCCAACCGCGCCGGATCTGGAGGCTGATGTCCCATGTCGACCACCGACCCGCGCCCGCCGGGTGCCCCCGAACGGCACGCCCCGGGGCCCGAGTTGCGGGCCCGCGGGCTCCATCTCGCCTACGACGGGCGGCCGGTGGTGGCGGACCTCGACCTCACCGTGCCCTCCGGCCGGATCACCGCCATCGTCGGGGCGAACGCCTGCGGCAAGTCGACGCTGTTGCGCGCCCTCGCCCGGCTGCTGGCCCCGCGTCAGGGCGTCGTCGAACTGGACGGCTCCGCGCTGCGCTCCATACCGACCCGCGAACTCGCCCGCACACTCGGCATCCTGCCGCAGACACCGGTGGCGCCGGAGGGGCTGACCGTGGCCGACCTGGTCAACCGCGGGCGCTCCCCGCACCAGACCTGGTGGCGGCAGTGGTCCGCGGCGGACGAGGAGGCGGTACGGGCCGCGCTGGCCGCGACCGGGCTGACCGAGCTCGCGGACCGGCCGGTGGACGAGCTCTCCGGCGGCCAGCGGCAGCGCGCCTGGATCGCCATGGCCGTCGCCCAGGGCACCCCCGTACTGCTCCTGGACGAGCCGACGACCTATCTCGACCTCGCCCACCAGATCGACGTACTGGACCTGGTCACGGACCTCAACCGGCGCGAGGGCCGCACGGTGGTCATGGTGCTGCACGACCTCAACCAGGCCTGCCGGTACGCCGATCACGTCATCGCCATGAAGGCCGGCCGCATCGCCGCCCAGGGCACACCGGCCGAGGTGGTCACCGAGTCGACCGTCGAGGACGTCTTCGACCTCCGCTGCCGGATCACCCCCGACCCGGTCAGCGGCACCCCGATGGTCATCCCGCTGGGCCGCCACCACCATGACGACGGCGCCCGCGACGCCCAGGGCGCGGTACCGGCCGCCGTCGACTGAGCCGGCGGCCGGGGTCGGGACCGCGCTCAGGGACGCGACGTCAGATACCCGCCCATGGTGCGGAAGTAGTCCGCCGCCGCGTGCTCCGTCCCGTCGTCCGTGCGCACCCGCCGGACCAGCAGCCCCCGGCAGCGCCCGGTGTGGGCGTCGGCGCCCGCCACGACGACCACGCCGTCGCCCTCGCGGATGAAGATCCGGCCCGGGGTGCCGCCGTAACGCCCCTCGGAGACGGCGGCGGAGACGATCCTGAGCCGCTCGCCGCGGTGGAAGGCGTAGGCGTTCGGGTACGGGTCCGACTGGGCCCGTACCAGGCGCTCCAGGCGCTCCGCGGGCCAGGTCCAGTCGATGCGGCTGTCCTCCAGGGACCGCTTGTGGAAGAAGCTGGCGCGGCCGCGGTCCTGCGGCACCCACTGACCGGCGTCCCGGCCGGCGGCGATCAGGTCGAGCGACTCGCGCACGATGGGCGCGATCAGGCCGACCGTGCGGTGGAAGAGGTCGGTGGCGGTGTCGGTGGGTCCGACCGGCACCGAGCGCTGCACCAGGACGTCCCCGGCGTCGAGTTCGGCGTTCATGCGGTGCGCGGTCACCCCGACCCGCTCCTCGCCGTTGATCAGCGCCCAGATGATCGGGGAGAACCCGGCGTAGGCCGGCAGCAGGGAGTCGTGGATGTTGAGGGTGCCGTGCGGGGGCAGGTCGAAGAGCTCCGGGGGCAGCCAGGTCCGCCAGTTGTTGGCGACGATGATGTCCGGCCGGGACTCCCTTACGGCAGCGAGGAGTTCGGCGTCGTCGGGGCGGTTGCGCAGCAGCACCGGGACGTCGTGCTTCTCGGCCAGCTCGGCGACGTTGTCGTCCCAGATCTTCTCGTAGGCGTGCTCGCTCCTCGGATGGGTGACGACGAGAACCACCTCGTGATCGGAGTCCAGCAACGCCTGAAGCGTGCGGTGACCCCAGGTCTGGTAGCCGAGCATGACGACCCGCATGACGGTCCTTCCCTTCACTGACTCCATTGCTAGGTAAGCCTTACCTTATCTAGCATGGGTCTGCCTGAGGGAGGCGATGCAAAGGTGAAATCACCGGTCATGGGTTCCGACGTCGTCCACGACATCATCGGAATCGGTTTCGGCCCGTCAAATCTCGCTCTGTCCATAGCGGTTGAGGAGCACAACACGGGTCTGGCGGCGGACAGCCGTCTCAACGCCCTGTTCCTGGAACGGCAGCCGCGGTTCGGCTGGCACCGGGGCATGCTGATCGACGACGCCACGATGCAGGTCTCCTTCCTCAAGGACCTCGTCACCCTGCGCAACCCGACCAGCGACTACAGCTTCCTCTGCTTCCTGCGCGAACAGGGCAGACTGATCGACTTCCTGAACCAGAAGACGCTCTTCCCGCTGCGGATGGAGTTCCACGAGTACTTCGAGTGGGCGGCCGCACGCGTCGCGCATCTGGTGTCCTATGGCAGCGAGGTGATCGCGGTGGACCCGGTACGGGACGACGCCGGCCGGGTCGCCTTCTTCGACGTCACCTGCCGCGACACGGCCCGCCCGGGAGCCATCGTGACGCATCGCACCCGCAACATCAGCGTGGCGATGGGCCTGGAGCCGCATGTGCCGCCGGGGCTGGAACTGGCCGAACGGGTATGGCACAACAGCGAGTTGATACCGCGGGCCGAGCAACTGGCCGCGACGGGCACGCCGGTGCGGCGGGCGGTCGTGCTCGGTGCCGGGCAGAGCGCCGCGGAGACGGTGGACTACCTGCACCGCACGTTCCCGGACGCCGAGGTCTGCTCGGTCTTCGCCAAGTACGGCTACACACCGGCCGACGACAGCCCGTTCGCCAACCGGATCTTCGACCCGGAGGCGGTCGACGTCTACTTCTCCGCGCCGTCGGCGGTCAAGCAGTCCCTGCTGGACTACCACCGCTCCACCAACTACTCGGTCGTCGACATGGATCTGATCGAGTCGCTGTACGCCACCACCTACCGGGAGAAGGTGGCGGGCCGGGAACGGCTGCGCTTCCTCAACGTCTCCCGCGTCCGCGCCGTCACACCCGGAGCACCCGGCGGGGGCCGCACGGACGGCACGGACGGTGGTCTCGACATCACCGTCGAGTTCCTGCCCACCGGCGAACAGCAGACGCTGCCCGCCGACGTCCTGGTGCTCGCCACCGGCTACCGGCCCCGGGACCTGGCCGCGCTCATGGGCGACGCGGCCAAGCTGTGCCTCAAGGACGACGGCGACGCGATCCGGGTCGGCCGGGACCACCGCGTGGAGACGGCGCCGGAGGTCGCGGCCGGCATCTACCTCCAGGGCGGGACCGAGCACACCCACGGCCTCACCAGCACCCTGCTGTCGACCGTGGCGGTCCGGGCCCAGGAGATCCACGGCTCCCTGCTGGCCGACCGGGCGACGGCGGCCTGACCCTCCGCCGCCCTCCCCCCGCTCCCGTGGCCCGGACGGTACGGTCCCGGCCGGGCCACGGGTTGGCCGATGCCCGTCGAGGACGGGCCGTGTCAGTACGGCCCGTGGGTCCAGCGGCCGGCCGTCATCGTGGCGTGCACCGGCATCGCGCGCAGCGTGTCCGGGTCCGCCGCCGACGGGTCCACGTCCACGACCACCAGGTCGGCGGGGTCCCCGACCCTGATGAGCCGACGCCCGCGGGCCGCCGCGGCCAGCGCGTCCCGCACCGGCAGGCGCTGCTCCGGGTGCCAGGCGGGACGGTCGTCGTCGGTGCGGGCGACGGCCGCGGCGACGGCCAGCCAGGGGTCGAGCGGTGAGACGGGGGCGTCCGAGCCGAACTCCAGCCGCGCCCCGGCGGCCAGCAGGTCGGCGTAGGCGAAGGCGCGTCCGGTACGGCCGGCCCAGTACCGGTCCGCCACGTCACGGTCGTCCGTCGCGTGCCGCGGCTGCACCCCCGCCGTCACCCCCAACTCGGCGAAGCGCGGCAGGTCTTCGGGGCTCAGCAGCTGCGCGTGCTCGATCCGGCCGCGGCAGCGCACGGCCTCGAAGGCGTCCAGGGCGACGGTGTTGGCCCGGTCGCCGATGGCGTGCACCGCGGGTTCGATGCCGTGTGCGGCGGCCCGGCGCATGAGCCGTACCAACTCGTCCGGTGCCGTCTGCTCGATGCCGTGCGAGCCGTCCGTGTTCTCAAGCCCCGGGTAGGGGTCACGGCACAGCGCGGTACGGGTGTTGAGCGAGCCGTCGGTGAACAGCTTGAGCGGGCCGACCCGCACCGGGCCCCCCGGCTCGCCGACCCCGGACCCGGTGCGCAGCCCGCGGGCCACGGCCGCGTCCAGGTGGCTCGGGTAGACGGCGGCGGACACCCGTACCGCCGGCCGGAACCGTGCCGAGCGCCGCTCCCAGGCGCCCACGGTGTCGCCGTACTGGAAGTCGATGACTCCGGTGACCCCGCGGGCGGCGGCGGCCCGGCAGGCATCGGCGACCCAGCCGTCCAGCGTGTCGGCCGGCACCTCGGGCAGGGCCGAGAGGACCTCGTGCCCCTCGTGCTCCCTGACCAGTCCGCTCGGGTGGTCGGCCCGGCCGACCAGGGCCAGGCAGGCGGAGTTCAGCCACACGGCGTGCAGGTCGGCGCTGACCAGGACGACCGGCCGGTCCGGCAGGGCCGCGTCGAGGAGCCGCTTGTCCGGGGCGTCGGGCCAGAGCCCGTCCCGGAAGCCGTACCCGAACAGCACCGTCCCCGCGCCGGGCGCCGTTCGGCCGTGTGCGCGCACCCGGTCGGCGACCTCGCGCGCGGAGGCGGTTCCGGAGAGGTCGAGCCGACGGCGCGCGCTCGCCCACTCGGCGAGGTGGACGTGGGCGTCCCACAGCCCCGGCAGCAGTACCCGCCCGTCCAGATCGAGAACCCGCTCCCCCGCTGCGGACTCGACGGCCCCCTGCTCCGGTACGACATGAGTGACCCTGCCGTCCGCCACCCGCACGGCGACCGGCGGTCCGCCGGCCCCCAGCCGCACCCGGGCGAGCGTCACCGCCACCGCCCGGCGCGGGGTGGTCACGAAGTCCGTCATCGAGCCTCCCTCCTCAACAACAAGACAAATAAACTTAGGCTTACCTTACTCAACCGCGATCCCCTCGGTCTCCGGGACGCGGCGGACCGACGGGCCGCACGGACCGTGGGCCGGTGCCGGTCCGCTGAACGGAACAGGACGTGACGGCCGTTGACCGGAAGTCCACTCTGGCTGTCGGTGGTCGGCGCCCCGCAGGAAGCCGACACACACGGGGGCACCGCCGGGCCCGGCACCCGGGAGGACCGGGCCGCGGGCGGTACGGAAGCCGCCACCGCCCGCACCACGGCCGACGCACCCTCCCCTCAGGCCGACGGCACGGGCCGGCGGCACGCCGCCGCCCGGCCGGGAGCCGCCCCCTCCACGCTCCCGACCGGCCGGCGGGCCCCAGGCCGCCCGCCAGTGGCTTTCGGATCGAAGGCGTCTCGTCTACGACGCCAGAGGACCCCGACCGTAGCCGGGGTCCTCTGGTGTTCTGGGCACTGTCGGGTTACGCAGCGGCCGGCTCGGGGCGCTTCGGGAGCTTGGTGTCCAGGGCGGACAGCTCGGTGCGCATTTCGCTCTGGAGCGGCGCGATGAACAGCTTGGCGTCGCGCGGCTTGTTGAACTTCTCGCAGTACTCCGCGCGGCGGGCCTCGAAGTCGTCAGGAGAATCGAGCACCTCCAGGAGCTTCATCAGGCCGCTGCGGTAGTGGTTGCTGTAGGAGGACTTGCCGCGGAGCTTGCACGGTGGAGTTCAGCAGTTCCACCAGGGTGTCGGTGATCTCCCGCTGCCGCTGGAACAGCAGGGCCGCGAGCAGGACGTGCCGTACGGGCGCGTCGAAGCGCCGCAGGTGGCTCGGGGAGGCCGCCGAGGCCCTGGCCCTCCAGGCGTTGACCTGCGGGACTGCAGAAGCAGGGTTCGTGTTCGGGTTGATGCTGCTGGCATCGTCAAGCACTGGTTGTCCTCCTATGCCTTGTCACCTTCAGAGCAGCCGCGGTCAGACTCTGCGTCGTGTCTTCGCACGGACCGGGCACGGCACGCCTGCTACCCATGCTGCTGGCCGGGCGCACTGCGGGGCCGGTGTTCGTCACGGACCGACGGGCCCCCGCCGCCACACCGGCAGCCGACCGCTGTCCGGTCACCGGTCGAGGAAGGCTTTCCTACCGCCGAGTCGCAGAACTCTTCACCGCCGCGACCAGACCGCTCGATCCAGCCGGCCGAGGCTGGACCCTGCTTGTTCTGCGCGACCGAGCACACCGGAACAGTCCGGTCCCCAGATGACGCAGCGCACTGCGGCGCGACGCTGCGAGGATCCCCGAAACCTCCGTCGCAGTTCGGTTGATCCACCAGACTTGCTCGTGTTCCCAACGGAGAAGGGACGGCAGGCATGTCGAACAGCGCACTTCTGGTGATGGACGTCCAGCGGGACGTCGTGGCCATCGCCGATGATGGCTCCGGGTATCTGCCGCGCTTGCGCAGGGCGATCGACGGTGCCCGGGCCGCAGGTATCACCGTGATCTACGTGGTGATCGGGTTACGGCCGGGCGATCCAGAAGTCAGCCCCCGCAACAGGGTGATGACAAACGCCGTACGGGCGGGCCTGTTCACCGAGGGGGCCCCTGGCACCGAGATCCATGACGACGTCGCGCCCCAGCAGGGCGACGTCGTGGTCACCAAGAGGCGGGGAAGCGCGTTCTCGGGCAGCGACCTCGACTTGGTGCTCAGGGCTCGCGGTATCGACAGCCTTGTTCTCGCCGGCATCGCCACCAGCGCTGTAGTGCTGTCCACCCTGTGGCACGCCATCGACCTGGACTTCGACCTCACCGTCCTGGCGGATGCCTGCCTCGACACCGACCCCGAGGTGCACCGGATGCTCACCGAAAAGCTGTTCCCGCAGTGGGCAGATGTGGTTGCCGTCGAGGACTGGATCAAAGCCGTCGCACCGCAATAGCGGGAGGCCGTCCGGGCCCTCGCGTGCGGGGCAAAACGGCATCGCCTCCCGTACCGGACGGTGTCGCCGCCGAAGGACAACCGGTGTCAGAACTCACCGATCAAGCCATCATCGTCGGTGGCACTGGCGGCTCGCTACCGGGACAGCAGTGGCCGTCCGGCGTTCCCGGTCGCGGGCCAAGCGCGTATTTCACATCGATGCCGTACCGGCCCCGATGCGCCGTCGCGCGGTCACCGCGGCGGTCGAGGCCGCCGTGCGCGAGGTCGTCATCCACCTCGGCCCCGCTTGAGCCCCGCCCTGTGCTCCCAGTTCTTACAGAGATATTTCGTCACCCCCGGGCGAGGAAAGAACGCCGGCGCCGACGACGCAGATCCGATGTGAGGCCGAACCGGTCTCGCGTCACTGGCGGCGGTCGCTGCCGCCGCGTCGACAGGAGCACAGGAACGATGACGATGGGCAAGAAGTCGAAGGCCGCCGTGACGGCCGCCGTGGCCGTGGCCGCCGCGGCGGCTGCCGCACTGAGCGCCGGCCCCGCCTCGGCCTACTCCGGCGGTCCCCGCGCCGCCGTGTTCGTCCAGACGGACGGGGTGCAGGGCAACGCCGTGGTGGCCTACAGCCGTTCCGCGGACGGGACGCTGCACAAGAGCGGCGTGTACCGGACCGGCGGGCTCGGCGGCGTCCTCGACGGCTCGGCGGTCGACCACCTCGCCTCGCAGGGGTCGCTCACGTACGACAGGGCGCACGGCCTGCTGTACGCCGTGAACGCCGGCAGCGACACGGTCACGGTGTTCTCGGTCAAGGGCGACAAGCTGGTCCGCCGTCAGATTGTGTCGTCGGGCGGCGACTTCCCGGTCAGCGTGGCCGTCCACGGTGACCTGGTGTACGTGCTCAACGCGCTGGGCGGCGGTTCCGTGCAGGGCTTCCGGAACGTGCACGGCTCGCTGGTGAAGGTGCCCGCCTGGCATCGCTCCCTCGGCCTGGACCCGGCCGCCACCCCCCAGTTCACGCACACCCCCGGGCAGCTCTCCTTCACCCCGGACGGCCGTGCGCTGGTGGTGACCACGAAGGCCGGCGCCAACTCGATAGACGTGTTCCCGGTGAGCCGGTCCGGCATCGGGGCCCGTCCCGTGGTCACGTCCACCCCCGGCGCGGTGCCGTTCGGCTTCACCTTCGACGCGCGCGGGCGGCTGGTGGTGACCGAGGCGGGAACCAACTCGGTCGCCACCTTCCGGGTCGGTGCGGACCTGCGGCTGACCAAGGTCTCGGAGGTGGCGACCGGCCAGGCGGCGACCTGCTGGATCACCCGTGACGGCGCGCACGTCTACGCCTCCAACGCGGGCAGCGGCACCCTGTCCGGACTGCGCGTCGGCACCGACGGCGCGCTCAAGGCCGTCGGCACCACGGCGACCGGCGCCGGGACGGTGGACGCCGACGTCTCCTCGAACGGCCGCTTCCTGTACGTGCAGACCGGCAAGGCGGGCGGCGTCGACGGGTTCCGCGTCGACCGCGACGGCTCCCTGACCCACGTGGGTTCGGTCGTCGTCCCCGGCGCCGCCGGCGGCGAGGGCATCGCCGCCTCCTGACGGCAGGCCGCTCGCCGACGGGCCTGAGGCCCGGGTTCAGGTCCCGGGTCTCAGGTCTCAGGTCTCCATGACGGCGGCGAGCAGCCCCCGGTAGTCCTCGTCGCAGGGGCCGCAGGCGCGCAGGTGCGCCGCGACTCCCGGCCAGTGCCGCCCGGGATCCTCTCCGGCGGCCTTGAGGTCGGCGTACACGTGGAGCACGCGCAGCGCCTCCTCGCAGCCCACGTCCCTCGGGTCGGTGGTCAGGAACCGCTCCAGCGCCGCCCGCGCGGAGAGCCGGTCCGGGTTCGTCATGACCGCCTCCCGGGGATCGCGTCCACATACCCCTGGGCCGCGAGGTGGTCGCGCAGCCTGCGCCGGGCGTCGAACATCGTCTTGTACACCGCGTTCCGGCTGCTCCCGAGCTCCAGGACCAGCGCGTCCAGCGGTACGGCGTCGAGGACCAGGGAGACGAAGACCCGGCGCTGGTGGTGCGTCAGCACCTGGTCCGCCGCCGCGCGCACGGCGGCGGCGAGGGCACGCGCCTCGGCCGACCCCGCGGGATCCGCGCCGAGCCGGTCGGGCAGCCGGTCCCAGTCCTCGCCGTCGAGTTCCACCCGCTGCGTGCTCCAGAAGTGGCGGCCGATCTTCGCCGACACCTCGAGGACGACGAACTTGTAGGCCCAGGTGGTGAAGCGGCTCTCGCCGCGGAAGTCGCCGACCTTCCTGGTGATGGCGAGGAGGGCGTCCGCGGCGGCCTGGTGGGCGAGGTCGTCGACCTCGGGACCGTCGAAGCGGTACCGGGAGCGCCGCCTGGCCAGTTCGCTCTTGGCGATCCGCAGCAGCTCGCCGTGCAGCCGGGCGCACGCCTCTTCGTAGGCCGCCCCGTCCGAGGACAGTCCCCGCACCCAGCAGGCCGAGTCGGGATCGAGGTCACCCGCACCGTCGGCAGGCGTCACGGCCCCGGCCCGCACGGGCTCGCCCTGTTCGTGCCCGACCGCAGACGCCATGCGCCCCATCGTAGACGCGGCGGACCCGGCCCCATGCCCCGCTCCGTGCCGAGGACGGGCGTTCTCTCCCGAAGGGGCAGATCGCCGTCACTCCGGGGTGCCCGGCGTGCCTCGCGTCCGCAGCCGTGATGGCATACCGGCATGGAGTTGCGGGAGTTGCGGGCGTTCGTCGCGGTGGTGGAGGAGGGCGGCCTGTCGGCTGCCGCCCGGCGGCTGCACGTGAGTCAGCCCGCCCTGTCCCAGACGATCGGCGGGCTGGAACGGCAGCTGGGCGTGCGGCTGCTGGCGCGCGGGAGCAGCGGGACGAAGGCCACCGAGGCCGGGACCGCCCTGCTGGGCGAGGCACGGGCGGTGCTCGCCCGGCACGACCGGGCGCTGCGGGTGATGGCCGGGTACGCCGGTCCGGGCGGCGGGGCGCTGCGCGTCGGGATCCCCCTGGAACTGCCGCCCGGCCTGCTCGACCCGGCGCTCGCCGAACTCGCCGAGGCGCATCCGGAGACCCGGGTGCAGGCCCGGCATCTGTCCACGGCGGAGCAGCTGGCCGCGCTGCGGGCCGGTGAGCTGGACGTCGGCCTGCTGCGGGAGCGGCCGTCCGGGCCGGAGTTCGACGCGCTGCTCGTGGTACGGGAGCGGCTCGGTGTGCTGGTCGCCGCGGAGCGGGCCGCCGAACTCGCCGGACCCGACGGCATTCCGCTCGACGCGCTCGGGACCCTGCAGTGGGTCGGGTTCCCGCGCGCCGGCAGCCCCGCCTGGTACGACGAGCTGACCGCGGTGCTGCGCGGCCACGGCCTCGATCTCGGCCCCGAGGCCCCCGAGGGGCAGGCGCTGATCGCCGACGTGAAGCTGGCCGCGGTCGCCTCCGGGCAGGCCTTCGCACTGGCCCCGCCGGGCTGGCGGCAGCCGCTGCCCGACCGGGTGGCCTGGTCGCCGCTGGTCGGGCAGCCGCTGGTGCGGCGCACCTGGGTGGTGTGGCCGGCCGACTCGCGCCGACGGGACCTGGGCCGGTTCGTCGCCGCGCTGGACCGGTCGGTGCGGGATCGGCGGGAGCGGGAGCGGTAGGGGCGCGGGAGCAGTGGGGGGCTACCGCGCCCGCTGCGCGTCAGACGGCCGTACGGCCGCCGTCGACCGGCAGGATCGCGCCCTGCACGAAGCTCGCCGCGTCGCTCACCAGGTAGGCGATCGCCTCGGCGATCTCGCGCGCCTCGCCGGGCCGGCCCGCGGGTGCCTGTGCGGCCAGGGCGTCCAGGTCGTCGCCCATGGCGGCGGTGCCCTCGGTACGGGTCGGGCCGGGCTCCACGGCGTTGACCCGTACCCCCTGCGGGCCGAACTCGGCGGCCCACGACTTGGTCAGCAGGTTGACCGCCGCCTTGCTCGACCCGTACAGCGCCATCCCCGCGACGCCGTACTCGGCGACCATGGTGCTGACGTTGACGATGGCGCCCTGCCCGCGCTCGGCCATGGCCGGGGCGAGCTCGCCCACCAGGTAGAACGGCGCCTTCACGTTCAGGTCGTAGACGGCGTCCACCTGCTCGGCGGGGGCCTGGGCCGTCGGGCCGAACGGGAAGACGCCGGCGTTGTTGACGAGGATGTCGACGCGGCCGCCGCCCAGCACGGTGGCCTCGCGGGCCAGGCGCCGTACCGAGTCGGCGTTCCGCAGGTCGGCCGCCAGGAAGTCCGCCTTGCCGCCGTGCTCCCGGACGGCGGCGACCACCCGTTCGCCGCGGTCCGCGTCCCGTCCGGCGACGAGTACATGTGCCCCCCGCTCGGCGAGCAGCGTCGCGGTCGCGGCGCCGATACCGCTGGTCGCGCCGGTCAGCAGGGCCACGCGTCCGGTCAGTTCAGCAGAACTCATGAGATGTCCCTAAAGTGTGGAAAGTGGGGCGAATCCATCGTCCCGCCGCCTCGTCCGTGAGGCGACGGGAGTCCACAGCGGCTGCGGCGTTCCGGGGATTCCGCTGTCCTCATCAGCGGATCCGATGACCCCCATAAGCGGCCCGCCCGGAGTCCGGTCCGGAGCACCGCCTGCCCGGTGGCGCCGCGTATGGGCTGGTCACGGCTGGGAAGGCGGCCAGAGGCGGCGCTTATGGCGGCTCTTCGCCGGACGCATGGCCGTACCTCGATCAACTGCACACGTCCCGCGGTTACATGACCCGTACGGCTCGGGGCCCCGGCGGCCCGGAACAGTTCGGACCGGCACCGATCGTCATGCGAGGCAGCAATGAGCGAACCGAGCACAGAACCGAGCACAACCGAGGAAGGCAGCACGTACGACGTGATCGTCCTGGGCGCGGGACCGGTCGGGCAGAACGTCGCCGACCGGGCGCGGGCCGCCGGGCTCTCCGTGGCGGTCGTGGAGCGGGAACTCGTCGGCGGCGAGTGCTCCTACTGGGCCTGCGTCCCCAGCAAGGCGCTGCTGCGGCCGGTCCTCGCGGTCGCCGACGCCCGCCGCGTGGACGGCGCCCGGCAGGCCGTCACCGGGCGGCTCGACGACGCCGCGGTCTTCGCCCGCCGTAACCGTTACGTCACCGACTGGGACGACAGCGGGCAGGCGCTGTGGGTCAAGTCCATCGGCGCCGACCTCTTCCGCGGCCAGGGCCGGCTGGACGGGCCGCGCCGGGTCACCGTCGGCCGGGACGACGGCGCCCGGCAGACCCTCGTCGCCCGGCACGCGGTGGCCCTCGCCACCGGCAGCCGGCCTGCGCTGCCCGGCATCCCGGGGATCGAGGAGGCCCGGCCCTGGACGAACCGGCACGGCACCGACTCCAGCACCGTGCCCGGCCGGCTCGTCGTGGTCGGCGGCGGCGGGGTCGGCGTGGAGATGGCGACGCTGTGGCAGGGGCTCGGGTCACAGGTCACGCTGCTCGTCCGGCGGCGGCTGCTCCCCCGCATGGAGGCCTTCGCCGGGGAACTGGTCACCCAGGGACTCACCGAGGCCGGCGCGGACGTGCGGATCGGCGTCCAGGTGACCGCGCTGCGCCGCCCGGATCCGGACGGGCCGGTGACGCTCACGCTCGACGACGGCAGCGAGCTGGAGGCCGACGAGGTCCTGTTCGCCACCGGGCGTACGCCCAACACCGACGACATCGGCCTGGAGACCGTGGGCCTGACCCCCGGTTCCTGGCTGGACGTGGACACGACCTGCCTGGTCGACGGTGTCGAGGGGGCGTGGCTGTACGGCCTCGGGGACGTCAACCACCGCGCGCTCCTCACCCACCAGGGCAAGTACCAGGCACGGACGGCCGGTGACGCCATCGGCGCCCGGGCCGCCGGGCTGCCGCTGGACGACGGGGACTGGGGCGACCACGCCACGACCGCCGACCGGCACGCCGTCCCCCAGGTCTTCTTCACCGACCCGGAGGCGGGCGCGGTGGGCCTGACCGCCGAGCAGGCGGCCGCCGCCGGGCACCGCGTCGAGACGGTCGACCTGGACCTGAACGCCGCCCAGGGCGCCAACCTCTACGCCGACGGCTACACCGGCCACGCCCGGCTGGTCGTCGACGTCGACCGGGACGTGCTGCTCGGGGTGACCATGGTCGGCTCCGGAGTCAGTGAGCTGCTGCATGCGGCCACCGTCGCGGTCGCCGGCGAGGTCCCGCTGAAACGCCTCCGGCACGCCGTCGCGCCGTTTCCCACGGTCAGCGAGATCTGGGTGTTCCTCGTCGCCGCGTACCGACGGAAACGGCAGCAGGACGACGCCGGGTGAGATCCCGGCGCCCGGGCCGGACCGACGGAGGGCGCGAACCCACCGCCCGGACCAGGCCGGCGCCGTGGGTTCGCGGCCCGGTGCCGGGCTATCCGAGGCCGAGCACCGCGTGGACGGCGGCGCGGACCTGCCGCGTGACCGTTTCCGGACCGGAGGCGTCGAGCTTGCCGTCGAGGTGCAGGAATGCCAGCCCGTGCACCAGGGCCCACACCGCGGTCGGCAGGCCGTCCCGGTTCCCGCCGGGAAAGGCGTTGCGGACGAGGGTGTCGACGTACGCGGAGAGCACAGCGGTCGCCTCGACGCGTTCGGGACTGCCGGGGTCGCAGGGCTCCGCGAACATCGCCCGGAACAGGGCCGGGTGGTCGAGAGCGAACCGCACGTAGGCCACGGCGACGGCGACCAGGTCGTCGGGGGCCGCGGGCGCGGGATGGGCGGCCGCGAGAGATCCGGCGAGTTCGCGGTAGCCCTCGGCGGCGACGGCGGAGACCAGCGCGTCGCGGTCCGCGTAGTGGCGGTAGGGGGCCGTGGGCGAGACCCCGGCCCGCCGTGCCACCGCCCGCAGCGACAGCGCCCCGCTGCCGTCCTCCTCCAGCAGCTCCCGGGCGGCGCGCAGGCAGGCGACCCGGAGATCGCCGTGATGGTACGAGTCACTCGGTGGTGGCATGGGTCACCCTCAGGGATGTTTACAGCGCTGACATTGCGTGCCTAATGTGAGCGCCGTACACATTGTTGGCGCCGTACACATTCTATGGCGGCCGAGAGGAGACCCCGATGTCGAGCCCCCTGTTCTCGCCCCTGCGGCTGCGGTCCGGACCGGTCCTGCGCAACCGGATCGCGAAGGCGGCCATGGAGGAAGGCATGGCCGGGGCCGGACAGCTGCCCGACGAGCGGCTGCTGTCCCTGTACCGGCGCTGGGGCGGTGGCGGCGCCGGGCTGCTGATCACCGGCAACGTCATGGTCCACGCCGAGGCGCTGACCGGCCCGGGCGGCATCGTCCTCGACGAGGCCGCCCCGCTGGAGCCGTTCGCCGAGTGGGCGCGGGCCGGCCGGTCCGGGGGCGCGGCGATGTGGATGCAGATCAACCATCCGGGCCGTCAGGTCCAGGCCGGCATGCCCGGCGTGGTGTGGGGGCCGTCGGCGGTCGGCGTCGAGATGGGCCGGCACAGCAGACGGTTCGGCCGGCCGACCGCCATGACGCCGGAGCAGATCGAGGCCACCGTGCGGCGGTTCGCGGTCACCGCGGAGCGGGCCTCGCGGGCGGGGTTCGACGGGGTGCAGATCCACGCGGCGCACGGCTACCTGCTGTCGCAGTTCCTGTCCCCGCTGGTCAACCGGCGCACGGACCGATGGGGCGGCCCGCTGGAGAACCGGGCGCGGCTGCTGCTGGACGTGGTGCGCGCGGTACGGGCCGTGGTGGAGCCGGAGTTCGCGGTCGCGGTGAAGCTGAACTCGGCCGACTTCCAGCGCGGCGGCTTCGACGTCGACGACGCCCGCCGGGTGATCGCCCTGCTCGAACCGCTCGGCGTCGACCTGGTGGAGCTGTCGGGCGGGAGTTACGAGAGTCCCGCCATGTCGGGCCGCCCCGCCGACGACCGCACCCGGGCCCGCGAGGCCTACTTCCTGGATCTGGCGAAGGACCTGGCCGCCGGCAGTCCGCTCCCCCTCATGCTCACGGGCGGCATCACCCGGCGGGAGACGGCCGAGCAGGTGCTGGCCGACGGCGTCGACCTGGTCGGGATCGGTACCGCGCTGGCGGTGACCCCGGACCTGCCCGCGCGCTGGCGGCAGGGCGGCGGGGCGGACCGCCGGATGCGCCCGGTGACCTGGTCGGACAAGACGCTCGCCGCGGCGGCCGGGATGGCCCTGGTCCGCCGTCAGCTGCGCCGGCTGGCCCGCGGCGCCGAACCGGCGCCCGCCACCCGCCCGGCCTGCGCCCTGGTGTCCGAGCAGTGGGTGGCGCGCCGCCAACTGCGCCGCTACCGCTCCTGGTTGCCGGAGTCGGCCTCACACCGCCAGCGCACACACCACTGACGGAACGGCCGCCGTGGCGACCGGCTCGCCGAGGGCGCCCGACTCCAGGACCGGCAGCGCGGCCAGGGTGCCGCTGTGCTGGTTGGCGACGAGGAGGTGTCCCGGGACCGCGGTCAGACCGCGCGGCCAGGTGCCCCCGGACGGCGTCTCGCCGAGCGGCACCAGGGCGGTGCCTTCGATTCGGAAGGCGGCCACGGTGTCGGCGCCCCGGTTGGTGACCCAGACGAACCGGTCGGAGACGACGATCCCGCCGGGCTGGTTGGGCACCCCGGCGGCCGTGGCCGGCGCCCTGGACAGTTCGGCGAGGGTGCCGGTTTCCGGGTCGTAGCGATGGCAGGTCACCGTCGAGGAGAGTTCGTCGGCGCTGAACACCAGGTCACCGGCCGGCGTGAACGCGAGGTGCCGGGGCCCGGAACCGGTCCGCAGCCGGTTCACCGCCGTACGTTCCAGGGTGCCCCGCGCCGGGTCCAGGCGGTAGGTGAACACCGCGTCGGCGCCGAGGTCGGTGGCGAGGACGAACCGGCCCGCCGGGTCGACCAGGACCTGGTGGGCGTGGCTGCCCTCCTGCCGCCCCGCGACCGGCCCGGAGCCCCGGTGCTCGGCCACGTCGGTCGGCCCGGTGATCCGGCCTGCCGCGTCGAGCCGGTGCACGGCGACCGTGCCGGGCAGCGTGTCGGTGCCGTAGTTCGCGGTCAGCAGCCAGTCGCCGCCGGGGTGGACGGCGAGGTGACAGGGGTTGGCGCCGCCGCTGCCGACGGGCACGCCGAGGGCGGTGACCCCGGCGGCGTCGACGGTGAAGGCGGAGACGGCGCCCTCGGTGGACTCGTGCGTGCTGTAGACCACGGGAAGGGCCGGATGGGCGGCCAGGAAGGAGGCGCCGCTCGCGGGAACCGGCGCCGCCTCGGTGGTCAGCACCGGACCGGCCAGGCGCAGCGGGGTGAGGCCGACACCTTCGCCGCCGGTGTCGGGGGTGTAGGAGCCGGCGAGAACTGTGGGCATGGGGGTTCCTCGGGTCGGTCGGCGCGGCAGAAGCGCAATACATCGGTCAGCACGGCAGGCCGGTCAGCGCAGAACGTCGTCATGGTGGTCGAGAAGAGCGAGTTCGGTGCGTCTGGGCAGGCCCTCCCAGTCGCCGGTGGTGGTGACGGCGAACGCGCCGAGCCGGGCGGCGGTGCACAGCCGGCGCTCCGGCGGCTCACCGGCCAGCAGTTCGGCGAGGTAGCCGGCGACGAAGGCGTCCCCGGCGCCCACGGAGTCGTGCACGCGTACGGGCAGCGCGGGCTGCCGGTAGGGCACCCCGTCGAGGAGCGCGTACGCCCCCTCCGCGCCCAGCTTCACCACGGCACCCCGCGGACCCAACTCGCACAGCCCCTTGGCGAGTTCCGCCGGCTCATGCAGGTCGGGCACCGCGAGGCGGGCCTCGTGCGGCCCCGCGAACACCAGGTCGCTGTCGCGCAGCAGCGGCAGTACGGCCCGCCGGGCGTCCTCCTCGCTCCACAGCAGGGAGCGGAAGTTGATGTCGAAGGAGACGAGGACCCCGGCGTCCCGGGCGATCCCAACCGCCCGCCGGACCGCGCTCGCGGGCGCGTCGCCGAGGGCCGGGGTGATCCCGGTGAGGTGCAGGACCGCGGCGCCGGCGACGACCTCTTCCGGGATGTCCTGGGGCGCGAGCCGGACCCCGGCGGTGGCGGTGCGGTAGTAGCGCATGCGGTGGTGGGTGGCGGTGCGCCGCTCCTTGAGGAGCAGCGAGGTCGGCGCGGGGTCGCGGACGGCCAGCGCGGTCACACCCTCGGCGCGCAGCTCGCGCAGCACGAGTTCGCCGAGCTGGTCCTCGCTGACCCGGCCGATCCAGGTGGCCCGCCCGCCGAGCCGGCTCACCCCGACGGCGACGTTGGACTCGGCCCCGGCGACCCCGAGGCGCAGCTCGGCGCCCATGGTGAGCGGGCCGGGCTCGGCGGCGGAGAGGACGGCGAGGGTCTCGCCCACGGTGACGAGGTAGGGCTGCCGCGACGCCTCCGGGTCGTGCGGGTCGTGCGCGGAACCGTTCACAGGTCGCCCTTCCCGGCCCGCGTCGCGGACCTGACCGTCTCCAGCAAGGCGCGTGCTCTCCCGGTGAGCGCGTCGAGGGCGGCCGGGTCGGCGGGGGTTCGGTCGGCACCGCGCAGCAGCGGGTTGCCGACGCCCACGGCACAGGCCCCGGCGGCCAGGTAGTCCGCGGCCTCGGCGAGGCCCACCCCGCCGACCGCGACGAGCGGGATCTCCGGGAGCGGCGCGCGGAGTTGCCGCAGGTGCGCGGGGCCGCCCGTGGAGGCCGGGAAGAGCTTGACGGCGGCGGCGCCGGCCCGCCAGGCGGTGGCCACCTCGGTGGGCGTCCAGGCGCCGGGGTAGAAGGGGACCCCGAGGTCGGCGGAGGCGCCGATGACCTCGGGTTCGACGTTGGGGGCGACCAGGAACCGCGCGCCCGCGGCCACCGCGTCCCGCAGATCGGCCCGGGTCAGGACGGTACCGGCGCCGACCGAGACGTCGGTGCCCAGCTCCTCCCGGATCCGGGCGAGCGCGTCCAGGGCGCCCGCGGTGGTGAGGGTGACCTCCAGGCAGGTGACCCCGCCGGCGGCGAGCGCGCGGGCGACGGCGGGCAGCCCGGTGGCGTCGGCCGAGCGGAGGATGGCCATCACGCGGGTGTCGGCCAGCTGGGGGGTGAGGGCGGGGCGCAGGGTCACTTGACCGCTCCCGCGGACATGCCGGCCACGACCTGGCGCTGGAAGAACACGAAGATGACCAGCAGCGGCAGCACCCCGAGCAGGGCGGCCGGGAACAGGGTGGTCGGCTGCACGGTGTGCGGGTCGATGAAGGAGTAGGCGTTCACCATGACGGTGCGTTTGCCCGGGTCCTGGAGGAACACCAGCGGCACCAGCAGGTCGTTCCAGACCTGGAGGGCGACGAAGGTCAGCAGGGTGCTGGTGACCGGCCGCAGCAGCGGCAGCACGACCACGAAGAAGGTGCGGAAGGCGCCGCAGCCGTCGAGTGCGGCGGCCTCCTCCAGGTCGACCGGGATCGAGCGGATGAAGCTGGTGTAGAAGAACACGGCCAGCGGCAGGTTGATCGCGGTGTAGATGAAGACGACGCCCGCGTAGGTGTCGAGCAGGTTCATGTCCCGCATCAGCAGGTACAGCGGCGCCACCACCACGAAGACGGGGATGGAGGTGCCGAGGATGAACAGCCGGTACACCGCCGTCGACCAGCCCGCGGTGATCCGGGCCAGCGGATAGCCGGCCAGCGAGCCCAGCACGGTGATGCACACGCACGAGAGCCCGGTGATGAGAAGGGTGTTGAGGGTGCTCGGCCCGTAGTGGATCTGGTGGAAGGCGTCGCTGAAGTTCTTCAGGGTGAAGGAGTGCGGGATGCCCAGCGGGGAGCGGGCGACATCGGCCGCGGTGCGCAGCGAGGTGACGACCGTGAAGAGGAACGGCAGCACGAACAGCACGGTGCCCAGCCACAGCAGGGCGGTGCCGAGGCCGCTGCCCAGGCGGCCCGCGCGGCGCGGGTGCCGGGGACTGGTGATGCGTGCGGTGGCGGGGAGTGGGGAGGTCTCAGAGGTCATGGTGGCGATCCGTCCGGTTCGATCAGGTGCATACGGCGTCACGGCGGCCGTCGTCAGGGGCGTACGGCGTCACAGCGGCCGTCATCAGGGGCGTACGGCGTGACGGGCGCCGTCAGATGCGCCGCTCGCGCAGCCTGAGCAGGGAGTTGGTGGCGCTGGACAGGACGACCACGGTCACCAGGAGCAGCACCGACAGCGCGACGCCGAGGGCGAACTTCCCGCCGCCGAAGATGTTCCGGTACACCAGCAGGGTCAGGGTGTCGGTGGCGCCGGCCGGGCCGCCGTTGGTCAGGACGAGCGGGAACTCGAAGACCTTCAGCGAGCCGATCAGGCTGAGGGTGACGTTGACGGTGAGGGCGGGGGCGAGCAGCGGCCACTCGATGCTGCGGAACCGCCGCCAGCCGCGGGCGCCGTCCAGCGCGGCCGCCTCCAGCAACTCGGTCGGCATGCTCATGTAGCTGGCGAGGAAGATCGCGCACGAGTAGCCGGTGAACATCCAGATGTTGACGGCGGCCACCGCGTACAGCGCGGTGTGCGGGTCCCCCAGCCAGACATGCCTCAGGCTGCCGAGGCCGACCGCGTCGAGCAGGCCGTTCAGTCCGCCGCCGGGTGCGAACAGGTACGACCAGATGAACGCGGCCATCACCGGGGAGATCAGGGTCGGCGTCAGCAGCACGACGTTGAGCGCCTGGCGGACCCGGGGCCGGCGGAACAGCATCGACGCGAAGAGCAGCCCGAGGCCGTTCTGCACGACGACGACCACCACGGCGTAGAGCACGGTGTGCCACAGGGCCGCCGAGACGGCGGGGTCGTCCGCCATGGCCCGGTACTGCTGGAGCCCGACGAAGTGCGAGACCGGGCCGCCGAGGCTGTCGGTGAAGCTCAGGTACAGGCCCCGGACCAGCGGATACAGCATGAAGACGCTGTACACGGCGATCGCCGGGAGCAGGAAGGCGGCCATGGTGGCACGCCGACGGTGGAACACGAGGATCGATCCTCCTTGGCCGGGGGCCGCGGTGGGGCGGGCGAGAGGAGCGGGGAAGCGGCCGCACCCGCACCGCGGCGGTCCCGGGACGGGACTGGACTGGGCGGCCGGTCTACTTGGCGGAGGCCGCCGTCTGGATGTCCTTCAGCGTCTGCGCCTCGGAGGCCTGGCCCAGCAGGTAGGCCTGGATCTTGGACCCGACGGTGGTCTCGGCGGTCGCGCCGTACCAGGAGTTGGACGGCAGGACCCGGTAACGGCCCTCGTTGAAGGCGGCGTTGAAGGTCTTGGTCTCCGTGGCGTCCGGGGTGGTACCGCCGGTGAACGGGGACTCGGCGTGTTCGGCGTCCAGGTACTTGGCGAGGTTCTCGCTCTGCGACCAGAAATCGACGTACTCCTTGGCCGCGTCGGCGTGCTGCGACTGGGAGTTGACGCCCCACATGGTGCCGGAGAAGAGCATCGCGTTGGGCTTGGTGCCGGCCGCGCCGCCCGGCCAGGGGGCGAACTGGACCGGGAAGCCGGCCTTCGCCACGTTGGAGACCTGCCAGGCGCCCTGGTACCAGAAGGCGCTCTTGCCGGCGCTGAAGTCCTGCGGGCCCTGCGACCACTCGTCGACGCCGAGTTCGTTCTTCCAGCTGACGTACCCCTTGTCCGCGAGGGTCTTCAGCTGCTCCAGCGAGCTCTTCCAGTCGGTGCCGAAGGAGGTCTTGCCGGCCAGGAAGTCGGCGTCCCACTGCTTGTTCTTCTGGTAGACGAGCGTGGAACCGGCGGCCTGGAAGGTGGAGCTGCCGGTCCAGCCGGACTTGTCGGGCAGCGCGATCGGGGTGATGCCGGCCTTCTTGACCTTGGCGAGGTCGGCGAGGAACGTCGGCCAGTCCGCCGGGACCTCGGTGATGCCGGCCTTCTTCAGCAGGTCCATGTTGGCGTACAGGCCGATGCCGATCAGTTCCATCGGCATCGCCAGGACCTTGCCGTCGCTGGTCGCGAACGGCTTGGCGGCGTCGGAGACCTTGCTCGCCCAGGACTCCTTGGAGAGGTCGGCGAGGTAGCCGGAGGCGCCCCACTTGTTCATCTTGTCCGTGTCGACCATGATCACGTCGCCGGCCTTGCCGCCCAGCAGCTCGGGCTGGAGCTTCTGCGTGTAGGTGTCGTTCGCGGTGATGTACTCGAAGTCCACCTTGATGTCGGGGTGGGCCTTCTCGAAGGCCTTGTTGATCTCCGCGACGTTCGCGGGCTCCGCGCCGCCGCCCTTCCACGCCTCGACCTTGATGTGCACCTTCCCGTCCGCGGAGGACGAGCCGGAGCCACCGCCACAGGCGGCGAGCGTCGTCGCCAGGGCGGCGACCGTGGTGGCGACTGCGAGCAGTCTCCCGGAGCGCTTCATTGCACACCTCACCCATACGTCGGCACACGGGCCGACATCTCTTTGTTTACGGAAGGAACTCGGTCGATATATCGAACCGGGTTTGGGATTACGAACACAGTGGGGGGAAGCGGGGGAGCAGGAGATGGGGACGTCGGACGGTCGGACCTGTCGGGTTTCGCACGGTCCGGAAGGTCGGGCCGGTCGGGGTTTCGAACCGGTCGCCGATGGCGAGTTTCTGCCCTGCCGTTTCGGTCGGGTCTGCATGGATATATCACTGATATCCACTTGAGGAAACCGGTTGACCAAGACTTCGGCGAACGCTAGGTTGCGGCGCCAGAAGGTGTCAAGAGGCCAAACACAACCGACCGCTGGGAGGAACCTCAGTGCCCGATCAGCCAGTACGGGCCAGGCTGGTGGACGTCGCCAGAGAAGCAGGCGTCTCCAAGGCGACCGTGTCCAAGGTGCTCAACGGACGACAGGACCTGTCCGTCCGCCCCGAGACCAGAGCGCGCATCCACGAGGTGGCCGAGGCCCTCGGCTACCGCCCGCACTCCGGCGCCCGGGCCCTGGCCGGCGCGAGCACCCACGCCCTGGCCCTGCTGGTCCCCTCCCTCGGCAACCCCACCTACGTCACCATCTCCCGCGGCGCCTACCAGCGCGCCCGTGAGCTGGGCTACCTCTCCCTGCTCGCCGAGGACTTCGACGGGCAGGAGGCCGACGAGACCTTCAACGACCTGGTCAAGGAAGGCCGCGTGGACGGGCTGCTGATCGCCTCCGCCCGCCCCGGCCATCCGCTCCTGGAGACGCTGCGCCGCAGCCCCGTCCCGCATGTGTTCCTCAACCGCGCGGTCGAGGGCTCGGGACGCAACGTCACCATGGACGTGGCCCGTTCCAGCGTCACCGCGCTCGACCACCTGTACGAGCTCGGCCATCGCGTGGTGGGCCATGTCGCGGGCCCGCCGGGCATCACCCCGAGCGAGGACCGCAAACGGGCGTTCCTGGACCGGGCCGGCGAGCTGGGACTGCTCGCCGTGCCGGTCGCCTCCGGTGACTTCACCGAGGAGGGCGGCGCCGCGGCCGCCCGCGCCCTGCTCGCCCCCACCGACACCCGCCCCCGGGTCACCGCGCTGTACACCAGCTCGCTGGCCCAGGCGATCGGCGCCCTGCACGCGATCGGCGAACTCGGCCTGCGGGTGCCGCAGGACGTCTCGCTGGTCGGCAACGACGACCTGCCGGTCGCCGGCTACCTCACCCCGCCGCTCACCACGGTCGCGATGCCCCTGCACGACCTGGGCACCGCCGCCGTCGACGCCCTGGTCGCCGAGATCGAGGGCAAGTCCCCCGGGGACGTGATCGTCCCCACCGAGCCGCGGCTGGTCCGGCGCGGCTCCACCGCTCCCCCGGCCCGGCCGGAAGACAGAACCTGACCTAACGGGATGACCGAGCCGCCGGTCGCACCGAGAGGAATCCCATGAGCCGCACCATCCACACCCGCTTCGCCGGGCGCACCGCCCTGCTCACCGCCGCCGCCTCCGGCATCGGCGCCGCCACCGCCCACCGGCTGGCCGGCGAGGGCGCGTCCGTCCTGGTCACCGACGTGGACGAGGAGGGCGCCGCCCGGGTCGCGGAGGAGGTCCGCGCCAAGGGCGGCGACGCCCGCCACCGCGCCCTCGACGTGACCGACCCCGAGGCCTGGCCGCACGCGGTCCGGGCCGCCGAGGAGTGGACCGGCCGCCTGGACCTCCTCCACCTCAACGCCGGCCGCAACCTGCCCGGCGCGATCCACGAACTCGACGACGCGTCCTGGCACAGCCATCTCCGCCTCGCCCTCGACTCGGTCTTCTACGGCTGCCGCGCGGCCGTGCCCCTGCTCTCCGCCGCCCGCGGCGCGATCGTGGTCACCTCGTCGGTGCACGCGGTCCTCGGCTTCAGCGGCTTCCCCGCCTACGCCGCCGCCAAGGGCGGAGCCACCGCGCTGGTACGGCAGTTGGCGGTGGAGTACGGCGGCCGGATCCGCGTCAACGCGGTCGTCCCCGGGGCCGTCGACACCGGCCTGTGGGTGAACGCCCCGGCCGACTACCGCGACCGGACGGCCGCCCGCACCCCGGTCGGCCGGATCGGTGAACCCGAGGACATCGCCGCCGCCGTGGCCTTCCTCGGCTCCGCGGACGCGGACTTCATCACCGGCCAGAACCTGGTGGTGGACGGCGGCCGCAGCATCAGCGCCCACGAGTAACGCGCATCTCCCTCCCCTCTCACATCACCGCCCCGGGCCGTCGTGCCCGCGGACCCGGAGGTCCCGCACCATGAAAATCACCGGATACGAGCTGTTCTTCGTCGAGCCGCGCTGGCTGTTCCTGCGCGTCGACACCGACGAGGGCCTGTCCGGCTGGGGAGAGCCCATCGTCGAGGGCAAGGCGCACACCACCGCCAAGGCGGTCGAGGAGATGTTCGACTATCTCATCGGCCAGGACCCGGCCCGTATCGAGGAGCACTGGCAGATGCTCGCCAAGGGCGGCTTCTACCGGGGCGGCCCGGTGCTCAGCAGCGCCCTCGCCGGCATCGACCAGGCCCTGTGGGACATCGCCGGCAAGACCCACGGCGTCCCCGTGCACCAGCTCCTGGGCGGCCATGTCCGCGACCGTGTCCGCATCTACGGCTGGCTGTACGGCGAGACGCCCGAGGAACTCGCCGAGTCGGCGGCGGGCCAGGTGGCCAAGGGCCTGACGGCCGTGAAGATGAACCCGTGCGCCCAGTTGGAGCCGCTGGCGACACCGGCCGCGATCGCGGCGATCGTGGACCGGGTGACGGCGGTCCGCGAGGCGATCGGCCCCGACCGCGACCTGGCGCTGGACTTCCACGGCCGGTTCAGCGGGGCGATGTCGCGGCGGGTCCTTCCGTACCTGGAGCCGCTGCTCCCGATGTTCGTGGAAGAGCCGGTGCTGCCGGAGTTCACGCGCGACCTCGGCGAGGTCGTGCGCGCCACGTCCATCCCCATCGCCACCGGCGAACGCCTCTTCTCCCGCTGGGACTTCCGGGACGTCCTCGGCGACGGGATCGCGGTGGCCCAGCCCGACATCAGCCACGCGGGCGGCATCTCGGAGACCCGCCGGATCGCTGCGCTGGCGGAGACCTACGACGTCCTGGTCGCCCCGCACTGCCCCCTCGGCCCCATCGCCCTCGCCGCGAGCCTCCAACTCGACTTCGCCATCCCGAACTTCCTGATCCAGGAACAGTCACTGGGCATCGGGTACGGCGACAGCAGCGGGCTGCTCGGCTATCTGGCCGATTCCTCGCCGTTCACGGTGACGGACGGCTACATCGACCGGCTCACCGGGCCGGGCCTCGGCATCGAGATCGACGAGGCCGTCATCCGGGAGGCCGCGGAGAAGGGGCACCGCTGGCGCAACCCGGTGTGGCGGAACAGGGACGGTTCGCTGGCGTCCTGGTAGCGGTTCGGCCGCGGGCCGGTGGGGGCTGGTCGCGCAGTTCCCCGCGCCCCCAAGAAGGTGGGCCCACTGGTCCTACCTGAAGGGGCGCGGGGCTGTATCGGTTTGCGGCTCCGCCGCGTGGGCGCGACCAGCCACAACGCACCGGCACCCGCGAACGGTCCGCACCCCACAAGTTCCGGACGGGTCCGCGGCAACGGACCCGCCCGGCTTTCGGAGGACACTCACTCTCACCAAGGAGCGTCGCAATGAAGCGTCGCAGATCAACCTCAGGTACGGCCAGTCGAACAGCCCGCGTGCTGACTCTTCTGGCCACCCTCGCCGGAGCCCTGCTCGTCCCGGCCACCGCCGCACACGCGGCCGGCACCGCCTACTACGTCGACTGCTCGGCCTCCGGCAACGGCACCGGGACCCAGGCCAGCCCCTGGAACGCGGTCGGCAGCGTCAACAGCACCACCTTCGCCGCAGGCGACAGCATCCTGTTCAAGGCCGGCACCACCTGCACCGGCCAGCTCTCCCCGGGCGGCTCGGGAGCCTCCGGCAGCAACATCTCGATCAGCTCGTACGGCTCCGGCGCCAAGCCGGTCATCGACGCGGCCGGGGCCACCGGCGCGGTCATCCACCTGCTCAACCAGCAGTACTGGGACATCGGCGGCCTGGAGCTGATCGACAACGCCTCCTCGCCCGCCTACCGCTCGGGCGTCCTCGCCGAGAACAGCTCCGGCGGCGTCCTGCACCACATCCGCGTGCACGACATGTACATCCACAACATCGCCGGCTACGGCGGCGGCTGGTACTCCACCAACGCGGGCGTAGGCGTCCAGACCGACCACACCACCCCGGTCTCGACCTGGGACGACGTCGTCGTCGAGAACAACACCTTCGACCACGTCGACCGCATAGCCGTCGCGGTCACCCCGGACGGGGACGGCCAGGGCACCGGCCTGACCACGAACACCGTCATCCGGGGCAACACGATGACCTACGACGGCGCCGACGACATCCTCGTCGTGAAGAACGACGGCGCCCTGATCGACGGCAACAAGGCGGGCTACGGCGGCGCCAAGTCCACCTGCCCGCCGTCCGGCCAGTACTGCAACGGCGCGTCCGCCGGTATCTGGATGTCCGGCAGCAGCAACACCGTCGTCCAGAACAACGAGGTCTACTGCCACGTCAACGGCGCCGACGGCACCGGCTTCGACGTGGACTGGGGCAACCACAACACCACGTTCCAGTACAACTACAGCCACCAGAACCTCGGCGGCTTCCTGCTGGTGATGCCGCCCTTCACCATCGCCAACGAGCCCACCTCGACGGTGCCCAGCGACGGCACGGTGGTCCGCTACAACATCAGCGAGAACGACGGCAGCAACTCCGGCTGCCCCACCTCCGGCACCCAGACCCACGGCGCCGGAGTCCTGCACTTCGTGGGCGGCGTCCCCAACCAGAGCGGCAGTTCGTCCGCCGTCCCGCTCTTCTACAACAACACCTTCTCCGTCCGGGACGGCCTGAGCACCCCGATCCTGTACTCCCGCTCCGGCACGTCCATCAGCGGCGCCCTGTCCTTCCGGAACAACGCCGTCTTCAACTACGGCTCCGGCAACTACTTCACCACCACCGGCACGTCGACCTACTCCAACAACCTCTTCTACGGCAACCACCCCTCCCGTGAGCCCGCCGATGCCGCGAAGGTGACCGCCGACCCCGAGTTCCGCAACCCGGGCAACGCCAACACCTCGTCCTCGTACACCGGCAAGAACGCCTACCAGGTGCACGGGTCCTCCCCGGTGATCCGGGCCGGCACGGTGATCAGCTCCAACGGCGGCTACGACGCCTTCGGCAACGCCGTCTCCGCGACGGCCGCCCCCAACATCGGCGCCTACAACGGCACCGGCGGCAACCTGCTCTCCAACGCCGGCTTCGAGACCGGCGCGCTGAGCCCGTGGACCCAGGCCAGCGGCAACGCCTCCGCCGTCACCGCGGCCAACGCCCGCACCGGAAGCTACGCGCTCACCACGACCGCGAGCGGCAGCGGCGCCAACCAGGCCCTGACCGGCCTCAGCCCCAGCACCACCTACCTGCTGACCGGCTGGGCCAAGGTCGCCACCGCGGGCGAGACCCTCGCGATCGGCGTGAAGAACTTCGGCGGGACCGAGACGTACACCAACATCGCCACCACGTCCTACAGCCAGGCGGCCGTGCTGTTCACCACGGGGTCGTCGAGCACCACGGCGACGGTCTACTGCTGGAAGAACGCCGGTGGCAGCGGCGCGGGCTACTGCGACGACCTCGCGGTGGAGCCCCTGTCCTCCGCCGCCAACGCCGTCACCAACCCCGGCTACGAGACCGGTGCCCTGACCCCCTGGGCCCAGTCGACCGGTACGGCGTCCGGCGTGGTCGCCTCCAACGCCCGCTCCGGCAGCTACGCGCTCCAGACCGGGGTCAGTGCCAGCGGTGCCATCCAGACGGTGAGCGGCCTCGCCGCCGGCGGCACCTATCTGCTGGTGGGCTGGGCCAAGGTGGCCACCGCCGGTGAGGAGGTCGCGGTCGGCGTGAAGAGCTTCGGCGGTACGGAGACGTATCTGCGGAGCTCGACCACGTCCTACGCCCAGCAGCCCGTCTTCTTCACCACGGGCGTCTCCACCACCTCCGCCGGTGTCTACTGCTACAAGAACTCCGGTTCGGCGGCCGGTTACTGCGACGACTACTCGCTGATCAAGCTGTCGTAACGGCAGCACTGCGGGGCGGGCCGGAGCGATCCGGCCCGCCCTTCCCGTCATCTGCGGAAGAGCTCGTTCAGGTCCGTGTGCGAGATCTGGTTCTCGGCGTACGAGAAGGTCCCGCGCTCCGCCAGCTCCTTCGCCGCACCCAGCAGCTGTGCGTACATCGCCCGTGCGATGCTGCCGCCCACCGTGACCCGGCGCACGCCGAGTTCGCGGAGGTCGGCCAGGGACAGGGCGCCGCCGGTCAGGCCCATCACCACGTTCAGCGGGCCGTCCAGCTCGCGCACCAGCGTGCCGATCGTGGCCGCGTCCGCCGCGCCGGGCACGAACGCGCAGTCGGCGCCCGCCGCCAGATACGCGTTGGCCCGCCGGACCGCCTCGTCGAGCGGGCCGCCGGTCAGCAGCACGTCGGTCCGGCCGACCAGGACGAACGGCTCGCCGGCCGCGTCGATCGTCTCGCGCGCGGCGCGGATCCGGTCGACCGCGAGCTCCGGGTCGTACAGCGGCCGGGCGCGGTCGCCCGTGAAGTCCTCGATGTTGCCGCCCGCGGCTCCGGCGCCGAGCGTCATCGTGATCGTCTCGGCCACGGTCTCGGGGGACTCCCCGAACCCGTCCTCCAGGTCCGCGCTCACCGGGATCCGTACCTCGGCGGCGATCTCCCGGATCCGGTCCAGCATCGTGGCGCGGTCGACCCGGCCGCCGCCGTAGTCGTGGTCCGCGCGGCCCAGGGAGAAGGCGATGCCCGCGCTGGTGGTGGCCACGGCCGGGAAGCCGGCCGACTCCAGGACGCGGGCGCTTCCCGCGTCCCACGCGTTGGGGAGCAGGAAGCAGCCTTCCCGGTGCGACTCGACGAAACGTACGGCCCGTTCTCGGCGTTGAGTGTCCACGCCGCCGAGTCTGTCAGCCGCCACTGACAATCGGGCGTCAGCGGCTCCCGGCGAGGTCCAGGGCGATGTCGGTGATCATGTCCTCCTGGCCGCCGACCAGCTTGCGGCGGCCGACCTCGACCAGGATCGCGCGGGTGTCGAGGCCGTGCCGGCGGGCGGCGGCCTCGGCGTGCCGCAGGAAGCTGGAGTAGACGCCGGCGTAGCCGAGGGTGAGCGTCTCGCGGTCCACCCGGACTTCGCGGTCCTGCATCGGTCGTACCACGTCGTCGGCCGCGTCCATCAGCGGGAACAGCTCGCAGCCGTGCTCCCAGCCCATCAGGTCGGCGACCGCGATGAACGCCTCCAGGGGGCAGTTCCCGGCCCCGGCGCCCTGTCCGGCGAGGGAGGCGTCGACGCGGGTGACGCCGTTCTCGACGGCGACGACCGAGTTGGCCACGCCCAGGCCGAGGTTGTGGTGGGCGTGGATGCCGAGTTCGGTGGCCGGGTCGAGGACGTCCCGGTAGGCGCGGAAGCGGTCGCGGACGCCGTCCATGGTCAGGCGGCCGCCGGAGTCGGTGACGTACACGCAGTGCGCGCCGTAGGACTCCATCAGCTTGGCCTGGCGGGCCAGTTCGGCGGGTTCGGCGAGGTGGGACATCATCAGGAACCCGGCCACGTCCATGCCCAGTTCGCGGGCGGCGGCGATGTGCTGGGCGGAGATGTCGGCCTCGGTGCAGTGGGTGGCGACGCGGACCGAGCGGATGCCCAGGGAGTGGGCCTGCTTGAGGTCGTGGAGCGTGCCGATGCCGGGGAGGAGGAGGGTGGTGGGGATGGATTGGTGCACGGCGCCCACGACCGCCTCGATCCACTCCCAGTCGGTGTGCGCGCCGATGCCGTAGGTGATGCTGGAGCCGGAGAGGCCGTCGCCGTGGGCGACCTCGATGGCACGGACTCCGGCGGTGTCGAGGGCGGCGGCGATGGTGCGGGCCTGGTCGACGGTGTAGCGGTGGCGGACGGCGTGCATGCCGTCCCGCAGGGTGACGTCCTGGACGTACAGACGGGTACCGGTCATCGGGACGCCACCTCCGGGGCTCGGTATGCGGCCATGCGCTCCGCGGTGCGCAGCGCGGCCGAGGTCATGATGTCGAGGTTGCCTGCGTAGGCGGGCAGGTAGTGGGCCGCGCCCTCCACCTCCAGGAAGACGGACACCTTCACCGCGTCGCCGGGGGCGAGGGTGCGCAGCGGGTCGTCGGCGGCCACCCGCTCGAACTGCACCTTCTGCTTGAGCCGGTAGCCGGGGACGTACGTCTGGACCCGGGCGACCATCTCCTCGACCGACGCCGTCACCGCCGCGTCGTCGCACTCGCCGACCAGGCAGTGCACGGTGTCCCGCATGATCAGGGGCGGTTCGGCCGGGTTGAGCACGATGATCGCCTTGCCGCGGGCCGCGCCGCCGACCTTCGCGATGGCGGCGGAGGTGGTCTCGGTGAACTCGTCGATGTTGGCGCGGGTGCCGGGACCGGCCGAGCGGGAGGAGATCGAGGCGACGATCTCGCCGTAGTGGACGGGTGTCACGGCGTTGACCGCGGCGACGACCGGGATGGTGGCCTGGCCGCCGCAGGTGACCATGTTGACGTTCGGGGCGTCCAGGTGGGCGTCGCCGTTGACGGGCGGGACGACGTACGGACCGAGCGCGGCCGGGGTGAGGTCGACGACCGTACGGCCGAGGGCGCGCAGCACCTCGTCGTGCCGGCGGTGGGCGCCCGCGGAGGTGGCGTCGAAGACGAGCGAGACGTCCTCGAACTCGTCCAGGCCGACCAGGCCGTCGACGCCCTCGTGGGTGGTGGCCACCTTCAGGCGCCGGGCGCGGGCCAGGCCGTCCGACTCCGGGTCGATACCGGCCATGGCGGCGATCTCCAGCGACTCGGAGAGCCGCAGGATCTTGATCATCAGATCGGTGCCGATGTTCCCGGACCCGATGACGGCGACCTTCGTGGTCATGCTGCTCCCTCGGTTCCCTCGGTGGCGAAGGCGACCCCGACCGTGCCGAGGCCTTCGATGCGTGCGGTGAACTCGTCGCCCTCGGCGGCTACCGCCATCGGGCCGAGCGCGCCGGTGAGCACGATGTCGCCGGCCCGCAGCGGGTCGCCGAGCCCGGCGAGGGTGGCGGCGAGCCAGCGGGCGGCGGTGAGCGGGCTGCCCAGGCAGTCGGCGCCGGTGCCCTGCGAGACGGTCTCGCCGTTCTTGCCCAGGGTCATCCGGACGCCCCGCAGGTCGACCCGGTCCAGCGGGACCGGGGTGCCGCCGAGGACGAACAGGCCGCTGGAGGCGTTGTCGGCGACGGTGTCGACGATCGTGATGTCCCAGCCCGCGATCCGGCTGTCCACGATCTCCAGCGCGGGCAGCGCGAAGGCGGTGGCCCGCAGCAGGTCGGCGACGGTCGGGTCGCGGTGCGGCAGGTCGGCGCCCAGGACCAGGGCGACCTCGGCCTCGACCTTGGGCTGGAGCAGCCGGCCGGCCGCGACCGGCTCGCCCTCGCTCACCGCCATGTCCGCGAAGAGGGCCCCGAAGTCGGGCTGTCCGACCCCGAGCTGCCGCTGCACGGCGGGCGAGGTCAGCCCGATCTTGCGGCCCACCAGCCGGCGGCCGGCGGCCACGCCCCGCTCCACGTGCAGCCGCTGCACGGCGTACGCGGTCTCGATGTCGCCCTCGGGGAGAAGGGCACGGACGGGGGCGCAGGGGGTGCCGGTGCGGGTGGCTTCGTCGAGGACGTCGGCCACCTTGGTGACGAGGTCAGAGCTCATGCCGACAGGTATAGGCGGACGCCGGGAGACGAGGCAAAATATGTTCCGTGACACGGAACAGCACTCAGGGAAACATGCTCGACAAGGCGGTCGCGGTCCTGGACTGCTTCCGCCCGGACGGCGGCGCGTTCCGCCTCACGGAACTGGCCGAGCGGTCGAAGCTGCCCAAGACCACCGTGTTCCGGCTCTGCGCCGAGCTGGTCCGGCTCGGCCTGCTGGAACGGGACGCGGAGACCTACCGGCTCGGCGGGGCGCTCTTCGAGCTGGGGTCGCTGGTGCCGCGCCGGCACGATCTGCGGGAGGCCGCGCTGCCGTTCCTCCAGGACCTCTTCGAGGCCACCCACGAGACCGTGCACCTCGGGGTGCGGGAGGGCCACGAGGTGGTCTACGTCGAGCGCATCCACGGCCACGACGCGCTGCGGCTGCCGTCCCGGATCGGCGGCCGGCTCCCGCTGACCTGCACCGGGGTGGGCAAGGCCCTGCTGGCGTTCTCGGGCGCCGAGCTGGTCGAGGAGGTGCTGGCGGGGCCGCTGCCGCGGCTGACGGCCCGTTCGGTGACGGAGCCTGCGCGGCTGCGTACGGCCGTGGAGCAGGCGCAGGTGGCGGGGCTGGCGTACGAGGAGGAAGAGGCCGCGGAGGGGGTCAGCTGTATCGCGGCGCCGGTTTTCGACGGGCCGACGGCGGTGGCGGCGCTGTCGGTGGCCGTGCCGTGCGGGCGGTTTCGGCCGGCTCAGCTGGCGCCTGCGGTGCGGACCGCTGCGTTGGGGTTGTCGCGGGCGTTGCGCTCGGGTCGGTGACCTGTTGGGGGACGTGGACGTTCGCCTACGGGGACGGGGGGCTCTGAGGACGGCGGGTGCGGGTTGTCTGTGGTTGATCGCGCCCACGCGGCGGAGCCGCATATCGACAACGCCCCGCGCCCCTTTCGGGGCGCTTCCCTCACGTGGGTCGTAAGGTGGACCCCGCAGCTGGTTCGTCCTGTTCGCCAGATGGGATGTCGTAAGAGGGAACCCGGTGGGAATCCGGGACTGCCCCGCAGCGGTGAGTGGGAACGACCGCCGTCATACGCACTGGGTCCACCGGATCCGGGAAGCGACGGCCAGTAGGAGTCTCGTCGGCTTTGTACGACGGGACGTGCCCGCGAGTCCGAAGACCTGCCAACTGCCCGTGTGCGAACCACTCGTGCGCGGACATCCCGGTGACCTCGTGGGCGGGTCGGCGTGCACATCGGAGGAGCGGTCGGGTACGACCGTCGCCGTCCGGTCCGTCATCCCTTCGCGCTCTCGTCCCGTCACCGGGATCTCAGGGAATCGTCTCGCGAAGGAGATCTCCGTGACAGCCAAGTCCGCAGCCGCGGCAGCCCGGGCCACCGTGTACGGCTACCCCCGCCAGGGGCCGGCCCGGGAACTGAAGAAGGCGATCGAGAGCTACTGGAAGGGCCGGTCCACCGCCGACGCCCTGCGGGCCACCGCCGCCGAACTGCGCCGGTCCACCTGGCGGCAGCTCGCCGGGGCCGGCGTCCACGAGGTGCCGACCGGCGACTTCTCGTACTACGACCATGTCCTCGACACCACCGTGATGGTCGGCGCCGTCCCCGCGCGGCACCGCGCCGCCGTCGACGCCGACGCCCTGGACGGCTACTTCGCCATGGCCCGCGGCACCCAGGACAGCGCGCCGCTGGAGATGACGAAGTGGTTCGACACCAACTACCACTACCTGGTGCCGGAGTTGGGCCCGGACACCGTCTTCGCCGCGAACTCCGCCAAGCAGGTGGGCGAGTTGCGGGAGGCGCTGGCCCTCGGGCTCGCCTCCCGGCCGGTGCTGGTCGGCCCGGTCTCCTACCTGCTGCTCGCCAAGCCGGCGCCCGGGGTGCCCGCCGGCTTCGACCCGCTCACCCTCCTCGACCGGCTGCTCCCGGTCTACGCCGAGGTGCTCGCCGACCTGCGGGCGGCCGGCGCCGAGTGGGTGCAGCTCGACGAACCCGCCCTGGTCCAGGACCGCACCCCGGCCGAGCTGAACGCCGTCGCCCGTGCCTATCGGGATCCGGGTGCCCGGCCCGACCGGCCGAAGCTGCTCGTCGCCTCCTACTTCGACCGGCTCGGCGAGGCCCTGCCCGTGCTGGCCAAGGCCCCGGTCGAGGGGCTCGCCCTGGACTTCACCGGGGCGGCGGCCGCCAACCTGGACGCCCTGGCCGCCGTCGGCGGGCTGCCCGGCAAGCGGCTGGTCGCCGGTGTCGTCGACGGCCGCAACATCTGGGTCAACGACCTGTCGGCATCCCTCAGCACCCTCGGCACCCTGCTCGGCCTCGCCGACCGGGTCGACGTGGCCGCCTCCTGCTCCCTCCTGCACGTGCCGCTGGACACGGCGGCCGAGCGGGACATCGAACCGCAGATCCTGCGCTGGCTGGCCTTCGCCAGGCAGAAGACGGCCGAGATCGTCACCCTCGCCAAGGGCCTCGCCCAGGGCCCCCACACCATCGCCGCCGAACTCGCCGCCAACCGCGCCGACCTGGCCTCCCGGGCGGCTTCACCGATCACCCACGCCCCCGGCGTCCGGGCCCGTGCGGCCGCCGTGACCGCTTTCGACGCCCGCCGCTCCTCTCCGTACCGGCAGCGTGCCGCCGCCCAACGCGCCCATCTCCGGTTGCCGTTGCTGCCGACGACGACCATCGGCTCGTTCCCGCAGACCGACGAACTGCGCACCGCGCGGGCGGACCTGCGGGCGGGCCGGATCGACACGGCCGGTTACGAGGAGCGGGTGCGGGCCGAGATCCAGGAGGTGGTCGCCTTCCAGGAGAAGACCGGCCTGGACGTCCTGGTGCACGGCGAACCCGAACGCAACGACATGGTCCAGTACTTCGCCGAACAGCTGACGGGATACCTGGCCACCCGGCACGGCTGGGTCCAGTCGTACGGCACCCGGTACGTGCGCCCGCCGGTCCTGGCCGGTGACGTCTCCCGTCCCGAGCCGATGACGGTCCGCTGGACGTCGTACGCCCAGTCCCTCACCGACCGCCCGGTCAAGGGCATGCTCACCGGGCCGGTGACCATGCTGGCCTGGTCGTTCGTCCGTGACGACCAGCCGCTCGGCGACACCGCCCGCCAGGTCGCCCTCGCCCTGCGCGACGAGGTGAACGACCTGGAGGCGGAAGGCACTTCGGTCATCCAGGTCGACGAACCCGCACTACGCGAGACCCTCCCGCTGCGGGCCGCCGACCGGGCCGGCTACCTGGCCTGGGCGACCGAGGCGTTCCGGCTCACCACCGCCGGAGTCCGTCCGGACACCCAGATCCACACGCACATGTGCTACGCCGAGTTCGGCGACATCGTCCGGGCCATCGACGACCTCGACGCGGACGTCATCAGCCTGGAGGCGGCCCGCTCGCACATGCAGGTCGCCCGCGAACTCGCCGCGCACGGCTATCCGCGCGAGGCCGGCCCCGGGGTCTACGACATCCACTCGCCCCGGGTGCCGAGCGCCGAGGAGGCCGCCGACCTGGTGCGGACCGGTCTGCGGGCCATCCCGGCCGAGCGGCTCTGGGTCAACCCCGACTGCGGACTGAAGACCCGCGGCTGGCCGGAGGTCCGGGCCGCCCTGGAGAACCTGGTCGCGGCGGCCCAGGCGGTGCGCGCGGAGCTGTAACCGGGTCCTGGTGCGGGTGCCGGACGGCGTACTGTCGTGCGCGGCCGGCATCCGCCCCCACCGCTGCCGCCGGCATGCGACGGACGACCATGGAGGAACCGCCCCGTGACCTGCCGAGTCATCCTCATAGCCCCGGCCATGACCCCCTCGTTGCGGCGGGCCCGCTTCGACGACGGTGACTCGATCGAGAAGCCCGGGGCGGTGACGCTGTCCCTGCCGGCCGCGGGCGCGGAGGTCCACTCCCCCAGCGTGCGCTGCCGGGAGACGGCGGCCGCGCTGGGCCTGGACGCCTCGGCGGAGCCCGAGCTGTCGGGCCTGGACGCGGGACGTTGGCGGGGCCGGACGCTGGAGGAGGTCGGCACCGCCGAACCCGACGCGCTGCTCCAGTGGCTGACCGACGCGGGCGCCGCACCGCACGGCGGCGAGTCGGTACGGGAGTTGTGCGCGCGGGTCACCGGGTGGCTGGACCGGACGGGCCTGACCATCGGCAGGACGGTCGCCGTGGTGGAGCCGGAGGTGGTGCGGGCCATGGTGCTGCATGTGCTCGGGGCGCCCGAGGCCGCGTTCTGGCGGGTGGACGTGCCGTCGCTGTCGGCGACGGAGATCACGGGCGGACCCGGGCGCTGGAACCTGCGGCTCGGCCAGGTCGGCGGCTAGCGGGTGTCCGGTGGAGCGCCGGAAATGCGGTGGAGCGGTGCGCCCCGTCCTGCCTAGGGTCGCGCCATGACCACCCGCACCTTCCGCGTCACCGTCCGCGGCGTCTTCGACGGCCTCAGCGCCGGACAACGCGCCGAACTGCTCTCCCGGGCCGCCGAGCACGACGTGCTGCGCGCGGCCTTCACGCCCGAGGGCCACCTCAGCTACGACATCGCCGCCCGCCCGGCCTTCACCTTCCGCTTCCAGGACACCGGGGAGGAAGAGGAGGACATCCTGGAGGCGACCGAGCGCGCCGAGGAGGCGGCCAGGGCGTGGCTGACCGAGCGCGGCTACGGCTACAAGAACCTCAGGTCCAGCGCGGAGGACCTCTCCCAGGCGCCCCTCGGCAAGCGGCAGCGCCGGGCGGCGGCGCAGCAGCAGGGCTGACGGGCGGCGGCGGGCGGCACCCTCTGCCCCCGGGTCAGGCGGTGCCGCCCGGTATCCAGCCCTGGCCGCGCAGCACCGCCGAGACGTCCGGCGCCCGGTAGTGCTCGCCCTTGAGCACCTTGCCGTCGGCCCGGCGGGCCACCTGCCCGTCGGGCCCCAGCTTGCTCATGTTGGACCGGTGGATCTCGGCGAGCACCGCGTCCAGGTCGATCCCGTGCACCAGCGCGGTGCCGTATGCCACGTAGACCACGTCCGCCAGCTCGTGCGCGAGCCGGTCGAGGGGCCCGTCGACCGCGACCTCGGCGACCTCCGCGGCCTCCTCGGCGAGCAGCTCCCCCCGGTGCGCGGCCAGTTCGGGGGAGACCTCGGTCGGCGTGGTGCGGGCGTCCAGGCCGAAGGCCTGGTGGAACTCCCGGACGAGGCGGGCGGGCGAGGTGCCGGTCGGGGCACCGGGGACGGAACTGGTCATGCGAACGACTGTAGCGGCCGCCACTGACAGTCCGGGTCCGCCGCCGGGCCCCCGGCCCTGGTCAGGACCGTGGCCTGCTGGCAGGATCGCGCGCATGCCCAAGCTCTTTCCCGGTATCGGCAGGCGCCGCGCGCTCCAGGGCGCGGCCGCCTGCTTCGTCGCGTCCGGCCTGCTGCTGTGGTGGCTGCTGCCGCTGGGCGAGAAGCCGCCGACCGGGACGATCACCTTCAGCACCGGGACGCTGCGCGGCGTCTACCAGGAGTACGGCGAACGGCTGCGCACCGAGCTGGGCAAGGACATGCCGGGGCTGAAGGTGAAGCTGGTGCAGAGCAACGGGTCGTACGAGAACGTGCAGCGGGTGGCGACCGGCCGGGCCGACTTCACCATCGCGGCGGCCGACGCGGTGGAGACGTACGAACTGAACGACGGGCAGGGTGCCGGACAACTGCGCGGGGTGGCACGCCTCTACGACGACTACGTCCAGCTCGTCGTGCCCCGGGACTCGGCCGTCACCAGCGTCGCGCAGCTGCGGCACAAGCGTGTGGCGGTCGGGCTGCCCGACTCGGGGGTGCGGCTGATCGCCAACCGGGTGCTCAAGGCCGCCGGGGTGGACCCGGTGAAGGACATCACACCGGTGTCCGAGGGCATAGACACCGGCCCGGACCAGCTGCGGCGGGGCAAGATCGACGCGTTCTTCTGGTCGGGCGGGCTGCCGACGAAGGGACTGCTGGACCTCGCGAAGAAGTTCAGCTTCACGTTCGTGCCGATCGGCGGGAACCTCGTCACCAGGCTGCACACCGAGGGCGAGGCCGCGCTCTACTACCGGGCGACCAACATGCCGGAGTCGGCCTACCCGTCCGTCCAGCAGGGCATGACGGTGCCCACGATCGCGGTGTCCAACGTCCTCATGACCCGCAAGGACGTCGACCCACGCCTCACCGAATGGGTGACCCGCACGGTCATCAAGAGCCGCGACGACATCGGCAACCACGTCCACTCGGCCCAACTGGTGGACCTGCGCACAGCGATCTACACAGACCCGCTGCCGCTGCAGGAGGGGGCCAGGCGGTACTACCGCTCGGTCAAGCCCTGAAGGAAGGTTGAGGGGAACGACCCGTAGCAGGCGGAGCCTTTTGAGCAGCCTCAGCGGAAGCGCCCCGAAAGGGGCGCGGGGCGGTATCACCGTGCGGCTCCGCCGCGTGGGCGCGACAAGCCCCCACCGGCCCGCACCCGATCCACCACCGCACCCACCCACCCCTCCCTCCCTCACCCGCTCCGCGGCACCGAAACCGTCACCCGCAACCCCCGCGGCTCACCGTGCTCGCACGACAGCGAACCCCCGCCCGTCGCCAGCAACGCCCGCGTGATCGACAGCCCCAGCCCCGACCCCTTCACGTTCTGATGCCGTCCGCTGCGCCAGAACCGGTCCCCCACGCGCGCGAGTTCCTCGTCCGTCAGCCCCGGCCCGGTGTCGGTCACCACGACCGTCGACACGTCACCGTCGGCGCTCACGGTCACCTCCACCGCACCCCCCTCCGGCGTGAACTTCACCGCGTTGTCGATCACCGCGTCCAGCGCGCTGGACAGCGTGACCGGGTCGGCCCACCCGGTGGTCGGCGTGCACACCCCGGTCAGCCGGACCCCCTTCGCCGCGGCGGCCGGCGCCCACGCGGCGATCCGCTCCTCCGCCAGCCGCCCGATGTCGGTCAGCATCAGGTCCGCGTCGGCGTGCTCGGCCAGCGCCAGGTCGAGCAGGTCGTCCAGCACCTGCGCGAGCCGCTTGCCCTCGGTGCGGACCGAGGCGATCTCCTCGTTGCCCTCGGGGAGTTCGAGCGCGAGCAGTTCGATGCGCAGCAGCAGTGCGGAGAGGGGGTTGCGCAGCTGGTGGGAGGCGTCGGCGACGAAGGCCCGCTGCTGCTCCAGCACGTCCTCGACGTTGTCCGCCATCTCGTTGAACGCCCGGGCCAGCCGTCTGAGTTCCGGCGGACCGCCGGCCGCCGCCACCCGGGACTTGAGCCGGCCGCTGGCGATCGCGTGCGTGGTGGCGTCGAGCACCCGTACCGGCCGCAGCACCCACCCGGTCAGCCGCAGCGCCGCGCCGACGGCGAGCAGCATCGCCGCGACCTCGCCGGCGCCGATGACCAGCCAGTCGCGCAGGGTGCGCGAACGCATCGGGCCGGTGGGCGAGTCGGTGACCACCACGGCGACCACGTCCCCGTCCCGGATCACCGGCGAGGCCACGACGAGCCGGCTGCGCTGCCAGGGCCACACCTGCGCGGGGTCGTGGCTGCGGCGGCTGAGCAGGGCCTCGCCGAAGGCCTCCCGGACCTCGCCGGTGGCCGGGAGCACCCAGTCGTCGGGCGCGTTGGCCATGGAGGAGGCGTTCCGGTAGAAGACGCCCGCGCGGATGCCGTAGACGCCGTAGTAGCTGGCCAGTTCGCGGCGGAGGGTCTCCAGGCGGTCGTCCGTGCTCATGGGGCGCGCGGTGGTGGGCGTGTCGGTCACGAACTGGGCGAGGGCCGCGAACCGCGCGGTGTCGTCGATACGGTCGACGACGACCTTCTGCTGCTGCGCGGCGGCCGTGCTGACGGCGAGCGGAACGCCGAGCGCGAGCAGGACGGCCGCCAGCAGGACGATGAGCAGCGGAAGGAGACGTGTGCGCACCCGTCCCCGCTACCCGGCAGGGGCGACGAGCCGGTAGCCCACGCCGCGTACGGTCTCGATCAGCGCGGGCATGCGCAGCTTGGCGCGCAGGGACGCGACATGCACCTCCAGGGTGCGGCCGGTCCCCTCCCAACTGGTGCGCCAGACCTCGCTGATGATCTGCTCCCGGCGGAAGACCACGCCGGGCCGCTGGGCGAGCAGCGCCAGCAGGTCGAACTCCTTGCGGGTGAGCTGGACGGCCTTGCCGTCCACGCTGACCTGGCGGGTGGGCAGTTCGATCCGGACGGCGCCGAGCAGCAGCGCGCTGTCGCCGTCGCCCGAGCCGTCCTCGTGGTGGGTGCGCCGGCTGACGGCGTGGATCCGGGCGAGCAGTTCCCCGGTGTCGTACGGCTTCACCACGTAGTCGTCGGCGCCGAGGTTGAGGCCGTGGATGCGGGAGCGGACGTCGGAGCGGGCCGTCACCATGATCACCGGGGTGCTGGTGCGTTTGCGGATCTTGCCGCAGACCTCGTAGCCGTCCTGGTCGGGCAGGCCGAGGTCGAGAAGGACGACGTCGTAGCCGTCGCTGTCGGGGACGAGGGCCTTGAGAGCCTCCTCGCCGCTGCGGGCGTGGGTGACGGAGAACCCGTGCCGGGCCAGCACCGCGGAGAGTGCGGCGGCGACGTGGTTGTCATCCTCGACGAGCAGCAGTCTCATTCCGGCCCCCTCCGGTTCAGCGGTCGTACGGTCGTGGTTCGTCGTCGGCTTGTCTCTGGAAAACCCGCGCATTGTAGAAAACGCGCGCACGCGCGCGTGCACAGGGCAGTCACGCTGATGGACGCCGACGGCGTCAAGTGGGTTCCGGCGGCGCGCGGGTTCCGTTACGCGGCCGATACGCGAACCGCCCATGCTGCTACAACACGTGCCCGATTGCTATCGGATCGTGATGCTCAGATCTCCCTCAGATGTAATGACGCTGGTCATCGGCGAAAACTACATTCCTCCGAAACCGAGGAGGACGGAGCCCGAAAGCGATGACCGAAGTATCGGTGACCAAGCAAGACGTGGCCGCGACCGGCGAACTGGTCACCCTGAAGAGCGTCAACAAGCACTTCGGCGCCCTGCATGTGCTCCAGGACATCGACCTGACGATCGCCCGCGGTGAGGTCGTCGTGGTGATCGGGCCCTCCGGGTCCGGCAAGTCCACTCTGTGCCGCACCATCAACCGCCTGGAGACCATCGACTCCGGCACGATCACCATCGACGGCAGGCCGCTGCCCCAGGAGGGCAAGGAGCTGGCCCGGCTGCGCGCCGACGTCGGCATGGTCTTCCAGTCCTTCAATCTCTTCGCCCACAAGACCGTGCTCGAGAACGTGATGCTCGGGCAGGTCAAGGTCCGCAAGGCGGACCGGAAGCAGGCCGAGGAGAAGGCCCGCGCCCTGCTCGACCGGGTCGGTGTGGGCACCCAGGCCGACAAGTACCCCGCGCAGCTCTCCGGCGGCCAGCAGCAGCGCGTGGCCATCGCCCGGGCGCTGGCGATGGACCCGAAGGTCATGCTCTTCGACGAGCCGACCTCGGCCCTCGACCCGGAGATGATCAACGAGGTCCTGGAGGTCATGCAGCAGCTGGCCCGGGACGGCATGACGATGATCGTCGTCACCCACGAGATGGGCTTCGCGCGGTCGGCCGCGAACCGGGTGGTCTTCATGGCCGACGGCCGGATCGTCGAACAGGCCACGCCGGACCAGTTCTTCAGCAATCCGAGCAGCGACCGGGCCAAGGACTTCCTGTCGAAGATCCTGCACCACTGAGCGCGGCAGAACCCGCTTGCTTTTCCCGGGCGCCTTCACAGACGTCTTCACCACAACGAGGGATGTTCATCATGCAGCTCCGCAAGGTCACCGCCGCCTCTGCCGCCGTGCTCGCGCTCGCCCTGTCCGCCACGGCGTGCGGCAGCGGCGACAAGGACGACAGCGGTTCCTCGGGCGGCGGCAAGATCAAGGTCGGCATCAAGTACGACCAGCCCGGTCTCGGCCTCCAGGAGCCCGACGGTTCCTTCTCGGGCTTCGACGTGGACGTGGCCACCTATGTCGCCGGGCAGCTCGGTTACACGCCGAGCCAGATCGAGTTCGTGCAGACCAAGAGCGCCGACCGGGAGAGCGCCCTCGCGCGCGGTGACGTGAAGTTCATCGCGGCCACCTACTCGATCACCGACGAGCGCAAGGCGAAGGTGGACTTCGCCGGCCCGTACCTGCTGGCCCACCAGGACCTGCTGGTCAAGAAGGACTCGACGATCGCCAAGGGCGCGGACCTCAACGGCAAGAAGCTGTGTTCCGTGACGGGTTCGACCTCGGCGCAGAACATCCAGCAGACGATCGCCCCGAAGGCCAACCTCAAGGAGGTCAGCACCTACTCGGAGTGCATCGCCGGCCTGCAGAGCGGCTCCGTCGACGCGGTGACCACGGACGACTCGATCCTCGCGGGCTTCGCCGCACAGGACAAGTACAAGGGCCAGTTCAAGCTCGCCGGCCTGAAGCTGAGCAACGAGAACTACGGCATCGGCGTCAAGAAGGGCGACACCGCGACCATCGACAAGATCAACAAGGCGCTGGAGAAGATGGTCGGCGACGGGTCCTGGCAGAAGGCCGTCGACAAGAACTTCGGCCCGGCGGACTACAAGAACGAGCCCGCCCCGAAGGTCGGCGTGATCGTCAAGTAAGGCGCGGTTCTCCAGGGGACCCACTCGGACGCGCCGTCCGCCACCGCTTCCCCGGCGGCGGCGCGCCCTGCCCTCCACGTACGCCACACACCCGGAAGCGCGGGAGATCGTGTTCGACTTTCTTCAAGGCTACGACGTCCTAGGGGCGTTCTGGACGACGGTGAAGCTGACCGTCCTCTCCGCCGTCGGCTCCCTGGTCTGGGGCACCCTGCTGGCCGCGATGCGGGTCAGCCCGGTCCCGCTGATGCGCGGGTTCGGCACCGCCTACGTCAACATCGTCCGGAACATCCCCCTGACGGTCATCATCATCTTCACCTCGCTCGGCCTCGCCGACATCTTCGGGGTGACGCTCGGTGCCTCCGACTTCAAGGTGCAGGGCTTCCGCCTCGCGGTACTCGGCCTGACCGCCTACACCGCGGCCTTCGTCTGCGAGGCGATCCGCTCCGGCATCAACACCGTGCCCGTCGGACAGGCCGAGGCGGCCCGCGCGATCGGGCTGAACTTCTCGCAGACCCTCCGGCTGATCGTGCTGCCGCAGGCCTTCCGCGCGGTGATCGGCCCGCTGGCCAACGTCCTGATCGCGCTGACCAAGAACACCACCGTGGCGGCCGCGATCAGCGTGGCCGAGGCCGCCGCCCTGATGAAGACGATGATCGAGAACGAGGCCCAGACGCTGTCCATCGGCGCGGTCTTCGCCTTCGGCTTCGTGGTCCTGACCCTCCCGACCGGCCTGTTCCTCGGCCGACTCGCCAAGCGCCTGGCGGTGAAGCGATGAGCTCCGTCCTGTACGACGCCCCCGGGCCCCGCGCCAGACGGCGCAATGTGGTCCTCTCCGTCGTCTTCGTGCTGCTGCTCGCCCTGCTGGCCTGGTGGGTCTGGCGGAAGCTGGACGACAAGGGCCAGCTGAAGTGGGACCTGTGGCAGCCGTTCACCACTTCCGAGGCGTGGACCACGTATCTGCTGCCGGGCCTCGGCAACACCCTCAAGGCGGCCGCGCTCGCCATGGTGATCGCCCTTCCGCTGGGCGCGGTCTTCGGGATAGCCCGCATGTCCGACCACGCCTGGGTGCGGATCCCGGCGGCCTGGATCGTGGAGTTCTTCCGCTCGATCCCGGTCCTGCTGCTGATGCTGTTCGCCCAGGAGTTCTACGTCCGCTCCACCGACGTCGGCAGCGACGAACGGCCGCTGTACGCGGTCGTCACCGGCCTGGTGCTCTACAACGCCTCGGTGCTCGCCGAGGTCGTACGGGCCGGCGTCCTCGCGCTTCCCAAGGGGCAGACGGAGGCGGCGTACGCCATCGGGCTGCGCAAGGGGCAGACGATGACGGGCATCCTGCTGCCGCAGGCGGTCACCGTGATGCTGCCGGCCATCGTCAGCCAGCTCGTGGTGGTGGTGAAGGACACCGCGCTGGGCGGTGTGATGCTGCAGTTCACGGAACTGCTCACGGCGCGCGGCACACTCGCCGCCAACTACGCCAACGTCATCCCCAGCTTCGTCGTCGTCGCGGTGATCTTCATCGTGCTCAACCTCGCGCTCACCACGTTCGCCTCCTGGCTGGAGCGCCGGCTGCGGCGCAGCAAGCGGGGTACGGGCGCGGTCCTCGGCGCCGAGGACGTCCAGGACCTGAACGCGGCCGAGGTGGCCGGCGCCTACGGCTCGGGAGCCTCCGCCTGACCCGGAGTCAACCCGCGCACCGGGCAGGGAGGCGGCGGCCGCACGGTCGCCGCCTCCGCCGCGTTTCCAGCGGCCTGACGGGCTCCGCGCGCCCGCCATGCTGACGTGTCCCCGGGTGCGCCGCTTGACCGGGTGGCGCCCAGTCTGTTGCATACGTTCTGTGATCGTGCACCCTGCTCCAACCACTTGTTCATCCATGTCCGTCGGGACTTGCGTACGGGCAGGGGGCGCCGCGCCGTGGACCCGGTGATCATCGTCGGAGCGGGGCCCGTCGGGCTCACGCTCGCCCTGGCGCTGGCCCGCCAGGAGGTGCCGTCCGTCGTCCTGGACGAGGGCCCGGGCAAGGACGAGCCGCGCCCGGCGCGCACGGTGGTGCTCCGCGAGGACACCGCGGCCCTGGTGACGAGGCTGAGCGGCGCGCCCCTGGACGACCTGGGCCTGCGCTGGACCGGCTGGCGGTCGATGCGGCGCCGGCAGGTGATGCGCGAGGTGGTCTTCGACGATGCCGGCGAGCCGTCCCCGCTGCACATCGAGCAGCATGTGCTGACCGACGCCCTGCGCGCCGCGATCGCCGACGAACCGCTGGTCAGGGTCGTCACCGACAGCCGTCTGGACACCGTCGAACAGGAGCGCTCCGGGGTCACCGCGCACACCCGCGGCCCCAGGGGCACCTGGTGGCGCGGCAGCTACCTGGTGGGCTGCGACGGCCCCCGCTCGACCGTACGCAAGCTCCTGGACATCCGGTTCCCTGGCCGTACGGCGGTGGAACGGCACGCGGTCGCCGCGCTGCGCACGGAACTTCCGTGGCCCGGTCAGGCGTTGCTCCATCGGACACCGCCGTGGCGGATGTCCGGGCCCTCGGCCGGGGAGGTGACCGCCCGCCCCCTCCCGGACGGCGTGTGGCGCCTGGACTGGCTGCTCCCGCCCGGCAAGGACCTGGTCACGCCCGAGCTGCTCGTGACCCGGATCCGCGAGACCCTCGCGGGCTGGACCGGCGGCACCACCCCGCCGTACGACCTGCTCGACACCGGAGTCCACACCGTGCACCACCGTCTCGCCCGCAGGTGGCGGGTGGGCCGGGTGTTCGTTGCCGGGGACGCCGCCCACCTGCTCGGCGCGCTCGGGACGCACGGCCTCGACGAGGGGCTGCGGGACGTCGACAACCTCGCCTGGAAGCTGGCCCCGGCCTGGCACCACGGCCCGCACGAGGCGCTGCTCGACAGCTACCAGACCGAGCGGCGCGCGGCGGTCGCCGCCCGGCTGCGCGCCGCCGACCAGGTACTGCCGGTGCTGCGCGGCGGTGGCGGGCTGCGCGGGTTCGTCCCCGGCACGTCCCGGGGGCACGACGCGCTCCTCACGGACGGTCACTTGGGGCACGGCCCGCTCGGCGCGCCGGGGGCGTACGCCGACTCGCCCCTCGCACCCCGGCACCTGGAGCACGAGATCCCGGTCGACACCCCGCCGGGCACCCCGGTCACCGATGTCCGGGTCACCGCGGAGGACGGCACCTTCGTACAGCTGCGCTCACGGCTGGGCCGCGGCGCGCTGCTCGTCGTCCTCGTCGCGCCCGGTACGGGGGTGTGGGACCGCAAGCACTGGGTCTCCGCCGGGATCATGCCCCGGCTCGCGGCGGCCGTGACCGCGCTGCCCCACCATGCCGAGCTGCTGGTCGCCGAGGCCTACCCCGGCGCACCGGCGCACACCGTGCTGCTCGTGCGCCCCGACGGCCATCTGGTCACCGCCCTGAACGGGGTCCGCCCCGCCGATCTGTACGCGGCGGCCGAGGCGACACTGGGCGGCAAGGACCAGGAGAAGACCGGCCGGACCGAGGAGGCCGAGGAGTCGGAGCAGAAGGCGGAGGCCGGGGCGGAGGCCGGTTACCCCGCGCGGTGACCGGGGCCACCCGTGGTCCACATTCTGACGGTGAGTTGACCGGCCCGCACCAGCATGGTGTACTCCGGATCGTGAACGACACGACTGTGCGCCTGTGGCGGAAGGTCCATGTGGACCTGGTCCGCTATGCGGGCTGCGTGTGTCTTCCGTCCTGCTGATTTCGCACTTCTCTCCTCTCCGGGCGCCGTCTGCGCCCGCTTCTGCGAACCCTCGTCAGGATCGGTGCACGTGTCTGCCTCCCTCTCTGCTTCCTCCGTTCCCTCCACCTCCGCTGCGCCCGGCGCCGCGCCCACCCAGGCGGACCTCCTCGACTTCGTCCGGCGTACGGCCGCCGACGCCGAGCTGATCGCCTCGCTCCCGCTCGACCCCGAGGGCCGCACCTGGGTGCGGCTCGACGGCCCCGCCGGCAGCGAGGCCTGGCTGATCGGCTGGCCGCCCGGCTCCGGCACCGGCTGGCACGACCACGCCGAGTCGGTCGGCGCCTTCCTCACCGCGTCCGGCGAGCTCAAGGAGAACTCGCTGGCAGCGCGGCTGCCCACCGACGGCTGGAAGACCCTGGAACTCTCCGAGGACGTCGACCGCGAACGCCGGCTGCCGACGGGCAAGGGCCGCGCCTTCGGCCGCCACCACGTCCACGAGGTGCTCAACGAGTCCACCGAGCACCACGCGGTCTCCGTCCACGCCTACTACCCCCCGCTGCCCCGGATCCGCCGCTACAGCCGCAGCGGCCCGGTGCTGCGCCTGGAGCAGGTCGAGCGCCCGGAGGACTGGCAGTGAGCGGCACGGAACCGGTGGAGCCGCCCCCGGTGGGCATCGACGAGCTGCTGGAGCGGGTACGCGCGGGCTACCGGCGCATCGAGGCGCAGGAGGCGTACGACGCGGCGCGCACCGGCGATGCCCTGCTCGTGGACATCCGGTACGCGGCGCTGCGCGAGCGGGACGGGGTGATACCCGGCGCCCTCGTCATAGAGCGCAACGAGCTGGAGTGGCGGCTGGATCCCCAGGGCAGCCACAAGACCCCGGAGGCCACCGGCCACGGCATCCAGGTCGTCGTGATCTGCAACGAGGGCTACGCCTCCAGCCTGGCCGCCGCCTCCCTGCACCAGCTGGGCCTGCACCGCGCGACGGACCTGATCGGCGGCTTCCAGGCATGGAAGGCAGCGGGGCTGCCGGTCACGTCCTAGTCGTCCGTGGGGCAGTACACCGGGGCGATGTCCGCGTCGTCCTTGGTGACCAGTCTGATCCGCGCCTTGGCGATCTTGTCCGTCTTCTCGTCACGCAGCAGGGCGATCGTGTTCTCCACCGCCAACTGGCCCATGTCGGCGGCCGAGTTGGAGACCGTGGCGGCGAACCGTCCGTCCTTGAGGGCCGCCAGCCCCTCGTCCGTGCCGTTGACGCTGACGATCTTCACCCCCGTGCCTCCGGCCGCGTCGAACGCCTTGCGCACGCCGAAGGCCATCTCCTCGTTGGCGACGAACGCGTAGTCCAGGTCGGGATGGGCCTTGATCATGCTCGCGGCGACACTCTTCGCCTTGGCCGCGTCGAACATGCCCGGCTGGTCGGCGACCACCTTCGCATTGGCGGGCAGCGCCTCGGTGAAGCCGCCGACGAGCAGGTCGGAGGCGGCACCGGGCGCCCCGGCGACCACTCCGACCCGCACCTGGCGTCCGCCCGCGGCGTCGGCGACCCATTCCGCGTCCAGCCTCCCCACCTCCTTCAGATCCACGACGACCGCCCCGAGGATGTCGGAGGGATCGGCGTCGACCGAGGTCAGGAAGACGGGGATGTGTGCGCTCCGGGCCTTCGCGATGTCCTTCCCCAGGGCGTCGGTACTGACCGTCTGGATGATGATCACGCCCACCTTGCGCGCGATCATGTCCTCGATGTTGGACAGTTCCTGTGCCGCGTCCTGATGCGAGTCGGCCGTGATGATCCTGGCGAAGTTGTCCCTGGCCGTCTTCACCACGGCCCGCTGCAGGCAGGTGTGGAACTGGGTGGACCCGCCGTTCACGAAGCCGATCACCAGCGGGCCGTCGTCACCGCTCGTCTCGGTCGAGTCGAACGCACAGCCGCCCAGCCCCAGCCCGGCCACGAGTCCGAAGGCGACCAGGGCTCTTCGGGTACGAGCAGTTCCGGGCATGGGGGGCCGCCTTTCGGGCGCACGAACTCGCCGACTCCTCAGGGGAGTTGCCGACGCACGGGGATCCCGGCGAGTGGCGGGACCGGGCGAAGCTACCGCCACCCCAAACAGAACGAACCCGCCCGCGCGCGCACGCTAAGAGTGCACACGCCGCAGCCATCCGGGGCCCTGTCCTTTCGGAAGCCGGGGTCCGGCCCTTGTCCTTTCGGAAGCCGGGGTCTGGCCCCTGTCCTTTTGGAGGCCGGGGTCCGGTCCTGTCCTTCGGAGACGGGGCACCTAGTCCCTCGCCGTCGCTGCCGTCACCGCCAGCACCCGCAGCGCCACCCGTCCGGGAAGTGCCGCGGCCACCAGCGCGAGCAGCGCGGCGGTCGCCACGACGGTCACGTACAGCAACGGCGTGACCGTCGGCGCGGCCCGGCCCGTCATGCCGATGCTGAACGCGGTCAGTACGGCCAACGTGATGCCGCTGCCGAGCGCCGTGGCGAGCGTCAGGACGGACAGCACCTCGGTGCGCAGCATCCGCAGCACCTGGCGACGGGTGGCCCCGGCCAGCCTGAGCAGCGCGAACTCCCTCACACGGTCGGCGACCGACATGGCGAGCGTGTTGACGACGGCGATGGCGGTGAAGGCCAGGACCAGCCCCATGGCCAGGTAGTTGACCTCGGCGTTGTCCTGCTGCCGGTCGGCCTGGAGGGAGTCGGCGGCGGCCGGCGAGAGAATCCGGAGCCCCGGGAACTCACGGAGGGTAGTCGCGAGTTGTGCTTGTGTACGGGCGGTGCTGACGAGGACGGAGGAGGCGAGCGGGTTGTCCACGTGGTGCGAGACGAGGTCATGGGCGAAGGTGAGGTCGCCGAAGCCGAGACCCCGGGCGTAGACGGCGGCGACGGTGAGCGTGGCGGGCGTGCCGTCCCCGAGGGTGAGGGCCAGGGTGCTGCCGGGCCTCAGGTGGTGCTGACCGGCGGCGAGTTCGCTGACGGCGACGGTGCGGTCGGTGAGCCGGTCGAGGGAGCCGGCGGTGACCTCGGGGTCCCAGGTGCGGGTGAGGCCCTCGGGGGTGACGCCCTGGGCCGGGTACTTGTCGAGTCCGATACGGACGGTGGTGCGGACCACTTCGGTGACGGCGTCGTGGTCCGTCCGCAACCGCCGGGCCGCTTCGGCCGGTACGCCCGGTCCCCGGGCGGCCACGACCCAGTCGGCGGTGACCCCGGCGCGGGCCTGGGCGCGGGCGGCGTCGCCGAGGGTGGACTGGACGAACAGCACGGTGCAGGTCATGCCGATGAGCAGGGTGAGAGGGGTGACGACAGAGGCCATCCGGGCGGCGTTGCCACGCAGGTTGGCGGTGGCGAGCCGGCCGCCGTGCCCGGTGAGCCGCAGCGGACCGGCGAGCAGCAGCGCGGCCGCCCTGACCAGCAGCGGGCCGAGGAGCGCGACGGAGGTGGCGAGGACCACGACGGCGAGGAAGGTGACAGGGGTCGAGGCGGGTTCGGTACGCAGGGAGGTGAGCAGCACGACGAGGACGACCCCACCGGCGAGCAGCAGCAGACCGGCGGCGATCCTGCCCCGGGCTGGCCGGGCCGGCTCGACGCGGGACTCGGCCAGCGCCTCGGTCGGTCGGATCCGGGTGATGCGGCGGGAGGCGATACGGGCGGCCGTCCAGGCACCTGCCAGGGTCGCGGCGAGCGCGGCGAAGGGCGGGACGACACCGGTGGTGTGCTGAAGCGCGGCGGGTACGGCGCCGAGCGCGACGAACCTGGTGTGCAGCCAAGCGCCCAGCGGCAGGCCGAGGAGTGCGCCGAGCGTGCCGGCGACGGCGCCGATGATCAGGGCCTCGCGGCCGAGCAGGCGGCGGATCTGTCCCGGTGTGGCGGCGATGGCGCGCAGCAGGGCGAGTTCGCGGTGGCGCTGCTGGACGGTGAGCGCGAAGGTGCCGACGACCACCAGGACCGCCACGAGCAGCGAGGTCCCTCCCATGGCGCCGCCCATGCTGACCAGCCGGACCCGGGCGGCGGCCGCGTCCAGGAACTCGACAGGACCACGGGCGTCTCCAGTGGAGACCTGGGCGGTGGTGCCGCGCAGCGTCCGCGCCAGGGCCTGCTTCAGCCGCTCCGGGTCGGTACCGTGCGCCGGCAGCACACCGAACGCGGTGACCTGCCCGGGGTGCGCGGCCAGCCTGCGGGCCTCGGCGGCGGAGAAGAAGAGGGCCGTCTGGTGGCGTACGTCCGTGGCCGGGGCGGCGATCCCGGTGATCCGGTAGGCACGCGGGGCCTGCGTCGACTGCACGGTGAGTGTGTCGCCGGGCCGTAGCCGGGCGCGTGCGGCGAGGTCGCGGTCGACGACCAGATCGGTGGCCGCCTGGGGCGCGGTGCCGGTGACGAGCCGGTACGGGGTGAGCGCGGCGGACTCCCAGGCGTGCCCGTAGGCGGTACGGCCGCCGGTGCCGGCCGGGGTCGACGGCTGGGCGAGGAAGGTCAGTTCGGGCACCACCCGGGCGACGCCGGGCGTACGGGCGAGCCCGGCCTCCAGGCCGGCCGGCAGCCAGGCGCGCTCGGCGATGGGTTTCGCCTTGTGCTTGACCTTGGTCCTGCCCTTCTTGTGCTTGACGGTGGTCCGGTGGACGTACTGGTCGGCGGAGACCACGACCGGGGTCGCCGCGTAGCGCTCGGTACGGATCGTGCCGCGCAGGCCGGTGTCCAGGAGGGTGCCGCAGGCGGAGATCAGGGCGGCCGCGCAGAGCAGGGCGAGGAAGGCGCCGAGGAAGCCGGCCTTGCGGGCGCGGACGGTCTTGAGGGCGTAGCGCAGCATCATGGCGTACACCGTCGTGGACGCGGGGGTCCCCGGGCACTGCGGTGGTCCGGCGTCTTCGCGGGGGGTTAACCCCACCCCCTTCGAGGCTGCCGCCCCGTCAGAAGTCCCCGTCCGCGAGGAACTCCGTGTCCTCGCCCTCCTCCTCCAGCGCGCGCCGGACGATCCGCAGGGCCATGCCCTCGGAGTACCCCTTGCGGGCGAGCATGCCGGCGAGGCGGCGGATCCGCTTGTCGCGGTCCAGGCCCCGGGTGGCGCGGAGCTTGCGGGCGACGAGTTCGCGGGCCGTCTCCTCCTCCTGGTCGGAGTCGAGCTGGGCGACGGCCTCGTCGACGAGCGCCGCGTCGACGCCCTTGGTGCGCAGTTCCTGGGCGAGTGCCCGCCGGGCCAGTCCCCGCCCGTGGTGCCGGGACTCCACCCAGGCGTCGGCGAACGCGCCGTCGTTGATCAGCCCGACCTCCTCGAACCTCGACAGCACCTCCTCGGCGACGTCGTCCGGGATCTCCCGCTTGCGCAGGGCGTCCGCGAGCTGTTTCCGGGTGCGCGGGGTCCCGGTGAGCAGGCGCAGGCAGATCGCCCGCGCCCGCTCAGCCGGGTCCGCTGGAGGTTCCTCCTGCTCGGCCCTCGACGAGGAGGAGGAACCCCCGTCCTCACCGGACGGCTCGCCGAAGCCACGCCGACGGCGCGTCCCGGGCTTCCGCGAGCCACGGCCGGGTGATCCGTGCCCGCGGCGCCCGCCCGGGCCGCCGTGCGTACCGTCGTCGTACGCGCCGTCGCCCCCGTGGTTGCCGCCGCCCGTGCCGTAGGCCTCGTCGCCGCCCCCGGTGGAGCCCGGGTCGCCCCCGGTGCCCCTCCCCCGTGGGGCACCGGGGGACGTGTACTCGTGGTCGGCCCAGTCGGTTCGTCGTGTCACGGCGTCAGCTCTTGGCGGTGGCAGCCTTGGGCTTGGTGACCTTGGCGGCAGCCGGGGCGGGCACCGTCTTCGCCGCGTCGTCCGCGGCCGCGGTGGTGACCGCCGCGTCCGCGCCCGGCTCGGCGGCGGGCTCCTCCGGGCGGACGCCGACGCCCAGCTTCTCCTTGATCTTCTTCTCGATCTCGTTGGCCAGGTCGGGGTTGTCCTTGAGGAAGTTGCGCGCGTTCTCCTTGCCCTGGCCGAGCTGGTCGCCCTCGTACGTGTACCAGGCGCCGGCCTTGCGGACGAAGCCGTTCTCCACGCCCATGTCGATCAGGCCGCCCTCGCGGCTGATGCCGTGGCCGTAGAGGATGTCGAATTCGGCCTGCTTGAAGGGCGGCGCGACCTTGTTCTTGACGACCTTGACCCGGGTGCGGTTGCCGACCGCCTCGGTGCCGTCCTTCAGGGTCTCGATGCGGCGGATGTCGAGTCGCACCGAGGCGTAGAACTTCAGCGCGCGGCCGCCGGTCGTGGTCTCCGGGGAGCCGAACATCACGCCGATCTTCTCGCGGAGCTGGTTGATGAAGATCGCGGTGGTCTTGGACTGGTTGAGCGCGCTGGTGATCTTCCGCAGCGCCTGGCTCATCAGGCGGGCCTGCAGACCGACGTGGCTGTCGCCCATCTCGCCCTCGATCTCCGCGCGCGGGACGAGCGCGGCGACGGAGTCGATGACGATGAGGTCGAGGGCACCGGAGCGGACCAGCATGTCCACGATCTCCAGGGCCTGCTCGCCGTTGTCCGGCTGGGAGAGGATCAGGTTGTCGATGTCGACGCCGAGCTTCTGCGCGTACTCGGGGTCGAGGGCGTGCTCCGCGTCCACGAACGCGACCTGGCCGCCCGCCTTCTGCGCGTTGGCCACGGCGTGCAGGGTCAGGGTCGTCTTGCCGGAGGACTCCGGTCCGTAGATCTCCACGACCCGGCCGCGCGGCAGGCCACCGACACCCAGGGCGACGTCGAGCGCGGTCGACCCGGTCGAGATGACCTCGATGGGCTCCTTCGTCCGGTCACCCATGCGCATGACCGCGCCCTTGCCGAATTGCCGTTCAATCTGTGCGAGCGCGGCGTCGAGCGCCTTCTCGCGGTCGGTTCCTGCCATGGGTTCCACCCGGTTTGCTTGAGTCGATCGCTTCACGTCAAAGACGCTAACGCCTGCCACTGACAATGCGCCCCGACGCCGGTTCGGCCTGTGGATAACTCGGGGATCTCTCCACCGAAACCGTGTCGAACTGCCGCTGGGATCCCCGCCGCGAATCGTTCCGGAGCTCCCATAAGAATGGATGTTCGATTTTTGTGTCAAGCGCACCACGCAGTACTCCCGCCACTTCCCCGCAGGGTGCTCACCCACCGCTCACCCGCCGCTCGCCCTTGGACTCCGGGCGGCGCGTCGGGCCGAAGCGGGGGGCGCGCGCACCGCGCCGGGGGCGGCAGCCGGAAGCGGGAGCGCGGCACGGCGATCCGCACCACCCGGCAAGGCGTTCACCCGATCGTGAGTTTCCGCATGCCCACGTCCGTCGTGCCGCGATGCTCGAAGAGGCGGCCGGGAAGCGGCGCCGCCCCTGTGTGCCGTGGGTGGGAGAGCGCATGACACGTGAGACGGGACAGCAGACGGGACGACGCGGTCTGGACGAGCAGGCCGTACTGCTGGCCGCGGGACTGGCCGATCTGGCGGTGAGCACGGTGGGCACCGCCTTCGGCACGTTACGGGGGCTGCTGCGCCGCTCCGACGCCGGCGCACTGGCGGCGGAGGCCGAGCACGACCTCACCGCGCGGGGACGCCTGGTCCTGGACCGGTACGCGGCCGTGCCCCCGGCCCATCTGGAGATCCTCGCCCGGCACGCCCTCGTCCGGCGGACCGCCCGCGATGACTGACCGGTGGGATCCGGGCGCCTTCAAGAACCGCGTCGACGAGGTACTGCGCGGGTTCGTCGCCCAGGAGGCCGACCTGTTCGCGGCGGTCGACCCGCTCCTGGCCCCGGTGGCCGAGCAACTGGAGGCTGCGGTCACGGACGGCAAACGGCTGCGGGCGGCGTTCTGCTACTGGGGCTGGCGTGCGGTGGGCCAGCCGGACAGCGACGCGCTGGTGCGGGCGACGGCCTCCATGGAACTCGTGCACGCCGCCGCCGTCGTACACGACGACCTCATCGACGACAGCCCGCTGCGGCACGGGCGCCCCACCCCGCACCTCGCCCTGCGTGCTGCCGTAGCGGACCGTCCGCACGCCGACGACACCGCGCGGTCGCTGGCCATGCTCGTGGGCGATCTGCTGATGTCACTGGCCGGTCAGCTGTTCGCGACCTCCGGGCTGCCCGCCGCCTACCTCGCCCGGGCCCGCCCCCTGTGGTCGGTACTGGCCCGGGAACTGATCGCGGGCGAGTGCCTGGAGATCCTGCGCACCGGAGCCGGTCCGGACACCATGGCCTCGCTGAAGGTGATCCGCTACAAGACCGCCAAGTACACCGTCGAGCAGCCCCTGCTGATCGGCGGCGCCCTGGCCGGGGCAGGCGAGCGGCTGCGCGCGGGGTACTCCGCGTACGGGCTGCCGCTGGGCGAGGCCTTCCAGCTGCGCGACGACCTGCTCGGCCTGTTCGGGGCACCGGAGCACACCGGCAAGGCCAACGCCGACGACGTGCGCGGCCACCGGCCCACCGCCCTGCTCGCGGAGACCTGGCGCCTCGCCCGTGCCGACGACCGGGAGCTGCTGGGCGCGTTGCTCGGCAGCCGTGACCTGGACGCGGCCGGCCTGGACGCGGTCCGCGAGGTGATGTGCCGGCTCGGGGCACCCGACCGGATCGAGCACATGATCGGCGCGCGGGTCGCGGAAGCCCTCGACGCCCTCCACGGACTGAACGTGCCGGCCCCCGCCGCCGGCGCCCTGACCTCGCTGGCCCACTCGGCCACGGTCCGCCTGTCCTGACACCCACGGGTGGCCCGGACGACACAAGCGATGAACCGCGATGACCTGCGATGACCCGTGATGACAAGGAGCCCTGCCGTGCCCCACACCGAGGCCTCGATGGACACCCTGCGGAACGCCGGTGACGAACTCGCCGACGCCACGGTCGCCGCACTCTTCGAGCGCGGGGAGGTGGGCACGTTCAACACCCTGATGCGCTACGTCTCCACCGCCGGCGCGCCCCTGCCGGACGGGCTGCCCGACGTCGCGCGGGAGTACCTGGAGGCCACACGGGTGCCGCCGTCCTGGGTGGACTGGGGCGAGATGGAGAAGGCCCGGCTGTTCTTCATCGACAACAACGTGCACATCTCGACCGCGCTGTCCTTCGCCTCCATGCCCGCCTGCTACGTCGTCCCGCGCGTGGCGAAGCTGCTGTCGGCCACCCACGGGCTGAGGTACCCGTCCAAGCGCATGGCGGAGACCGGTCAGTTCACCGTCCATCTCATGCAGCCCGACGCCTTCGAATCCGGCAGCCGCTTCATCCCGGCCGCCCAGAAGGTGCGCCTGCTGCACGCCTCCATCCGGCACCACCTCAAGCGCGAGAGCCGCTGGGACACCGAGGCGCTCGGCACGCCGATCTGCCAGGAGGACATGATCGGCGGGCAGATGATGTTCTTCTCCATGCTGGTCCTCGACAGCCTGCACCGGCTGGGCGTCCATCTGTCCACGGAGGGCGCGGAGGCGTACTACTACGCGTGGCGGGTGGTGGGCGCCATGCTGGGCGTCGACCAGGAGGCCGTCCCGAAGACCCTCGACGAGGCGCGCGCCTTCCTCGATCTGTACATGGTCCGGCACATGGGCCCCTCCGAGGAGGGCGTGGTCCTCACCCGGCAGCTCATCGACCTCTACGAAGAGGTCGTCCCCGGCACCTTCTTCGACCCGATCGTCTCGGCCCTGATCCGCCACCTGGTCGGCGACACCTGCGCCGACTGGCTGGAGGTGCCGCGCACCCCGTGGGACACCGTGGTCAAGGCGGTGCCGCACCTCCTCGGCGTCCTGGAGACCATCGAGGACCGCTCCCCGCTGGGCGCCTGGGCCCTGGACCGCCTCGGCCACCTCACCACCGTCCTGGAGCTGTCCTCGCTCACCCGTGGCCGCGTGATGCACTACGCCATCCCCGAACACCTCAGGAAGGACTACGGCGTCCCGGGCGCCGTACCCCGCACCCGGCGGTGGACGCCGCCGGCCGCCACGGTCTCCTGATCCCCCCCGCATCCCCTACTCCGCACGGCGTACGGCGGCTGTCTTCGGCCGGACGACGACCGCGCGGGCGGGCCCCGGGAGGCTGGGCGCATGCCTTCCTCCCTGAAGAGTCCGCCCCGGCCGCCACGGAAGCCACGGAAGCCACCGGCGAACCCGCTGACCGGGGTGCGCTCCGCCGAGCGTCTCTGTCACACGACCGGTGCGCTGCTCGTCCTCTCCGGTCTGGCGCATCTGGTGGTGTTCGCGGTCGACGGCGGCCCCTGGTACGGGCCGGTGTCCTGGCGCAAGCCCGTCACGTTCGGGCTCTCCTTCGGGCTGACGCTGATCGCGGTCACCTGGGTCACCTCGTATCTGAAGATCGGGGAGCGGCTGCGGACCGTACTGCTGCTCGTGTTCGCCGCCGACTGTGTGGTCGAGGTGGGCGGGATCACCCTCCAGGCGTGGCGGCGGGTGCCCTCACACCTCGACATGGAGACGCCCTTCGACACGGCGGTCTCCATGTCGCTCGCGGTGGGCGGCGGGGTCCTGGTGGTGCTGCTCACCGTTTTCGCGGTGGCGTCCTTCCGCAGCCGGCCGGCCGGTCCCGTGGGCATGGCGCTCGCGGTGCGCTCCGGGTTCGCGATCCTGCTGGTGGCGCTGGCCTCGGGGGCCGCGATGATCGCGCGCGGGGTGGTGCTCGTCCGGACCGGGCACCAGGAGGCGGCGTACGACTCGACGGCCCCGCTCAAGCCGCTGCACGGGGTCAGCCTGCACGCGGTGCTGGTCCTGCCGGCACTGGCCTGGCTGCTGTCCCGCACCTCCTGGAGCGGACAGGTCCGGTGGCGGGTCGTGGCCGTGGCCGTGGGCTGCTACGCGGCCGCGGTGGCCGTGGCCGGGGCATGGGCGGTCCTCGCCTACCGGTAGCGGCGGCCGTGACCGTCATTGATCACGGCGGCCGTCAGGCCGAGCCCTCCCCGGGCCCCTCGGCGGGCCGCTGCCATATCAGCCGCCGCGCGCGCGTGAGCAGCCCGGGGCCGCCCGCACCGCGCCGGCGATGCCCGTGCACCCGCGGGTCGTCCGTGACGTCGTAGCGCTTCACATAGGCGCTCAGGAACGCCTGGAGGGTGGCGACCGCCGGGATGGCGATCAGCGCGCCGACCGCGCCGAGCAGCGCGGTGCCCGCGATGACCGAGCCGAAGGCGACCGCCGGGTGGATGTCGACCGACTTGGAGGTCAGTTTGGGCTGGAGCATGTAGTTCTCGAACTGCTGGTAGATCACGACGAACACCAGCACCCACACCGCGTACAGGGGGTTGACGGTGAACGCGATCAGCATCGGCAGCGCGCCCGCGAGATAGGTGCCGATGGTGGGGATGAACTGCGAGACCAGCCCCACCCAGACGCCCAGCACGGGCGCGTACGGCACACCCAGGGCCTCCAGCAGGATGTAGTGGGCGATGCCGGAGATCAGCGCCATCACACCGCGCGAGTAGAGATAGCCGCCGGTCTTGTCGACGGCGATCTCCCAGGCGCGCAGCACCTCGGCCTGGCGGGCGGGCGGCAGTACGGAGCACAGGGTGCGGCGCAGCCGGGGGCCGTCGGCGGCGAAGTAGAAGGCGAACAGGGTGATCGTCAGCAGCTGGAACAGGCCGCCGAGCACCTGTCCGGAGACGTCGAGCACGCCGGCCGCACTGTTCTGCGCGTACTTGCGCAGCCAGTCGGAGTGCAGCAGGCCCTCCTGGACGTCGACCCGTCTCACGTGGCTGTGGAAGGTCTCGTTGACCCAGTTGATGACCGAGTCCAGGTAGTCCGGGAAGTCTTCGACGATCTTGTTGATCTGCCCGGCCAGCATCGAGCCGAGCAGGGTGACGAAGCCCGCGACCGCGATCGCCAGGCCGAGGAAGACCAGGAAGGTCGCGAAGCCGCGGCGCATGCCGCGGGAGGCCATCCAGCTCACCGCGGGCTCGATGGCCAGCGCCAGGAAGAACGCGATGAGGACGTTGATCAGCAGCCCGGTGAGCTGGTGGAAGGCCCAGCTGCCCAGCTGGAAGGCGGCGACGAGGGCGAGCGCCAGCACCATGGCGCGCGGCAGCCAGCGCGGCATGCGGGCACCCGGTGCCGCGGCGCCGGCGGCCGGGGATCCGGCGCGCGGCGTCGTGTCGACCGTGTCGACCGGGGATGCGTCCTGGGCGGTCCGCCCGTCGTCGTCAGTGAGTGCCACGGTGCAAGTCTCGCCCACGCCACTGACAACACGTGGCCGGTGTCCGGTCTTCGTGCACGGTCAGCGCCTCTCCCCCGGAACGTTCATGGCCGTGCAGACCACACGCCACACGTCCTTGGCCTCCCAGCCGGAGTCCAGCGCCTCGTGCACCGTCAGCCCGCCGAGCTCCGTCATCACATGATCGCGCGCGAAGGTGTCGGCGTACCCGGAACCGAAGTGCTCCGCCATCCGCTGCCAGAAGACCGTCAACCGCATGACACCAGTATCCCGCCCCTGAGAGTGGGCCCTGCCCGGGAGCGCTTGCCGAGACCGCTTTCCGCCCTACGGTCTTTCGCATGGCCGAAACCGGAGCTTCCCCACTCCCCCCTACGCCCCCGGCGCACTCCCCGCTCTCCCGCGCCGAACAGTTCGTGTGGCTCACCGCGCGCGTGCTGGAACAGCGTCTCTTCTCGTACCACTTCCTGAACGGCGGCCCCGATCCGGTGGAGACGGCACTGGACGCCTACCGCAACGAGGACGGCGGCTACGGACACGCGCTGGAACCCGATCTGCGTGGCCCGGTGAGCCAGCCGCTGCACACCGGGCGGGCCCTGCGGGTCCTGGACGCCGTCGAGCGGTGCGGCGGGCAGCGGGTGGAGCGGGTGTGCCGCTACCTGACGGCCGTCTCCACGGCGGACGGGGCACTGCCGGCGGTCCGTCCGAGCCAGCGCGGCTATCCCGCGGCACCGTTCGTCCCGGTCGTCGACAACCCTCCCAGCGAGCTCCTCGCCACCGGTCCGGTGGTGGGCCTGCTGCACCGCAACGAGGTCTGGCACGCGTGGCTGTTCCGGGCCACCGACTTCTGCTGGCAGGCGATCGAGTACCTGGAGAAGTCGCACCCCTACGAGATCGAGGCCGCGGTCGCCTTCCTGGACACGGTGCCCGACCGCTCGCGCGCGGAGGCGACCGCCGACCGGCTGGGCCGCCTGGTGCGCGAGCAGCGACTGGCCGCGCTGGACCCGGAGCGCCTCGACGCCTACCCGGTCGCACCCGGCTACGCCCCGCGCGAGCACCACTTCCCGCACGACTTCGCGAGGTCTCCGGACTCGCTCGCGCGCGCGTGGTTCACCGACGAGGAGATGAGCCGCTCGCTCGACTTCCTCACCGCCGAGCAGGAGGCGGACGGCGGCTGGCCGATCCGCTGGCGCCAGTGGGCGCCGGCCGCCGCCCTGGAGGCGCGTCCCGTGGTGACGATCGAGGCCCTGCACACGCTCAGGGCGTACGGCCGCTTCGTGGGGTGACGGAGATCGGATGCCGGAAATCGGAAGTCGGGTAGCGGCAGTCGGGTAGCGGCAGTGTCAGCCGGTGACGGCGCGCAGCCCCGCCGTGACCGCCACGGCGACTGCGACGACGACCAGGAAGGGCGCGCGCAGCACCAGTGCCACGGCGGCCGCCCCGAGCCCCGCGGCCCGGGCGTCCAGCACGAGCGCGTGCCCGTCGGCGAACGTCTGCTGGGCCGTGAGGGCCGCGAGCAGGGCCACGGGCAGCAGGGCGGCCAGCCGTCGCACCACCGGCCGCTCCAGCACCCCGGCGGGCACCAGCAGTCCGGCGAGCTTGACGGCGTAGCAGCCGAGGGCGGTCGCGCCGATCGCGATCCAGAAGTTCACCGGGTCTCCTCGGGTGCCTCGTCGGGGGTACGGTCGCGGTCGGCCCGGCGGCCTGACCGGCGGCCGGAGACGAACAGGGCGGCCGGTGCCGCCAGCGCGGCCACCAGGACCGGCACCCCGGCCGGCAGCACGGGCAGCAGGCCGAGTCCCAGCAGCACCGCGAGGGCGGCGACCGCGCGGTCGGTCGTGGTCTTCAGCATGGGGGCGAGCAGGGCCAGGAAGACGGCGGGTCCGGCCGCGTCCAGACCCCAGGCGTCGGTGTCCCCGACGGCCTTGGCGCCGAGCGCGCCGAGCAGGGTGGTGAGGTTCCACAGCACGTACAGGCTGAGCCCGGTGACGGTGAAGCCGAGCCGGGCGGCGCGCCGCGTCGGCTGGGCCAGGGTGACCGCGGTGGTCTCGTCGATCACCCACTGGGCGGCGAACGGCCGCACCGCGCGCGGGAGGGCCAGCACCTGTGAGAGGCGCAGCCCGTAGAACGCGTTGCGCACGCCCAGGAAGAAGGCGCCGGCCGCCGCGGTGAGCGGGTTGCCGCCGGCCGCGAGCGCGCCCACCAGGGCGAACTGGGAGGCCCCGGTGAACACCAGGAGGCTGAGCGCGCAGGTCTGGAGCAGGCCGAGCCCGCTGCCAGCCGAGGTCACCCCGAAGGCGAACCCGGACAGTCCTACGGCGACCCCGACCCCGAGGGCGTCCCGGACGACGGCGGAGTCCGGCTTCGGCCCGTCTTCGCCGCGTATGTCTGCGAGTGCTGTCTGTTGTGCCACGCCCAGGACGCTACGGGCGGCCGTCCCGCGCGTCTTGTACGTTCTTGCGCTCGCGCTGGTAAGCGCCCGGCGGGACGCCGACGATCCGGGCGAAGTGACGGTTGAGGTGCGGCTGGTCGGTGAAGCCGACCGTGACGGCCGCCTCGGCGGGCGTCGTGCCCGCGTCCAGCAGCAGCCGGGCGCGGCGCACCCGGGCATCGGTCAGCCAGGTGTGCGGCGGCATGCCGTAGACATCTCGGAACGCCCGCAGCAGCGCGAAGGGGCTGGTGCCGAGGTCGGTGGCGAGCCGCTCCAGGGTCGGCGGCTCGGCCATCCGTTCCTCCAGCACGGCACGCGCGCGTGCGGCGAGCCGGGCGCCGGCGGTGCGGACCTGCCGCTGCGGCAGCGGGCCGCCGTTCAGCCGCAGCAGCCTCGTGACCGCGACGCGCAGCAAGGTGTCGGCGGCGAGCGCGTTGCCCTCGTCGACGGCGCGCAGCACCCGGTGCACGAGGGCGACGCCGTACGGGTCCTCGAGCACGGGACTGACGAAGCCGGGGGTGCCCCGGATCGCGGTGGTCTCGGCAGCGATCCCCGCCACGAGGTCCGGCGTCGGGTAGACCGCCCCGTAACGCCAGCCCTCGGGCACCCCGGCCCGCCCGGTGTGCGGGGTGTCGGGGTTGACCAGCGCGAGCGCCCCCGCGCCGGCGGACACGTCGGAGCCCCGGTGGTGGAAGACATCGACGCCGTCCGCGATGGCGGCGATCACGAAGTGCTCGTGGGTGTGCCGGACGAACGTCTTGTGGATGTACCGGGCACGCAGCAGATCGACACCGGGCAACGCCTCGTACCGCCAGTGCCGCGCCCGCTCGTCCGCTCCGCTCATACGCCCATTGTCGACCGCCCGGCCCCACCCGACCGCCCTCGGCCACTGCTCCTGCTCCCGCCTCCCGTCCGCCCGCCTTCATCCACGCCCCGCTGCTCCCGCGTCCCACCCAGCCGCCGGCAGCCGCTGCCCCCGCCTCCGCTTCCCGCCCGACCGCCCCACGCAGCCACCGCCCGCTCCCCCCGCCCGGCCCTTCCAGCAGCAGCAGCCGACGGCGAATCCGCCCCACAGGGGCCACCCGCGCCCGACAACGAAACCGTCACGGGTGGTGCGGATGGGAACACCAAGGCCGAAGGCGAAGCCGAGGCCACGGCCGCCCACATCTCCGCAGGTCAGCCCCAGTTGTCAGTGGCCGGGTGCAGGATGGACCCATGGCGAAATCCGGGCACCGGGCCCTCGACGGCTTCTCCCCCGCGACCCGCGGCTGGTTCACGGGGGCGTTTTCCGCGCCCACCGCGGCCCAGGCAGGCGCGTGGCAGGCCATCGGCGCCGGCTCGGACGTGCTGGTGGTCGCCCCGACCGGCTCCGGCAAGACGCTGGCCGCCTTCCTCGCCGCCCTGGACCAGCTGGCCTCCACCCCGCCCCCGGCCGACCCGAAGAAGCGCTGCCGTGTGCTGTACGTGTCACCGCTCAAGGCCCTCGCGGTCGACGTCGAGCGGAACCTGCGCAGTCCGCTGACCGGCATCCGCCAGGAGTCCGTGCGCCTGGGCCTGCCCGAGCCGGAGGTCAAGGTGGGCATCCGCTCCGGCGACACTCCGGCCGCCGAGCGCCGCGCCCTGTCCACCCGCCCGCCGGACATCCTGATCACCACCCCGGAGTCCCTGTTCCTGATGCTGACGTCGGCCACCCGCGACGCGCTGACCGGCATCGAGACGGTGATCCTGGACGAGGTGCACGCGGTCGCCGGCACCAAGCGCGGCGCGCACCTCGCGCTCTCCCTGGAGCGGCTGGACGAGCTGCTGCCCAGGCCGGCCCGCCGGATCGGCCTGTCGGCGACCGTCCGCCCGGTCGACGAGGTGGCCCGCTATCTCTCGCCGCACCGCAAGGTGGAGATCGTCCAGCCGAAGTCCGGCAAGGAGTTCGACCTCTCCGTCGTCGTCCCGGTGGAGGACATGGGAGAGCTGGGCGGCTCCCCGGCCACCGACGGCAGTGAGGGCGCGGAGAAGCCGTCGATCTGGCCGCATGTGGAGGAGCGGATCGCCGACCTGGTGCAGGCCCACCGCTCCACGATCGTGTTCGCGAACTCGCGCCGCCTGGCGGAGCGGCTGTGCAACCGGCTGAACGAGATCGCCTACGAGCGGGCGACCGGCGAGCCCCTGGACGAGCACCACTCCCCGGCCGAGCTGATGGGCGGCTCGGGCGCGGCCCAGGGCGCCCCGCCGGTCCTCGCCCGCGCGCACCACGGCTCGGTCTCCAAGGAGCAGCGCGCCCTGGTCGAGGAGGACCTGAAGGCCGGCCGGCTGCCCGCCGTGGTGGCCACCTCCAGTCTCGAACTGGGCATCGACATGGGCGCGGTGGACCTGGTCGTCCAGGTCGAGTCCCCGCCGTCGGTCGCCTCCGGGCTCCAGCGCGTCGGCCGCGCGGGACACCAGGTCGGCGCGGTCTCCACCGGCGTGGTCTTCCCCAAGTACCGGGGCGACCTGGTGCAGGCCGCCGTGGTCACCGAGCGGATGCGCACCGGCTCCATCGAGTCCCTGAAGGTTCCCTCCAACCCCCTCGACGTGCTCGCCCAGCAGCTGGTCGCGATGACCTCGCTGGACACCTGGCAGGTCGACGACCTGCTCGCCACCGTCCGCCGCGCGGCGCCCTTCGCCTCGCTCCCGGAGTCGGCGTTCACCGCGGTCCTGGACATGCTCGCGGGCCGCTACCCGTCGGACGCGTTCGCGGAGCTGCGCCCGCGGGTGGTCTGGGACCGGGTCGCGGGGACGGTCACCGGCCGCCCGGGCGCCCAGCGGCTCGCCGTCACCTCCGGCGGCACCATCCCCGACCGTGGCCTCTTCGGCGTCTTCCTGGCGGGCGCCGACCCGAAGAAGGGCGGCGGCCGGGTCGGCGAGCTGGACGAGGAGATGGTGTACGAGTCGCGGGTGGGCGATGTCTTCACCCTGGGCACCAGTTCCTGGCGCATCGAGGACATCACCCGCGACCGCGTCCTCGTCTCCCCCGCCCCCGGTGTCCCGGGCCGCCTGCCCTTCTGGAAGGGCGACCAGCTGGGCCGCCCGCTCGAACTGGGCCGCGCGGTCGGCGCGTTCCTGCGCGAGGTCGGCTCGCTCCCCAAGGACGACGCCCGGCTGCGCCTGCTGGCGGCCGGCCTGGACGCCTGGGCGGCGGACAACGTGCTGTCGTACCTGGACGAACAGCGCGAGGCCTGCGGTCATGTCCCGGACGACCGGACGATCGTCGTGGAGCGCTTCCGCGACGAGCTCGGCGACTGGCGAGTGGTCGTCCACTCCCCCTTCGGTGCCCAGGTGCACGCCCCCTGGGCGCTCGCCCTCGGCGCCCGGCTGTCCGAGCGGTACGGCATGGACGCCCAGGTCATGCACGCCGACGACGGCATCGTGCTGCGGCTGCCCGACGCCGACCTGATGGGGCTTGACCTGCTCGACCAGGCACCCATGAAGGCGGGCACCGAGTACGACACCGAGCAGGCGCCGGTCGGTGCGGCGGACGTCGCCTTCGACAAGGGCGAGGTCGACCAGATCGTCACCGACCAGGTCGGCGGCTCGGCCCTGTTCGCCGCCCGCTTCCGCGAGTGCGCCGCCCGCGCGCTGCTGCTGCCGCGTCGCAACCCCGGCAAGCGCACCCCGCTGTGGCAGCAGCGCCAGCGCGCCGCGCAGCTGCTCCAGGTGGCGAGCGAGTTCGGGTCGTTCCCGATCGTCCTGGAGGCGGTCCGCGAGTGCCTCCAGGACGTCTTCGACGTCCCCGGGCTGGTCGAGCTGATGGGCGACCTGGAATCCCGCAAGGTCCGACTGGTCGAGGTCACCACCCCGGAGCCGTCCCCGTTCGCCCGCTCCCTCCTCTTCGGCTATGTCGCCCAGTTCCTGTACGAGGGCGACTCCCCGCTCGCCGAGCGCCGTGCGGCCGCGCTCTCCCTGGACTCCCGGCTGCTGGCCGAGCTGCTGGGCCAGGCGGAGCTGCGCGAGCTGCTCGACGCGGAGGTGCTGACCGAGTTGGAGCGCGAGCTCCAGTGGCTGGCCGAGGACCGCCGGATCAAGGACCCCGAGGGCGTGGCCGACGTGCTGCGGCTGCTCGGGCCGCTCACCGACGCCGAGTTGGCCGAGCGGGGCGCCGAGCCGCAGTGGGCCGCGGAGCTGGCGGGCGCCCGGCGGGCCATCAGGGTCCGGATCGCCGGCGCCGAGCACTGGGCGGCGGTCGAGGACGCGGGGCGGCTGCGCGACGCCCTCGGCACGGCGCTGCCCGTCGGCGTCCCCGAGGCCTTCACCGAGCCGGTGAAGGACCCGCTCGGCGACCTCCTGGCGCGGTACGCACGCACCCACGGGCCGTTCACGTCGACCACCGCGGCCGCCCGCTTCGGGCTCGGAGTGGCGGTCACGGAGGGCGCGTTGCAGCGGCTCGCCGCGGGCGGGCGGGTCGTACAGGGCGAGTTCCATCCGGCGGGGATCGGGCAGGAGTGGTGCGACGCGGCGGTGCTGCGCAGGCTGCGCCGTCGTTCCCTGGCCGCGCTGAGGCACGAGCTGGAACCGGTGGCACCGGCCGCGCTCGCCCAGTTCCTGCCGCAGTGGCAGCACATCGGCAAGGGGCATGGGCTGCGCGGCGTGGACGGGCTGGTGCGCGCCGTGGAGCAGTTGCAGGGCGCGTCGGTGCCGGCCTCGGCCCTGGAGAAGCTGGTCCTGCCGTCCCGGGTGGCGAACTACTCGCCCGCGATGCTCGACGAACTCACCGCCGCCGGCGAGATCGTGTGGGCCGGCGCGGGCGCCCTGCCGGGCAAGGACGGCTGGGTCTCCCTGTATCTGGCGGACGCGGCCCCCGTGCTCCTCCCGCCGCCGCACCCGCTGGAGCTCACCGCCCTGCACCAGTCCGTCCTCGACGCCCTCTCCGGGGGCTACGGCCTGTTCTTCCGCCAGATCGCCGACCAGGTCCGCGCCACCACCCACCCCGACGCCACCGATCCGCAACTGGCCGACACCGTCTGGGACCTGGCCTGGTCCGGGCGGCTCACCAACGACACACTGGCCCCGATGCGGTCCCTGCTGGGCTCGGGCCGTACCGCGGGCTCCACCGCCCACCGTGCCAAGCGCGCCGTCCCGCGCGGCCGTTACGGCTCGCTGACGGCCGCCGCCCGCCCCGCCTCCCGTACCGGGCCGCCGACCGTGGCCGGGCGCTGGTCGCTGCTTCCGCAGCGCGAGCCGGACCCCACCGTGCGCGCCCACGCGCTGGCCCGCACCCTCCTCGACCGGCACGGTGTGGTGACCCGGGGCGCGGTCGCGGCGGAGGGCGTCGAGGGCGGCTTCTCGGCGGTGTACCGGATCCTGTCGGCGTTCGAGGAGAGCGGCCAGGCACGCCGGGGTTACGTCGTCGAGGGCCTGGGCGCGGCCCAGTTCGCGATGGACGGCGCGGTCGACCGGCTGCGGGCGGTGTCCAACGCCCGCGAGCGGGGCGAGACCCTGCCGGGGACCGGCTTCGGGAGCACCGGAGCCGCCGGCGCCCCCGCGTTCACCGGCCCGAACGGCGGCCACAGCACCCCCGCGCCCGTCGGCCACCCGGACCACCTGGACCCCCTCGGCCCCTTCGACGCGGCCGGCTTCCCCGACCTGGACGGCGACTTCACCTGGCCGCCCGAACAGCCCACCGCCCCCGGCGACTACGTCTCCCCCAAGGACCTCGCCCCCGCCGACCCGTTCGCCGCCCCGGGCTACGGCGGCCCCCGAAGCGGCAGCCCCGCGAACCCGTACAGCCCGAACCCCTACACCTACGGCAACCGCCACACCCGCACCCCCGCCGCCCCCGACCCCAGAGCCGTGGTCCTCGCCGCCGCCGACCCGGCGAACGCCTACGGCGCCGCCCTCGGCTGGCCCGAACCCCCGACCGGAGCCGGGCACAAACCGGGCCGCAAGGCGGGCTCGCTGGTGGTCCTGGTGGACGGCGAGCTGACGCTCTACATGGAGCGCGGCGGGAAGACCCTGCTGGCCTGGCCCACCGCCCCGGACACGGACACCGCCGACGACACCCGGCTGCGTACGGCGGCGGAGGCCCTCGCGTCGTCCGCCCGCGCGGGCACCCTCGGCACGGTGACGGTGGAGCGGGTCAACGGCGCCTCGGCCCTGACCTCCCCCCTGGGGAGCCTCCTGGAGGCAGCGGGCTTCATCGCGACCCCGCGCGGTCTGCGCCTGCGGGCGTGAAGCACGGTGCGCACCTCACCCCTCGCCCTCCTCGTGCCACCCTTGAGCCATGCCCGAAGGTGACACGGTCTGGCAGGCCGCGAGACGCCTGCACGACGCGCTCGCCGGCCAGGTGCTGACCCGCAGCGACTTCCGGGTGCCCAAGTACGCCACGGTCGACCTCACCGGCCGTACCGTCCTCGGCACCACCCCGCGCGGCAAGCACCTGCTCACCCGCTTCGAGGGCGGCCTGACCCTGCACACGCACCTGCGGATGGAGGGCGCGTGGAAGGTCTACGGCAGTGCCGAGCGCTGGAAGGGCGGTCCCGCGCACCAGATCCGGGCGATTCTGGGCACCGTCGACCGCACGGCCGTCGGGTACCGCCTCCAGGTCCTGGAGTTCCTGCGCACCGACGAGGAGGAGCGCGCCGTGGGCCACCTCGGCCCCGACCTGCTGGGCCCCGACTGGAACCCCGACCGCGCCCTCGCCAACCTCCTCGCGGACCCGGCCCGCCCGCTCGGCGAGGCCCTCCTCGACCAGCGCAACCTCGCCGGGATCGGCAACATCTACAAGAGCGAGCTCTGCTTCCTGATCGGCGCGACCCCCTGGCTCCCGGTCGGTGTGCTCCCCGCCGACCGCGCCGCGAAGCTCCCCGGCCTCGCCCAGCGCCTCCTGGCGGCCAACCGCGACCGCCCGGTACGCCGGACCACCGGTCTGCGCGACCACGACCTCTTCGTCTACGGGCGCGCGCCTCGCCCCTGCCTGCGCTGCCGCACCCCGATCCGCCTCGCCGACCAGGGCGACGGCTCCCGCGAGCGCCCCACCTACTGGTGCCCCGCCTGCCAGGCCGGCCCGGCCCCCGCCCCGGGTTCCCGGCGCGCCCCTGGAACCCGCCCCCGTACGACCAATTGACGATCCGTCAGAAACGCTCGTACCGTCCCTACATGCCCCTCAAGGCGTACGACCTCACCGGACGCACCGCATTCGTCACGGGCGCCGCCGGCGGCATCGGCCGGGCGTCCGCCGTACTGCTCGCCGAGGCGGGCGCGACCGTGCACTGTGCCGACCGGGACGCGGACGGCCTTCACGAGACGGCGACGCTGGTCAAGGACCGGGGCGGCACCGCCCGCACCCACACCCTCGACGTCACCGACCGGGCACAGCTCGGACAGGCCGTGCGGTCCTGCGGGCGGCTGGACGTCATGGCGGCGATCGCCGGGATCATGCACCGCAGCCCGGTCCTGGAGACCAGGGACGAGGACCTCGACCGGGTGCTCGGCGTCAACTTCAAGGGTGTGCTGTACGCCTGCCAGGAAGCGGCGCGGCTGATGCTGGCCGGGCGGACCGGGGGCAGCATCATCACCATGGCCTCCGGCGCGATCGACACCGGCGGCCCCGGGCTGCTCTGCTACGGCGCGGCCAAGGCGGCCGTGGTCCAGCTGACCAGGACGCTCGCCAACGAGGTCGGCCGGCAGGGCATCCGCGTCAACGCGGTCGCCCCGGGCTGGACCCGCACCCCCATGACCGACCGCGACGACAGCGCGGAGCAGGAGCGAACGGAGGCCCGGATGGCCCGGATGTCGCCGCTGGGCCGGGTCGGCGAGGCGACGGACATCGCGCACGCCGTGCTCTATCTGGCGTCGGACGCCTCCTCGTTCACGACGGGCCAGATCCTGCGCCCGAACGGAGGGGTGGCGATGCCCTGGTAGCCCCCGTCCCCGTCCGCCAGGCCGTCCGCCACCGCGCCGGCCCCAGGGCTCCCGCCGCCCGGGCCCGCGGCACGCAGTTCACCGGCAGCAGGCTCAGTCCCCACCCGCCGGCGGCCACCGTCCCCTCCAGCGCCCCGGCACCGTCGGCGAAGGTGATCCGCAGCACGGCCCACCACCACACCGCCGCGAGTCCCAGGGCAACCCCCCAGCGCACTATCCGCCCCACCATGGCCGACACCTCCAGCCGGACGCTAGAACGCCGCCCGGCCCACCGGGGAGGCGCACCGAGGGCTCACGGATGCAACGGCCGCGGACCGACATCGGCCTCTGCTACGCGTTCTCCGCCTGGAACATCCAGTGATGCTTCTCCAGATCAGCCGTGATCCCGATGAAGATGTCCTGGGTCACCGGATCGGCCTCCGCGGTCGCCGTGACCCGCTCCCGCATCCGGGTGATCACCGCGCTCAGCGCGTCCACCAGGGCCGCCACCGCGTCCGAGTCCTTGACCCAGCCCCCGGGCACCGACCCGATGCCGCTGCCGGCGGCCACGGTGGCCGCGCGCCCGTCCGGTGAGACGCCCAGCGCCGACGCCCGCTCCGCGACCGTGTCGGAGTGCACCCGGACCGTGTCCACGACCTCGTCGAGCTGGAGGTGGACGGTCCGGAAGCGGGGCCCGACCACGTTCCAGTGGATCTGCTTGGCCGCCAGTGCCAGATCCACCAGGTCGACGAGGGCGCCCTGCAACGCCTCTGCCACGGTCTTCAGGTCCGCGTCGGACAGCGGGCTCTTCACGACGTACATGCGTTCTCTCCGGTCGTCGGCCCCCTGTCACGTCCCTCCACCATGACCGGACCACCGGACACCGGCAAATGGACGCACGCAGTCCGCGGGTACGCGAAAGCCCCGGCCGCACCGTCCCAGGTCGCCCTGGGAAGGCCCCGGCCGGGGCTTCGCACACTTCTCTTCGACGCCGGGTCGGCGCCGCGTCGGTCACATCCGCGCAGGCGTCACGCGGCGACCACGTCCACCGCCTCGGCGGGGGCCTTGATGGTCACCCGTTCCGGTGGCACACCGGTCACCGAGACGGTACCCAGCATCGGGCGAACCGACGTGGGCACAGGCTCGGTGGCCCTGGCGGACTGGGCCAGCTCGGCGAGGGCGAGCTCGTCGCTCACTTCCCGCATGAGCTCGGACATCCGTACGTCCAGCGCGTCGCAGATGGCGGAAAGCAGCTCGGAGGAAGCCTCCTTCTGCCCCCGCTCCACCTCGGAGAGATAGCCGAGTGAGACTCGGGCGGACGAGGAGACTTCGCGCAGAGTACGGCCCTGGCGCTGGCGCTGCCGACGCAGCACGTCACCCAGCAGGCGACGGAGCAGAATCATCGGTGGCTCCCTCCTCGGACCGCGTAGCCGCATCCTTCACGCCCCACCGTACCGCCTAGCGCCGCGGCCGTGCGGGGAGCGATGTCGTGTTCACTCAGGGCTGCAAACATCAAAACCCCCCGTTCTGTTCCGTATCCTGTGTCCGCTCATTCCCGGTCTGTTCGCTCGCAAGCTCCCTCAGAAGCAGTGCGAGTACGCTCCGTACACTCTCTCTACGAATTTCCGCGCGGTCGCCGTTCAACCGCAGGGCCTCTACTTTTCCGCCAGCGGCAGAACCGGAACCAGAGCCGAACGGTCCGTCCACGGCCACGAAAACCGTCCCGACCGGCCGGCCGTCCTGCGGTTCCGGGCCGGCGACTCCGGTGGTCGCGAGACCCCAGTCGGCACCCAGCGCCTTGCGCACTCCGGCGGCCATCTGGGCCGCGACCTGCGGATCCACCGCCCCGCGCTGGGCCAGCAGGGTGGCGTCGACACCCAGCAGCTCGTGCTTCAACTCGGTGGCGTAGGCGGTGACGGAACCCCGGAACGTCTTGGAGGCCCCAGGCACCGTTGTGATCTCGGCCGCAACCAGGCCGCCGGTCAGCGACTCGGCGACAGCGAGGGTCTGTCCTCTCACCGTCAGTAGTCGCACCAGTTCGGCGGCCGTGGAATTCACGCTTCCGACTCCTCCAACGCTGCCGCGCGCTCGGCGATTCCCTGCCTGCGCAGCACAATGGCCTGTCTCACATAGTCGAGGCCGGTGACGACGGTCAGGACGACTGCCGCGGCCATCACCCAGAACCTCAGGGTCGCCAGCCACCCCGTCAGTGCCAGCACGTACATCCCCACGGCCACGCCCTGGGTGAGGGTCTTGAGCTTGCCGCCGCGGCTGGCCGGGATCACGCCGTAGCGGATGACCACGAAACGCATGAGCGTGATGCCGAGTTCCCGGGCGAGGATGACGATCGTCACCCACCAGGGCAGATCGCCCAGCGCGGACAGACAGATCAGCGCCGCCCCCATGATCGCCTTGTCGGCGATGGGGTCGGCGATCTTCCCGAAGTCGGTGACCAGGTTGTAGGTGCGCGCCAGGTGCCCGTCGAACAGGTCGGTGATCATGGCGATGGCGAAGGCCGCCCAGGCGAGCGAGCGCCACGCAGGGTCGTATCCGCCGCCGGCCAGCATCAGGGCGACGAAGCCGGGCACCAGGACCAGCCGGAGCATGGTCAGCAGATTGGCGACGTTCCACAGGCTGGCCTGGTTGACGGCGGCAGCGGCGATCTTCGCACCGCGCGCGGGCCGATCGTCACCGTGGGAGCCGGAGTCGTGGGAACCCGAGTCGTGGGAACCGGAATCGCGGGGACCGGAATCCGGGGCGGCACCGGAGGTGGCGGCGGAGCCCGGGGCGCCGTGCGCGCCGGAGGAGCCGCCCGCGGCGGACGCCGGGACTCCGGTCATCTGCCGGCCTCCTCACTACACGCGGGCGAGCCGTGCAACGGCTCGGCCACCAGGTCGACACCTTCCGTACCGACCACCTTCGCCTCGACCATACGGCCCACGCGCAGTTCCGCGCCGCTGGTGAGCAGCACCTGTCCGTCCGTCTCGGGCGCCTGGTGGGCCGCCCGGCCGTAGACGCCGTCCTCGTCGTCCACGGACTCCACGAGGACGTGCACGGTCTCGCCGAGGCGCTCCTCGGCCCGCTGCGAGACCAGCTCCTCGGCGAGCCGGGAGATGTGCGCGAGGCGCTCGGCGACGACCTCCTCGGCGAGCTTGTTCTCGTACGTCGCCGCCTCGGTGCCCTCCTCGTCGGAGTACCCGAAGACGCCGATGGCGTCGAGCCGCGCGCCGTTCAGGAAGCGTTCCAGCTCGGCCAGGTCGGACTCGGACTCGCCGGGGAAGCCGACGATGAAGTTGGAGCGCACGCCGGCCTGCGGGGCCTTGGAGCGGATGGTGTCGAGGAGCTCCAGGAAGCGGTCGGTGTCACCGAAGCGGCGCATCGCGCGCAGCACGCCGGGCGCGGAGTGCTGGAAGGACAGGTCGAAGTACGGGACGACCTTCGGGGTCGAGGTCAGTACGTCGATCAGGCCGGGGCGCATCTCGGCGGGCTGGAGGTAGCTGACACGCACCCGCTCGACGCCGTCGACCTCGGCCAGCTCCGGCAGCAGGGACTCAAGGAGCCGGATGTCGCCGAGGTCCTTGCCGTAGGAGGTGTTGTTCTCGGAGACCAGCATGATCTCCTTCACGCCCTGCTCGGCCAGCCAGCGGGTCTCGTTCAGCACGTCGCTGGGGCGGCGGGAGATGAAGGAGCCGCGGAAGGACGGGATGGCGCAGAAGGAGCAGCGGCGGTCGCAGCCGGAGGCGAGCTTGACCGAGGCGACCGGGGCGCCGTCCAGGCGGCGGCGCAGGGGCGCACGCGGGCCGGAGGCGGGCGCGACGCCGTCGGGGAGGTCGGCCGGGCCGTGCCCCGGGAGAGCCACCGCGGCGGCCGACTCCTGCCGCTCGGCCGGGCTGATCGGCAGCAGCTTGCGCCGGTCGCGCGGGGTGTGCGAGGCGTGGATGCCGCCGTTGAGGATGGTCTGGAGGCGGTCGGAGATGTCGGAGTAGTCGTCGAAGCCGAGCACGCCGTCCGCCTCGGGCAGCGCCTCGGCGAGCTCCTTGCCGTACCGCTCGGCCATGCAGCCCACCGCCACGACGGCCTGGGTTCTGCCGTGCCCCTTGAGGTCGTTGGCCTCCAGGAGGGCGTCGACCGAGTCCTTCTTGGCGGCCTCGACGAATCCACAGGTGTTGACGACGGCGACATCCGCGTCCGATGCGTCCTCTACGAGCTGCCAGCCGTCCGCCTCCAAACGGCCTGCGAGCTCCTCCGAGTCCACCTCGTTACGGGCGCAGCCGAGAGTGACGAGTGCGACGGTACGGCGTTCAGGCATGGGCTCAAGACTACTTTGTCTCACCGACAGCCCACGTCGAAGGGGCTGGCCGATCATGGCCAACCCCTTGGGTACGTACTCGATCCGAACGATTGTCCGATGATTATCCGACTTCCGGGTCGCCCTTGGTGTAGGTCAGGCGCTCCACCGCGCCGGGCCGGAACTGGTCCTCGATCTTCTTGCCGTTGACGTAGAGCTGGATGGCTCCGGCGTCGCCGAGGATCAGGTTGATCTTGGAACTGTCCTGGAAGGTCTTGGAGTCGCCCTTCTTCAGGAGCCCGTCGAAGAGCATCCGGCCGTTGTGGTCCTTGGCCGAGATCCAGCTGCGTCCGTTGACCGCGCTGACCTGGACGGTGACCTTGTCCTGGGGCGCGGCGGCGATCGCGCTGTCGGAGGGCGCGGGGGTCTTGTCGGGCTTGCTTTCCTTCGGGGTCGGCGAGGCGGGCTTGCTGGTCGTGGGGGCGGCGCCCTCGGCGACCGACTGCTTGGCGTCGTCGCCGTCGCCGCCCTTGAAGGCGGTGAAGCCGACGAAACCGACCACGACGACGATCGCGGCGACCATGGCCGCCGTCCAGTTGGGTCCGCGCCGCTCGGGGCGGATACGTTCCGCCTCGAACAGCGGTGCGGCGGGCGTCGGCGCGGGCCGCCCACCGCCGTGCTCGGCCGCGAACTGCGCGAGCAGCGGTTCGGGGTCGAGGCCGACGGCCTTGGCCAGGGTCCGGATGTGCCCGCGGGCGTAGACGTCGCCGCCGCAGGGGGCGAAGTCGTCGGCCTCGATGGCGTGCACGATGGCGATACGGACCCGGGTGCTCCCGCTGATCTCGTCGACGGTCAGCCCGGCGGCGATGCGGGCCTGTTTGAGGGCTCGGCCTACGGAGGGGCGGTTTTCCTCGGACACGTCTGGGAACGGACGCTCGTCTTCAGGGGAGTTGCTGCCGATGGACACGGGGGCGCCTTTCGAGCGTGTAGCCACCTGTGCTGGAGGTTCAGTCTAGGGGGGGTGCGAAAGGGTGAGGCAACCGGGCGGTACGACTTTGTACGCCATCGGTATGGCCGGACATCCCGATGACGGGTCAGGTGTGCGCCCCAGGATGGAGTACACACCTTTCCTCTCGCTCAACTTGACGTGCGTCAAAGGGAAACGGTTGCCCGACGATCCCTAACGGGTGGATCACGACATTGACTCCACCCGATCTACCGGCGCCCGTGCCCATGAGGGACACCTACCCCGCGGACTCCCCACGGATCACAGCAAGCACTCCATCCAGCTCATCGGGTTTCACCAGAACGTCGCGCGCCTTGGACCCCTCGCTCGGCCCGACCACGCCGCGCGACTCCATGAGGTCCATGAGCCGGCCGGCCTTGGCGAAGCCGACGCGCAGCTTGCGCTGGAGCATGGACGTGGAGCCGAACTGGGTGGAGACGACCAGCTCGGCCGCCTGGCACAGCAGGTCGAGGTCGTCGCCGATGTCCTCGTCGATCTCCTTCTTCTGCTTGGTGCCCACCACGACGTCGTCCCGGAAGACCGGCGTCATCTGGTCCTTGCAGTGCTGGACGATCGTCGCGACCTCCTCCTCGGTGACGAACGCGCCCTGCATACGGGTCGGCTTGTTCGCCCCCATCGGCAGGAAGAGCCCGTCGCCCTTGCCGATGAGTTTCTCGGCGCCGGGCTGGTCGAGGATGACGCGGCTGTCGGCGAGCGAGGAGGTGGCGAAGGCGAGCCGGGAGGGCACGTTCGCCTTGATGAGGCCGGTGACCACGTCGACCGACGGCCGCTGGGTGGCGAGCACCAGGTGGATGCCGGCCGCCCGCGCGAGCTGCGTGATGCGCACGATCGAGTCCTCGACGTCGCGCGGGGCGACCATCATCAGGTCGGCGAGCTCGTCGACGATCACCAGCAGGTACGGGTACGCCTGGAGCTCGCGCTCACTGCCCTCGGGCGTCTTGAGCTTGCCGTCGCGGACGGCCTTGTTGAAGTCGTCGATGTGCCGGTAGCCGAACGCGGCCAGGTCGTCGTAGCGCAGGTCCATCTCGCGGACGACCCACTGGAGCGCCTCGGCGGCCCGCTTCGGGTTGGTGATGATCGGGGTGATCAGGTGCGGGATGCCCTCGTAGGCGGTCAGCTCGACGCGCTTGGGGTCGACCAGGACCATCCGCACGTCCTCCGGGGTCGCCCGCATCATGACCGAGGTGATCAGGCAGTTGATGCAGGACGACTTGCCGGAGCCGGTGGCGCCGGCGACCAGCATGTGCGGCATCTTGGCCAGCGAGTGCATGACGTAGCCGCCCTCGACGTCCTTGCCGAACGCGACCAGCATCGGGTCGTCGTCCTCGGCTGACTCGGCGAGCCGCAGTACGTCTCCGAGGTTGACCATCTCGCGGTCGGTGTTGGGGATCTCGATGCCGACCGCGGACTTGCCGGGGATCGGGCTGATGATCCGCACGTCCGGGCTGGCGACGGCGTACGCGATGTTCTTGGTGAGCGCGGTGATCCGCTCGACCTTCACGGCGGGGCCGAGCTCGACCTCGTAGCGGGTGACCGTCGGCCCGCGGGTGAAACCGGTGACGGCCGCGTCGACCTTGAACTCCGAGAAGACGGTGGTGAGCGAGGCGACCACCCGGTCGTTGGCCTCGCTGCGCGCCTTGCCGGGGCCGCCGCGGGTGAGCAGGTCGAGCGACGGCAGCGAGTAGGTGATGTCGCCGGAGAGCTGGAGCTGCTCGGCGCGCGGGGGCAGGTCCCGGGGCTGCTCGGGCGCCGGTTTGGTCAGGTCCGCGACGACGGACTCGACCTTGAGCTTCTCCTGCTTGGGCCGCGCGGCCGGGACCGGACTCGGGCTCGGCGCCGGCACGGGCGTCGGCGTGGTGTCCTCGCGGTCGCCGACGCTGACGCCCTGGGTGAGGTCGGCAACGAGCGGGGAGGGCGGCATGCCGTGCAGGACGGCGCCGTCGAGCGCGGCCGCGGCGGCCGCCGCGACGTCCACGGCGTCCATCTGGCGGCCCAGCTCGGGCTGCGGCACGGCGGAGCGCCGGGGGCGGCCCCGGCGCTTGGCGAGGGCCTCCTGCTCGGCGCTGTCGGGGTCGTAGTCCTGGGGGGCGGTGGAGCGCCTGCGGGAGCGCGCGGGCAGGGCCTGGCGCCACTGATCGTCGTAGCGCTCGTCGTCCTCGCCGTACTCCGGGTACTCGTCGGGCTCGGGGTCGTGCAGCAGCCCGAGGCGCACGCCGAGCGCCCGCAGCCGCTGCGGGACGGCGTTCACCGGGGTCGCGGTGACGACGAGCAGCCCGAAGACCGTGAGCAGCACCAGCAGGGGTACGGCGAGGACCTCGGTCATGGTGTACGTCAGCGGGGTCGCCGCCGCCCAGCCGATGAGGCCGCCGGCGTCCCTTATGCCCTGCATGCCGGCACTGCGGGCGGGCGAGCCGCAGGCGATGTGGACCTGGCCGAGCACGCCGATGACCAACGCGGACAGGCCGATCACGATCCGCCCGTTGGCGTCCTGCTGCTCGGGGTGGCGCATGAACCGTACGGCGATCACCGCGAGCAGTATCGGCACCAGCAGGTCGAGGCGGCCGAAGGCGCCGGTGACGAGGATCTCGACCAGGTCGCCGACCGGGCCGCGCAGGTCGGCCCAGGTGCCGGCGGCGACGATCAGGGCGGCGCCGAGCAGCAGCAGGGCGACGCCGTCCTTGCGGTGCGCGGGGTCCAGGTTCCTGGCTCCCTGTCCTATGCCGCGGAAGACGGCGCCGACGGCGTGCGCGACCCCCAGCCAGAGGGCGCGCACCAGGCGGTAGACGCCCCCGGTGGGGCTGGGCGCCGGCCTGGGCGCCGGGGCGGACTTCTTCGCCGCGGTCCTCTTGGCTGCCGCCTTCTTGGCCGGGGCGTTCTTCGCGGCGGCCTTCTTCGCCGGAGCCTTCGAGGCAGCGGCCTTCTTCGCGGGCTGCTTCTTGGCTGCCGAGGGACGTGAGGCCATGGGTGCGAGGTTACCGGGGGATGCGACAGGGGACACGTGTGCCCACAGCTTCACCCGTTCGTGTCGCCCTTCCCGGGGCGCAGAACTGACGGAAGCTCATGGGCAACGGTGTCCGCGGTCGCGGTCAGTTCTGCGACGGGAGCGACGGCGTGGCGCCGCCCGTGCCCGGTTCGAGGGCGTCCAGCGCCCGGCGCAGGCCGGTGAGTTTGCGCTCCAGGTGGGCCGCGGTGGCCACCGCGGCCGCGTCCGCGGACTCGTCGTCCAGCTGCTTGGACAGCGCCTCGGCCTGCTCCTCGACGGCCGCGAGCCGGGCGGAGAGCTCGGCGAGCAGCCCCGCGGACTCCTTGCCGGCGACCGCGCCCTTGCCGCCGCCCTCCAACTGGAGCCGCAGCAGCGCCGCCTGCTCGCGCAGCTGGCAGTTCTTCATGTACAGCTCGACGAACACCGAGACCTTGGCGCGCAGCACCCATGGGTCGAAGGGCTTGGAGATGTAGTCGACCGCGCCCGCGGCGTAGCCCCGGAAGGTGTGGTGGGGCCCGTGGTTGATCGCCGTCAGGAAGATGATCGGGATGTCCCGGGTCCGCTCCCGTCGCTTAATGTGCGCCGCGGTCTCGAAACCATCCATGCCCGGCATCTGGACGTCCAGCAGAATCACCGCGAAGTCGTCCGTGAGCAGTGCCTTGAGCGCTTCCTCCCCGGACGATGCCCGCACCAGTGTCTGATCGAGCGCAGAGAGGATGGCCTCCAGCGCCAGCAGATTCTCCGGCCGGTCATCGACCAGGAGGATCTTGGCCTTCTGCACCATGGCCCGCCCTCCTCGCCCCGGATGTGCACCGGGCGCCGCCCCAGGGGACGACTCCCTTTCGCCGCCCGTCCTTGTGCCGGTCATGGTAGCCGCACCCCGCCTGTCGCCACACCCTGTCACCGCGATGTCACTGTGCACGTAGCAGAAACGCAGCCGGGGACCAGAAGGTTCCCCCAATCCCGCACTTCTACACGGGTTCCGCCACCCTGAGTCAGCAACTCCCGGTGCACACGGAACGTTCCCGTAACGTTCACATCACACCTGACCGTTCCGGTCACTCCTCGCGCATCCACTGCTCCATCACCGCCAGAAGATGATCGGGGTCGACCGGCTTGGTGACGTAGTCCGAAGCGCCCGACTCGATGGCCTTCTCCCGGTCGCCCTTCATCGCCTTCGCGGTGAGCGCGATGATCGGCAGCCCGGCGAACTGCGGCATCCGACGGATCGCACTCGTCGTCGCATAGCCGTCCATCTCGGGCATCATGATGTCCATCAGGACGACCGCGACATCGTCGTGCTGCTCCAGGACCTCGATGCCCTCCCGGCCGTTCTCGGCGTACAGCACCGACAGACCGTGCTGCTCCAGGACGCTGGTGAGCGCGAAGACGTTGCGGATGTCGTCGTCGACGATCAGCACCTTCTCGCCGCCGAACCGCATGCCCCGGCGCGGCTGCACAGACGTCACCGCCTGCTCGGCCAGCACCGGCCACGGCTCGGCCACCGGAGCCCCCCGGCGCCGGCGCCGGAAGAGCGCGGCGGCGCCGTTCTGGGTCTCCTGGTACGACTTCACCTCGGCCGGCGTCTCGATCTCCACACCGGACAGCTCCAGGACGCGGTGCTGCGAGGCGACCAGGTCCCCGGCCTCCAGCTGGGGCACGGACTGCTGGTAGCCCTGCGGCGGCAGCTCACTGGGGTGCAGCGGCAGGTAGAGCGTGAACGTGGAGCCGCGGCCCGGCTCGCTCTGCGCGTGGATCTCACCGCCGAGCAGCTGCGCGATCTCCCGCGAGATCGACAGCCCGAGGCCCGTACCGCCGTACTTGCGGCTGGTCGTGCCGTCGGCCTGCTTGAACGCCTCGAAGATCACCCGCATCTTGCTGGCCGCGATACCGATGCCGGTGTCCGTCACCGAGAACGCGATCAGCGGCGCGTCCGGATCACTGAGCGAACCGGCCTCCAGGAGCTGCTCCCTGATCCCCACCGGCACAGCGCTGCCGGCCGGCCGGATCACCAGCTCCACCGAGCCGGAGTCGGTGAACTTCACCGCGTTGGACAGCAGGTTGCGCAGCACCTGCAGGAGCCGCTGTTCGTCGGTGTGCAGGGTGGCGGGCAGTTCCGGCGAGACCCGCACCGACAGGTCCAGGCCCTTCTCCGCGGTCAGCGGCCGGAAGGTGGCCTCCACGTAGTCCACCAGCTGGACGAGCGCGATACGCGTCGGGGAGACGTCCATCTTGCCCGCCTCGACCTTCGACAGGTCCAGGATGTCGTTGATCAGCTGGAGCAGGTCGGATCCCGCGCCGTGGATGGTCTCGGCGAACTCCACCTGCTTGGGCGAGAGGTTGCCCTCGGCGTTGTCGGCGAGCAGCTTGGCCAGGATCAGCAGCGAGTTGAGCGGAGTGCGCAGCTCGTGCGACATGTTGGCGAGGAACTCGCTCTTGTAGCGCATGGAGACCGCGAGTTGCTCGGCGCGTTCCTCCAGGACCTGCCGGGCCTCCTCGATCTCGGTGTTCTTCACCTCGATGTCCCGGTTCTGCTGGGCCAGCAGCTCGGCCTTCTCCTCCAGTTCGGCGTTGGACGCCTGGAGCGCCTTCTGCCGGTTCTCCAACTCGGCCGACCGCTCCTGGAGCTGCTCGGTCAACTCCTGGGACTGCTTCAGCAGTACCTCGGTCTTGGTGTTGACGGAGATGGTGTTGACGCTCGTCGCGATCATCTCGGCGATCTGGTTGAGGAAGTCCTTCTGGATCTGTGTGAACGGCGTGAAGGACGCCAGCTCGATGACCCCGAGCACCTTGCCCTCGAACAGCACCGGCAGCACGATCACCTGCGCCGGCGGGGCCTCGCCGAGCCCGGAGGAAATCTTCAGGTAGCCGGTCGGCGCCTTCTCCACCAGGATCGTGCGCTTCTCGTGGGCGGCCGTGCCGATCAGCGCCTCACCGGGCCGGAACGACGTCGGCATGGAGCCCATCGAGTAGCCGTACGACCCGAGCATGCGCAGTTCGTACGCCTCCTCGTCCTCGCCCTTCATGTCCTTGCCGTCGACCAGGGGCATCGCCAGGAAGAACGCGCCGTGCTGCGCGGTCACCACCGGCGTCAGCTCGCTCATGATCAGGGAGGCCACGTCCGCCAGGTCACGGCGGCCCTGCATCAGCGCGGAGATCCGGGCCAGGTTGCCCTTGAGCCAGTCCTGCTCCTGGTTGGCGACAGTCGTGTCGCGCAGGTTGGCGATCATCTTGTTGATGTAGTCCTGGAGTTCCTGGATCTCACCGGACGCGTCCACGTCGATCTTCAGGTTCAGGTCGCCGCGGGTCACCGCGGTCGCCACGCGCGCGATGGCACGCACCTGCCGGGTCAGGTTCCCGGCCATCTCGTTCACCGACTCGGTGAGGTCCCGCCAGGTGCCGTCGACGTCACGCACGCGTGCCTGCCCGCCCAGCGCACCCTCGGTGCCCACCTCGCGGGCGACCCGGGTGACCTCCTCGGCGAAACTCGACAGCTGGTCGACCATCGTGTTGATCGTCGTCTTGAGTTCGAGGATCTCACCGCGCGCGTCAATGTCGATCTTCTTGGTCAGATCGCCCTTGGCGATGGCCGTGGTGACCATCGCGATGTTGCGCACCTGGCCGGTCAGGTTGGACGCCATCTGGTTCACCGACTCGGTGAGGTCCTTCCACGTACCCGCCACACCCGGTACGTGCGCCTGACCGCCCAGGATCCCGTCCGTGCCCACCTCACGGGCCACCTTGGTGACCTGGTCGGCGAACGAACTCAGGGTCTTCACCATCGTGTTGATGGTGTCGGCGAGCTGCGCCACCTCACCGCTCGCCTCGATGGTGACCTGCCGGGTCAGGTCGCCGTTGGCGACCGCCGCCGAGACCTGGGAGATGTTCCGCACCTGCGTGGTCAGGTTGTTGGCCATCAGGTTCACGTTGTTGCTGAGGTCCTTCCAGATACCCGTGATACCCGGAACGTGCGCCTGACCGCCCAGGATGCCCTCGGTGCCCACCTCACGGGCCACCCGGGTCACCTGCTCGGCGAAACTCGACAGCTGGTCGACCATGGTGTTGACCGTCGTGACGAGCTCGAGGATCTCGCCCTTCGCGTCAACGGTGATCTTCTTCGACAGGTCGCCCTTGGCGACCGCGGTCGTGACCTCGGCGATGTTGCGCACCTGGATGGTCAGGTTGTTCGCCATGAAGTTCACGGACTGCGTGAGGTCCTTCCAGGTGCCCGCGACCCCCTGCACCTCGGCCTGGCCGCCGAGGATGCCCTCGGTGCCCACCTCGCGCGCCACGCGCGTGACCTCCTGGGCGAACGACGACAGCTGGTCGACCATCGTGTTCAGGGTGTTCTTCAGCTCCTGGATCTCACCGCGCGCGTCCACGGTGATCTTCTGGGAGAGGTCACCGCGGGCCACCGCGGTGGCGACCTGCGCGATGTTGCGCACCTGAGCCGTCAGGTTGCCGGCCATGCCGTTCACGGAATCCGTCAGGTCCCGCCACACACCGGCCACACCGGGCACCTGCGCCTGACCGCCCAGCCGCCCTTCCGTACCCACCTCACGGGCCACCTTGGTGACCTGCTCGGCGAAGGCGGACAGCTGGTCGACCATCGTGTTGATCGTGTTCTTCAGCTCGAGGATCTCGCCGCGCGCGTCGACGTCGATCTTCTGGGACAGGTCGCCCCGCGCCACCGCCGTCGTCACCTGGGCGATCTGCCGCACCTGCGAGGTCAGGTTGCCGGCCATGAAGTTGACGGAATCCGTGAGCTCCTTCCAGGTGCCCGAGACGCCGTCCACGCGCGCCTGACCGCCCAGGCGGCCCTCCGTGCCCACGTCCCTGGCCATCCGCGTCACCTGGTCGGCGAAGCTGGAGAGCTGGTCCACCATCGTGTTCACGGTGTTCTTCAGCTTCAGCATCTCGCCGGAGACGTCGACCGTGACCTTCTGCGACAGGTCGCCGTTGGCCACCGCCGTCGTCACCTGGGCGATGTTGCGCACCTGACCGGTGAGGTTGCGGAATGCCGTGTTGACGGAGTCCGTCAGGTCCTTCCAGGTGCCGGCGGCCCCGGGCACCTGCGCCTGACCGCCCAGCTCACCCTCGACACCGATCTCCCGGGCCACCCGGGTGACCTCGGCACCGAACGACGACAGTTGGTCGACCATGCCGTTGACGGTGTTCTTCAGCTCCAGCATCTCGCCGGCCACGTCGACCGTGACCTTCTGCGACAGGTCGCCGTTGGCCACCGCCGTCGTCACGGCGGCGATGTCCCGCACCTGGGTGGTCAGGTTCCGGAAGACCGTGTTGACCGAGTCCGTCAGGTCCTTCCAGGTACCCGCCGCGCCCGGCACGTTCGCCTGCCCGCCGAGCCGCCCCTCGCCGCCGACCTCGTTGGCCACGCGCGTGACCTCGTCCGCGAAGATCCGCAGCGTCTCGGTCATCTGGTTGATCGTCTCGGCGAGCTGCGCGACCTCACCGCGCGCCGGGACGGTCACCTTGCGGGACAGGTCACCGTTGGCGACCGCGGTGGTCACCTCGGAGATCCCACGCACCTGGGCGGTCAGGTTGCCGGCCATGGTGTTGACGGAGTCGGTGAGTTCCTTCCAGGTACCCGCCACCCCCGGCACATGCGCCTGGCCGCCCAGGATGCCGTCCGTGCCCACCTCACGGGCGACCCGGGTCACCTCGGAGGAGAACGCCGACAGCTGGTCCACCATCGTGTTGACGGTTTCCTTCAGCTCCAGCATCTCGCCGGCGACCTGAACCGTGACCTTCCGGGACAGATCACCCTTGGCAACCGCCGTCGTCACCAGCGCGATGTCCCGCACCTGCGCCGTCAACCGGTTCGCCATCGTGTTGACCGAGTCCGTCAGGTCCCGCCACGAACCGGACATACCGCGCACCCGGGCCTGACCGCCCAGCTTGCCCTCGGTGCCCACCTCACTGGCCACGCGCGTGACCTCGTCGGTGAACGTCGACAACTGGTCCACCAGGTTGTTGACGGTCCGGCCGACCTTCAGGAACTCACCGCGCAGCGGATGCCCGGCCCCGTCCGCCGACGGCGACCGCAACTCCATACGCGGCGACAGATCGCCCTCGGCCACCGCCGTCAGGACCCGGCCCACCTCGGAGACCGGCCGTACCAGGTCGTCGACAAGGGCGTTGGAGTTGTCGATGGCAGCCGCCCAGGAGCCTTCGCAGGCACCCGTCTCCAGCCGCTCCGTGAGTTTTCCCTCACGTCCGACGACACGCCGTACCCGAGACAACTCACCCGTGAGGTGGAGATTACGGTCGGCGACCTCGTTGAAGACCGCCGCGATCTCCGACATCACGCCGTCCCCGGACACCGTGAGCCGCTTGCGGAAGTTGCCGTCCCTCATCGACGTGAGAGCCACCAGCAGGCGGTTCAGGGAAGCCGTGTCCACCGTGGTGGTCCCGTCACCGCCCCGCTGCCTGCTCAGGGACGGTCCGCCTTTCGCGCGCGCCTTAGTGCCCCGCGCCGCTGCGCCAGACTCCACTGTGTCCCTCCCGCAGGGGTCGACCGTTACTGCTGTGCTCGGACACCGCCATACTCGGCGTACCGCTTACTTCGGCGTACCAGTTACTGCTGCGTATATCTGCCAGACGAGATCCGGCCACACCAGGGGCTGCTGCCCACCGAACACGGAACGCACTCGGGCCGACCGGACCTTCATCACAAGCTTGCCCAGTGTTTCACCCTGGCCGAACCAGGCCATAACAGTTCGGCAGCTTCGCACATCGTCCGCACACCCTGAGGGCGTAAACACTGGCGACCGGCATCCGCTCGGACGGCGAAGGTAAGTAACCTTGCATGCGGCTGTCCAGCCGCACCGGTCCGTCCGGCCTGGGCGGTGGCACGAGAACGAGCGGGCATTCGGAGGGGCGGCCGCAGACCATGACCACCGGAGTGATCCCCGGGGGACACAACCCGGAGCCACGGCCCACGGGCGAGCGCATGCCGCAGCAGCGGCACCAGCCGGCCGGCCAGGTAAGCCCGCATGTCGAGACCCGGTCGAGGAGTTCTGTGATCACCGCGCGCGCGGCCGCCAGCTTCGAGCCCGTCGGACGATCGGTCGCGACCGCCCGGGCCTTCGTCCGCGACACGCTCCAGGGCTGGGGCTTCGCCGACGTCGTCGACGACGCCGTGGTCCTCACCAGCGAACTGGTGACCAACGCGGTGGTGCACGCCGGCACCCACGCCGACGTGCTGTGCCTGCGCACCGACGACGGGGTGCGCATCGAGGTCTCCGACCGCTACCCCGAACGCGAGGTCCCGCTCCAGGGCTCCGCCGTCAACATGGGCAGCCCCGACCGCGAGGGCGGCCGCGGACTCCAGCTCTGCGCGGCCCTCGCCACCCGCTGGGGCGTCGAATACACGTCCACGTACAAGAATGTCTGGTTCCAGCTCGACCTGCCCGAGCGCCCGGTGGGCACCCGCGCCGCCGGACCGTCCCTCCCGGCCGACCTGCTGCCCCTCGCCGACGGCCGGGTCCGGGTCGCGGTCGTCCAGATCGACCGCAAGGGCTCCGTCTCCGCCTGGAACGAGGACGCCGAGGAAATCTTCGGCCACACCGCCACCGATGTCACCGGCAAGCCGCTCACCGACCTCGCCGCCTGGCCGCACACCCCCGGCACCGGCACCGGCATCGCCGAGGCCCTCCAACTCTCCCGCTGGGAGGGCAGCTACGGCATCCGCGGCGCCGACGGCCGCGTGACCCCCGTCTACGCCTCACACCTGAGGGTCCGTGACACCGGCGGCGAGCCCTCCACCGTCTGCCTGCTCGTACGCGACCACGAACGGGCCGTCCTCCAGACCCCGTTGCGCATCCCCGCCTCCGACGCCGGCGGCGCCTCCGACGGCCAGAGCAGCGACCCCTTCGAGGTGTTCATCGGCTCCCCGGCCCCGGACGACCTCGACGGCCTCCTCCAGCGCACGGTCGAACGGGCCCGCGACATGCTCGACGGCGACTCCGCGTTCCTGCTCCTCGCCACCGACGACGAGACCGAGTTGGAGGTCCGCGCCTCCACCGGCCTCCCGTCCGCCCGTCAGCGCTTCGCGCGCGTGCCCGTGGAAGCCGGCCCCGGCCGCTACGGCTCCGCCCGTATGCCGGCCGTGCACGACGATCTGGCGGCCGTTCCGGGCGCGGTCCCCCTCCTGGCCGGCACCGGCATGCGCTCGGTCGTCACGGTCCCGCTGAAGGTCGAGGGCCGCCTGACCGGTTCCCTGGGCGTCGCGGCCGAGGCACCGGGCAGATACTCCAACGAGGAGGCGCTGCGCCTCCAGTTCGCCGCGGACCGCATCGCCCTGGCCGTCGAGTCGGCCCGCCTGGGCGAGCTGGAGCGGCTGCGCCGCGGCTCGCTCAGCTTCCTCGTCGAGGCCTCCGACCTGCTCGCCGGCACCCTGGACCGCGACCAGACGCTCGCCCTGATGGCCCAGATGACGGTCCCGACCCTCGCCACCTGGTGCGCCGTCTACACCATCGCCGACCAGGCCTCCGACCCGTACCTGTCGTACGTCCTGCACGAGGACGAGGAACTCATCGACGGCATCAAGTCGTTGCTCTCCAAGGTGCCGCCGCCGGACCCGGTACCCACGCCTGGCGCCCGCGTCTGGACGGCCCCCGGGGAGCACGCCCACCAGGCCGCCCTGCGCAGCTCCATGCGCAGCCTCGGCCTGGCCGGCGGTCCCACCCGCCAGGTCTCCTCCGCCATCGGCCCCACCCTCGCCACCGCCTCCGCCGTGGGCGGCGAGACGGTGGTCCTCCCCCTGGTCGCCCGCAACCGCGTCATCGGCATGCTGACCCTCGGCAAGCCCACCGACGAGCACTTCCGCCAGGAGATCCTGGAACTGGCCGAGGACCTGTCCCGCCGGGCCGCCCTGGCCCTGGACAACGCCCGCCTGTACTCGGAGCGCACGGCCATCAGCCAGGCCCTCCAGCGCAGCCTCCTGCCGCCCGGCCTGCCGGCCATCGAAGGCGTCGAGGTCGAGGTCATCTACCGCGCGGCCGGCGAGGGCAACGAGGTCGGCGGCGACTTCTACGACGTCTTCCCGATCTCCGACGGCGCGTACGGCTTCGCCATCGGCGACGTCTGCGGTACGGGCCCCAACGCGGCCGCCGTCACCGGTCTCGCCCGGCACGCGCTGCGCCTGCTCGCCAGGGAGGGCCTGAGCGGCCCCGCGGTCCTGGAGCGCCTCAACTCGGCCATCCTGGACGAGGGCTCCCGCAGCCGCTTCCTGACCCTCCTGTACGGCGAGATGCACCCCCAGGAGGACGGCAGCGCGGTGCTGAAGGTGGTCTGCGCCGGCCACCCGCTCCCGCTGCGGCTGCGCCAGGACGGCACCGTGGAGGCCGCCGCCGAGCCGCAGCCCCTCCTCGGCGTCATCGAGGACCTGGAGCTGTACGAGCAGACGGTCACCCTCGATCCGGGCGATGTCCTCCTCTGTGTCACGGACGGCGTGACGGAGCGCCGGGAGGGCACCCGCATGCTCGGCGACGACGGCCTGGCAGACGTTCTGACGACCTGCACGGGCCTGACGGCGGGCGCGGTCGCGGCACGCATCATGCGCGCGGTGGAGCGTTTCGCTTCGGACGCACCGTCGGACGACATGGCCATCCTGGCGATGCGGGTCCCCGGCCTCCAGAAGGACTGAGGCGGGATCCGGAAAAGGGCATGAAAAAGGCCCCGCCCTTGACGGGCGGGGCCTTTTGACTGGAGCCCCCAAACGGAATCGAACCGTTGACCTTCTCCTTACCATGGAGACGCTCTACCGACTGAGCTATAGGGGCCTGTTGCCTTTTCGAGGTTTCCCCCGCGGCAACGGAATAGATCATACCCCGATCAGGCCCGAGTTCCCAAACTCGTTCAGAAGGCGGGCTGAAGCAGTCCGCCGAGGGCATTGCAGGCGGACACGATCCGCTGCATCTCCCGCTTCGTCAACGCGGCGTCCACCGGCAGCGCCAGCGTCTCGTCCGCCGCCACCTCCGTCTCCGGCAACGAGACACAGCGCCGGAATTCCGGCAGTCGGTGCACCGGCGTCTTCACCGGCACCCGGCAGTCGACTCCCTTGCCCCGCAGGGCCCGAGCGAAGGCGTCCCGGTCGGGCCGGCCGTTCCCGGGCACCCGCACGACGTACTGCTGGTAGGTGTGCCCGTCACCGCCGTCGGGCGTCCGCACACCCCGCAACTTCGCATCGAGGTAGGCGGCCCGCTGCCGCCGCTGCGCGATCTCGTCGTACGGGGCCTCGGACTCGCCCTGCTCCAGCACCAGCAGCCCGTGCCGTTGCCCGAGCGCACGCAACTGCCTGATGTCGGCCCACCGTCCAAACCGGTGCACGACAACCACCGCCGCGGAACGGGCGGTTACGGCCGCTTCCACCGCCGACACGTCGAGGCAGTAGGTCAGCGGATCTATGTCGGCGAACACCGGAAGCGCACCGGCCAGTGTCACGGCCTCGGCGACTTCGGCGTTCCCGAAGGCCGGCACGATGACCTCGTCGCCGACTCCGACGCCGGCGGCCCTGAGCATTGCAGCAGTACCCATGCTGGGATGCTCGGTGCGGAACGTGAACGACAAGTTACGCAAACCAAAAAAGAGTTGGACCCGGAACCGAAGTTCCAGATCCAACCCTTTCAAAATTTGTTCGGCGGTGTCCTACTCTCCCACAGGGTCCCCCCTGCAGTACCATCGGCGCTGTAAGGCTTAGCTTCCGGGTTCGGAATGTAACCGGGCGTTTCCCTCACGCTATGACCACCGAAACACTATGAAACTGTAGAACTCTGCCGCACCAC
>NZ_JBSHBL010000028.1:0-121837 GCF_053611985.1 Streptomyces sp. NPDC054770
CGTCTGATTTTTTTGCCCACCCGCCCACCCGACTCGGTGGGCTGGAAGGCTCGCGTCATGTCCTCAAACGCCGGACGGGCTGAGTTGGTCAGCCCGTCCGGCGTTTGCATGGTCACCTCCTCCGCAGCGTCACCGCCGCCCCCACCGCCGCCAGCACCAGCAGCACCGCCCCCGCGATCGCCGCCCCCTGCATCCCGCTGGTGAACGCCTCCCGGGCGGACCGGGTCAGGGCCTCTCCCGCGGGCCCCGGCAGCCGGCCCGCCGTCGCCAGCGCACCGCCCAGCGTCTCCCGGGCCTCCGCCGGAGCCGTCGCCGGCATCTCGTGGCGGTAGACCGCCGTACCGATCGACCCCAGCACGGCCATGCCGAGCGCACCGCCGAACTCCGCGGCCGTCTCAAGGAGCGAGGACGCTGTCCCGGCCCGTTCCACCGGCGCGGCGGTCATCGCCAGGTCGGTCAGCTGGGAGACGATCGCGACCATCCCGCAGGCGAGGACGCCGGCCCCGGTCAGCACCAGCCACAGCGAGTCGGTGCCGATCAGGGCGAGCAGCACGAACCCCGCCGCCATGGCCGCGAAGCCGCCGGCGACGACGTAGCCGCGGTCGGCGCCCCGCTGCACCAGCTGCGCCGTGAGCGGCCCCGCGCCCCCGATGAACACCGAGGGCAGCAGGCTCCACAGCGCCGCCGCGAGCGGGCTCATGCCGAGGACCGACTGGAGGTACTGCGTGGTGAAGATCGCCGAGCCCATCATGGCGAGCGTGGCGACGAGGTTCAGGACCAGCGCCGGGGTGAAGCCGCGGCCCCTCAGCAGGGCCGGCGGAACCAGCGGGGAGCCGGTGGTGCGCTGGCGGTGGACGAAGAGGGCGGCGAAGAGCAGGCCGACGGTGACCGAGACGACGTAGAGCGGGTGCCAGCCCTCGGAGGGGATCTCCTTGACGCCGTAGACCACGGGGAGCACGGCGGCCATGGAGAGCGGGACGCTCAGCCAGTCGAAGCGGCCGGGGGAGGGGTTCCTGGACTCCGGGAGCAGGACCGGGCCGATGAGCAGGAGCAGCGCCATCGCGGGCAGGTTGACCAGGAAGACCGAGCCCCACCAGAAGTGCTCGATCAGGATCCCGCTCATCACCGAGCCGAGCGCGATCCCGCCGGTCATCACCCCGGACCACAGGCCGATCGCCTTCGCGCGCTGGCCGGGGTCGGTGAACATCGTGCGCAGCAGGGCCATCGTCGACGGCATCAGGGTCGCACCGCCGATGCCGAGGATCGCGCGGGCGGCGATCAGGGTGCCGGCGCTGTCCGCGTACGCGGCGAGCAGCGAGGCGCCGCCGAAGGCCGCGGCGCCGAACAGGAGCAGACGCCGGCGGCCGATGCGGTCGCCCAGCGCGCCCATCGTCATCAGCAGGCCGGCCAGGACGAAGCCGTAGATGTCCAGGATCCACAGCTGCTGGGTGCCGCTCGGGGCCAGGTCCGCGCTGATCGCCGGGAGGGCGAAGTAGAGGACCGAGACGTCCATCGAGACCAGGAGCAGCGGAAGCATCAGCACGCCGAGCGCGATCCATTCGCGCTTCCCGGCCCGGGAGTTGGTCTCACGTGGGGTCGTGCTCGTCGGGTTCGTCATGCCAGGGAATATACGAGCGTCTTAAACGAGTGTCTAGAACGCTTGTATAATTCATCCGTCTAGGACGGTTGTATGGATCCGGGTAGGGTGGTCCGCATGGGACACCGTGAGGATCTGCTGGAAGGCGCCAAGCGCTGCCTGCTGGAGAAGGGGTTCGCGCGGACGACGGCGCGCGACATCGTCAGGGAGTCGGGGACCAACCTCGCCTCGATCGGCTACCACTACGGCTCCAAGGACACGCTGCTCGCCCAGGCCTACATCGCGCTGGTGGAGGAGATGTCCTTCGAGGGCGGCGACGGGGGGCTGACCGGAGCGCCCGGCTCCCTCGAACGGTTCCGCGAGGTGTGGTCGAACATCGTCGACAGCATGCGCGGGCCCGGCTCGATGTGGCGGCTCAGCGTGGAGATCGTGACGATGGGCGACCAGATGCCGGAGGTGCGGGAGCAGTTGGCGCGCGCCCAGCGCGAGGGCGGCCGGGGGCTGACCTCGCTGATGATGGGCGTGCCCGAGGAGGAGGTCTCCGACGAGACCGCCGACACCCTGGGCCGCTTCTACATGACCCTGATGTCCGGCCTCATCTCGCAGTGGACCTTCGACCCGAAGACGGCGCCCGACGGCGACGTGCTCACCGAGGGGCTGCGCCAGATCATCGAGGCCGCCACCCGTACGTGACCCGCCCGGCCCGGGACTCCGCCACGTCCGCTCAGCGGCGGAGGTCGCCTACGGCCGGCACCAGCGCGCCCAGCATCAGCACCGCCGTCACCGCGAAGGCCCACGGGTAGCCGGTCAGCCCCGCGAGGACGCCGAAGCCGGCGGCGCCGACGCCCATCCCGCCGTCGTAGGCGAGATTCCACAGCGCGCTGACCGTGCCGTAGGAGGAGGCGGGGACCCGGGCGTACATCAGGGCCAGGGTGGCGTTCTGCGCGATGCCGAAACCGGCGCCGAACAGGGCGCTTCCCCCGATCACGGCGACCGGGTCGCCCGTCGCGGCGGTGATCAGGACGCCCGCCGCCGACAGCAGCAGGCCGGGCAGGACGAGCCGGGCACTGCCGTGCCGGTCGCCGTGGCGCCCCGCCAGCCAGCGGGTCACGGTCGCGGCGGCCGGCTGCACGAACAGGGCCACCGCGACCACGCCGGAGGACGCCGAGCCGACGGCCAGCGGCAGGAAGGTGACCAGGATCCCGGCGGCCGTCGCGGTGGCCGCGAACACGAGGACCGGCCGCAGCAGGGCTCCGGTGCGCAACCCGGCGACCACACCCACCGGCTGCTCCGACCGCGCGGAGCGTGCGTCCCGGTCCGGCAGCCCGAGCACGGAGGCGATCGCGGCCAGCGCCGCCCCGCCCCCGATCACGGCGACCGTCCCGTATCCCGCGTGCCCGGCCAGCCACAGCCCCAGCGGCAGGGCGACCAGCGACGGCACGCCGGACACCACGCCCACCACCGCCAGCCCCTCGCCCCGGCGCTCCGCCGGGATCAGCGACGCGGTCAGGGCGCCGCCCGCGACGACCGTGAGCGCGAATCCCAGTCCGCGCAGCAGACACACCGCCACGATCCAGACCATGCTCCCGGAGACGGTCAGCACCAGCGCCGGGGCGCCGAGGAGGAAGAGGCCGGCCATCAGGGTCGCCCGGTACCCGTGGCGGGCGACGAGCCGGGGAGTGGCGAGCTCGCCGAGGACCGTGGCGAGCATCAGGGAGCCGGTGGCCAGGCCCGCCGCGCCTTCGCCGCCCGCATCGGCGGCGTAGGCGGGCACGACGGACAGCAGCAGGAAGAAGCTGACGCTCGCGCCGATCAGGCTCACGAAGCGGAGCAGCAGCGCCCGGCTCAGCAGGGGCGGGCGCGGGGACGGGGACGGGGCCAGGACCGGGCGGTTCGCCGAAGTCGTCATGCCGTCGACGCTACGGAGCAACCGGCTCCCGGCTAAGCTCCAATTCCGTGTCCGTTCAGTGGTCCGGTCTGTCGCCCGAGCTCCTACTGACCGTCGACCGCGGGAGCGGGGAACGGCTGTGCGCGCAGCTGGAGGGGCAGCTGCGGGACGCGATCCGCTCGGGCCGGCTCCAGGCCGGCGAGCGGTTGCCGTCCTCGCGTGAACTCGCCCGGCTGCTGGGGGTGTCCCGCGGTCTCGTCCAGGACACCTACGCCCAGCTCCAGGCCGAGGGCTACCTCGTCACCCGGGTCGGCTCGGCCACCCGGGTCGCGTCCTGCGCACAGCCGGCCGCGGCCCCCGCGCCGGCCCCGCCCCACGCCGGCCCCCGGCTGATCGCCGACTTCCGCCACGGCGTCCCGGACCTGGCCTGCTTCCCGGTCGCCGACTGGCTCTGGGCGACCAGGGAAGCGGCCCGCCGCATGCCCACCGCGGACCTCGACTACGGGGACCCACGCGGGAGCCAGGCCCTGCGCGACGTCGTGGCCGGGTATCTGCGCCGGGTCCGCGGAGCCGCCGCCGACCCCGCCCGGACCGTCGTCTGCTCCGGCTACGCCCAGGGCCTGAGCCTCGCCCTGCGCGCGCTCGCCCGCACCGGAGCGGACGTCGTGGCGTACGAGGACCCGGGCGGCCCCGGCACCGCGGAGGCGGCGGCGCAGGCGGCGGGCCTGACGGCCGTACCGGTCCCGGTGGACGAAGCCGGCCTCGACGTGCGGGCGTTGGACGCCACGGGCGCCCGCGCGGTGATCGTCACGCCCGCGCACCAGTGGCCTACGGGTGTGGTGCTGGCCCCCGACCGCCGGCACGCCCTGCTCGACTGGGCGGCACGCAGGGACGCGTACGTCATCGAGGACGACTACGACGCCGAGTTCCGCTACGACCGTGAACCCGTCGGCGCCCTGCAAGGGCTGGCCGCCGACCGCGTGATCTCCGTCGGCACCGTCAGCAAGTCCCTCGCCCCCGCCCTGCGCCTGGGCTGGCTGCTGTGCCCGCCCGCGCTCACCGAACCGCTCACCGACCTCAAACGTGTCACGGACCGCGGCTCCCCCACCCTCGACCAGCTGGCCCTTGCCCGGCTGATCGAGTCCGGGCGCTACGACCGCCATCTGCGCCGCATGCGTACGACGTACGCCGCCCGCCGCACCGCCCTCGTCACCTCGCTGGCCCGGCATGCTCCCGCCGTACGGCTGACGGGCCTGGCCGCGGGTTTCCACGCCGTGGCCCATCTGCCCTCCGGCGCCGACGAGGCGGGGGTGGTGGCGCGGGCCCGCGCCCGCGGGGTGGGCCTGTACGGCATGAGCGCGTGCCGTGCCTCCGGCGCGGTGTCCCCGCCGCAACTGGTCCTGGGATTCGGAAACGTGACGGAACATCGGATCGCGGAGGGGATCGCGGCCGTGGCGGATCTGCTTCGGGCGCCGGGCGGGTGAGGCACGGCTACAGCCGGGCCCTCTTCAGCGCCATGTGCAGCAGCAGGCGGTCCTCGCCGTCGTCCAGGTCGAGGCCGGTGAGCTGTTCGACGCGGGACAGGCGGTAGTACAGGGTCTGCCGGTGGATGCCGAGTGCGGCGGCCGTGCGGCCGGCCTGGCCGGCGTGGTCGAGGTAGACCTCGGCGGTGCGGGCCAGTTCGTGCTGGGCCGGGGTGAGCAGGGGGGCCACGGCGGGGTCGTGGGACGCCTCCGGGGGCAGCGCGGTCAGCAGGCGGTACGGGCCGATGTCCGCCCACTGCGCGACGGGCCCGAACCGCGGTTCCGCCAGCGCGGCCCGGGCGGCGGCCGACGCCTCCTGCCAGACCGCGCCCAGCTCGGCCAGCCCGGTCCGGGCCCCGCCCACACCCGCCGCGCAGTCCGGCGCGGCCGCGACCGGCCCCGCGAACCCCGCGGCCACGGCCGCCGCCGTCCGGGCCCCGGCTCCGCGCGCCGCCGCCGACCGGGCCTCCTCCGCCTCCCTGAGCAGCCGGGCGGCGGCCGTCAGAGCGGGGGTGGCCGTGTCCGTGCTGCGCAGCCGGACCAGTACGGCCAGGCCGTGGCCGGCGGCTCCCCAGGGCAGGGCGCACAGCGCGGTGGCGTGCGGGACCGCGCGCGGGGAGGGGGCGTCGTCCGGGTCGGGGGAGGGCCAGGGGGCGACACAGACCAGCGTGTGCGGGCCGTCCGCGCGGGAGCCCAGGGCCGTACGGAGCTCGGCCACCGCCATGTCCCGCTGCCAGCCGCTCTCCGCGACCAGCACCGCCCGCAGCTCCCGGCCGAGGCCCGCCCCCGCCTGCGCCTCGTCCGCGAGCAGCGCGCCGATCCGCCCGGCCACCCCCATGGCGGCGGCCAGCTGGGCGTCCGTGGGACCCGGATCGGAGTCGAGCAGCCACACATAGCCGAGGACGACACCCCGATGGCGTACCGGAAGGCAGATCCGCCCCCGGTACACCCCGGCCTCCGGGGTCGGCGGGATCCGGACCGGTCCGGTCGCCCGGGTGATGCCGAAGCCCTCGAACCAGGCGCGGACCGCCGCCGTGGAGCGCCGGGTCAGGATCGAGCGGGTACGGACCGGGTCCAGCGCCGACGGATCGAGGTCGCCCTCACTGTCGTACGCCCCGAAGACGATCAGCTCGAAGTCGCGGTTCTCCAGGGTCGCCGGGACGCCCAGCAGCTCCGAGATCTCGTCGACCAGCTCCTGGTAGTCACCCTTGAATTCCGACGTCACCCGGGCATTCTCCCGCAATTCCCGACCGCCTTCATACATATGTCTGAGATCTGCGGAACGGATGCGTGACAGCTGTCGATGGCCCACGATCGGAGGGATCCTTGACTATCACGGTGGTTCCCCGTGCCGTATCCGAATCGTCGGATCGCGGCCTGTCCGGCATGTGTTGTGGAGGTGCCCCGTGCTGGGTCCCGTGATTCTCGCCGCGTCGCGAAGCGACCGGATGCGACGTCTGATCTCGGCGGCCCCGGTGACGAAGCAGGTCGTCGACCGCTTCATCCCCGGCGAGTCGGTCGCCGACATCGTCCCGATCATCGAGGAGCTCACGGGCCGCGGCCTGGAGCTGACGATGGATGTCGTCGGCGAGGACATCACCACCCCCGAGCAGGCCGCCGCCGCCCGGGACGCCTACCTGGCGCTGATCGACCGGCTGCGCGAGCTGGGCCTCGGCGAGCGCGTCGAGATGTCGGTCAAGCTGTCGATGTTCGGCCAGGCGCTGGACGGCGGCCACGAGCTGGCGCTCGCGAACGTCCGCCCGGTCGTCGAGGCCGCCGCCGCGATCGGTACGACCGTCACCCTCGACGCCGAGGACCACACCACCCTCGACTCGATGTTCGCCATCCACGAGGAACTGCGCCGCGACTTCCCGCAGACCGGCTGCGTCATCCAGGCCTACCTCTTCCGCACCGAGGCCGACGCCCGCCGCCTCGCCGCGGCCGGCAGCCGGGTGCGCCTGGTCAAGGGCGCCTACAAGGAGCCCGCCGAGGTCGCCTACCAGCAGAAGAACGAGATCGACAAGGCGTACGTGCGGATCCTGCGGACTCTGATGGAGGGCGAGGGGTACCCGATGGTCGGCTCCCACGACCCGCGCCTCATCTCCATCGCCCAGGAACTCGCCCGGCGCGCCGGCCGCAAGCCCGACGAGTACGAGTTCCAGATGCTGTACGGCATCCGCAGCGACGAGCACCTGCGGCTCGCCGCCGAGGGCCACCGGATGCGCGTCTACACCGCGTACGGCACCGACTGGTACGGCTACTTCATGCGCCGTCTCGCGGAGAAGCCGGCGAACCTGCGCTTCTTCGTCCGCTCGATGATCAGCAAGGGCTGAGCCCACCAAGCCGCGACAGGCCCCAACACCCGCTCACGTACAAGGAGTTACGGATCTCATGGACGCTGTGACCCAGGTCCCCACCCCCGTCAACGAGCCGGTGCACGGCTACGCCCCCGGCTCGGCCGAGCGCGCCCGGCTTGAGGCGAAGCTCAAGGAGCTCGCCGAGAACCCGATCGAGCTGCCGATGACCATCGGCGGCGAGAAGCGGCTCGGCGGCGGCGAGCCCTTCCAGGTGGTGCAGCCGCACAACCACAAGGCCGTCATCGGCACCGGCCGGCACGCCACCCGGCAGGACGCGCAGGACGCCGTCGACGCGGCCCTCGCCGCCGCGCCCGCCTGGCGCGCGATGTCCTTCGACGACCGCGCGGCCATCATCCTGCGCGCCGCCGAACTGCTCGCCGGCCCCTGGCGCGAGACCATCGCCGCCTCCACCATGCTCGGCCAGTCCAAGACCGCCCAGCAGGCCGAGATCGACTCGCCCTGCGAGCTGGTCGACTTCTGGCGGTTCAACGTCCACTACGCCCGCCAGATCCTGGCCGAGCAGCCCCCGGCCAACTCCCCGGGCGTCTGGAACCGCCTCGACCACCGCCCGCTGGAGGGCTTCGTCTACGCGATCACGCCGTTCAACTTCAGCGCGATCGCCGGCAACCTGCCCACCGCGCCCGCGCTGATGGGCAACGTCGTGGTCTGGAAGCCGTCCCCGACCCAGACCCACGCGGCCGTGCTCCTCATGCAACTGCTGGAGGAGGCGGGCCTGCCCAAGGGCGTCATCAACCTCGTCACCGGCGACGGCATCGAGGTCTCGAAGGTGGCGCTCACCCACCGCGACCTGGCCGGCATCCACTTCACCGGCTCCACCAAGACCTTCCAGTACCTGTGGAAGACGGTCGGCGAGAACATCGAGAACTACCGCTCCTACCCGCGTCTGGTCGGCGAGACCGGCGGCAAGGACTTCCTGGTCGCCCACCCGAGCGCCGACCGGGCCGTCCTCAAGACGGCGCTGACCCGGGGTGCCTTCGAGTACCAGGGCCAGAAGTGCAGCGCGACCTCCCGCGCCTACATCCCGGCGTCCATCTGGAACAGCGGCTTCCGCGAGGAGTTCGCCGCCGAGGTCGACTACCTGACCATGGGCGACGTCACCGACCTGTCGAACTTCGTCGGCGCCGTGATCGACGACCGCGCGTTCGCCAAGAACAAGGCCGCGATCGACCGCGCGAAGACCGACCCGTCCTGCGAGATCGTCGCGGGCGGCTCCTACGACGACTCGGTCGGCTACTTCGTCCGCCCGACCGTCGTGGTGTGCGACGACCCGGAGAACGAGGTCTTCCGCACCGAGTACTTCGGCCCGTTCCTCGCCGTGCACGTCTACGAGGACGACCAGTACGACGAGATGCTGACCCAGATGGAGTCGGTGTCGGACTACGCGCTCACGGGTTCGGTCGTCGCGGGCGACCGCGCGGCGGCGGCGTACACGATGGAGAAGCTGCGCTACGCGGCCGGCAACTTCTACATCAACGACAAGTCGACCGGTGCCGTCGTCGGCCAGCAGCCCTTCGGCGGCGGCCGTGCCTCCGGCACCAACGACAAGGCCGGCGCCCCGCAGAACCTGCTGCGCTGGACCCTGACCCGCGCGATCAAGGAAACCCTGGTCCCGCCGACCGACTACGCGTACCCGCACATGGGCTGACCCTCAGCCCCCCGAGCAACGGCCCGGGAAGCCTGACCCACGAGCAGGCTTCCCGGGCCGTTCCCATGTCCTGCCACCTCGTGTGTCCTGCCACCTCGTGTCCGGCCGCACCGGCGTCCGCGGCCTGCCCCCTGTGCCGCCCGGTGGCCCCGTACGACACTGGGGCCATGTCTCTCCGCGTGGCCCACACCGCCGACCTCGACCCCGCCGACCTGCGCGCCGCCCGCGCCCTCCTGCACGAGGCGTTCGGCGGGGACTTCGCCGACTCCGACTGGGAGCACGGACTGGGCGGCCTGCACGCCCTCGTCCACGACGAGTCGGGGCTCGCTGCCCACGGCTCGGTGGTCATGCGCCGGGCCCGGCACCGGGGCCGCTGGCTGCGCGTCGGCTACGTCGAGGCCGTCGGCGTACGGCCCGACGCCCGCCGCCGGGGACTGGGCGGGCAGGTGATGGCGGCGCTGGAACGGGTCGCCGGGCGGGCGTACGACTTCGGTGCGCTGTCCGCCAGTGCGGACGGGGCCCGGCTCTACACCGCCCGGGGCTGGCGGCGCTGGGACGGCCGGGTCTGCGCCCTGTCCCCGGAGGCGGGGATCGTGCGGCTCGCGGACGAGGAGGGGGACGTGTACGTGTGGCCCGGGCCCGCCGGGGACGTCCTCGACCCCGCCCACGAGCTGGTCTTCGACTGGCGCGACGGAGACGTCATGTAACCCGTTCGCCCCATCCGTCTCAACCGTCAAAACCCCAGCTCACGGGCGGGTGACCGGCGTCGCCGTCTCAGATAGTAGGAAGTCCGAGTAATTGTGCAGACAGAAGCGGGCCGCTCCCTTACTTTTGTAGGAGCCGAACGTCTCGCTCGATCAAGCGAATGGCGGTCGTGAGCCGGGCCCCGTGCAGGCAACCCCTGCGGCACCGCTCCCCGCCCCTTCCGGCGTCTCGTATCCCCCCTGCCGTACTCCACGTATGTCGAAGGAGTCGATTCCCATGGCCGAGACGACCGTCCGCCGCCGGGTCCGCCACGTGTCCCGCACGAGCGAGTCCGAGCGCAAGAACGCCGCCGCCGCCCTCCAGCGCGCCCTGGACCGCCGGGACAACGGCGGCGAGACCGGCCACTGAGCCGTTGACGAGAGAGACGTTGACGCACCGCCGGTAACACGTGTAACACCCCCTCGACGGGAGCCGCACCCGCACGGGGTACGGCGCGGCCGGGACAGCCGCGCCGTACCCTGCGGTTCACCGCCCGCGCCGTACCTCGAAGTGGTCGATCCGCGCCCCGCTCTGCGCCAGCGCCGACACCGTCAGCTTCGGGGCCGTACCCGCCTCCGCCTCGACCCTGAGGAAGGAGAAGCCGGCGTACCGCACCCGCGACCACTCCACCGTCTCCGCCACGTTGTGCTGCCCCTTGGCCCAGTGGAAGCTGTCCACCGCGCCGTGCCGGGTGACGTGCCCCTCGTAGCTGTCCCCGACCCCCGAGGGGAACCCGTACAGGTCCCGCCCGCCGCCGCCCGCCGTGACGTACACGATCCCGTCCCGCGTCGGGTCGGTGGCGCCGCCGACCGGGACCGCGCGGCCGACCGTCCCGTCCCGCACCGCGTCCGTGCGCTCGTAGACGTGGTTGTGCCCGTTGATCACCAGGTCCACCTGGTGCTCGGCGAACAGCGGCAGCCAGGCCGCCCGGATCCCGCCGTCGGAGGCGTGCGAGGACGTCGAGTACGCGCAGTGGTGGAAGAAGACGACCACGAAGTCCACGCCCTTCGCCGCCCGCAGCTCCTTCAGCTTCCGCTCCAGCCATGCCGTCTGCCGGCCGCCGCTGTAGCCGAGGTTGGCGGGGATCTCGTAGGACACGTCGTTCGCGTCCAGCGCCACGAAGCCGACGTTGCCGTAGGTGAACGCGTAGACGCCGGGGGCGCCGTGCGGGTCGAAGCCGTTGTCCGGGAGGGCGAAGCGGGCGTACTGGCCGCCGTAGCCGTCGGGGGAGTACCAGGCCTCCATGTCGTGGTTGCCGGTCGTCACCATCCACGGCACCGACCGCGCCACCGGGTCGTTCTGCTTCAGGAACCGGTCCCACTCCCGGGCGTCGTAGCCGTCCGAGGTCTTCCCGGTGCCGTTGCCGTCCGCGTAGCAGATGTCGCCGGCGTGCAGATGGAAGGCGGGGTCCTGCTTCAGCAGCGCGTTGTCACTGGCCTTTCCGGCCCGGCTGACGCCCTGGTCGCCGAAGGCCGTGAACACGAACCGCTCCGGATGCGCGGGCGCGGTGCGGAACGGGGTGATGGCGGAGCGGTGGTCAGGGGCGGCCGGGTCCCAGCCGTCGTGGCCGACGCCGTAGTAGTACGTGGTACCGGGGGTGAGGCCGTCGAGGGCCGCGTGGACGTAGTACTGCTCCACCACCGGGCGCACGCCCCGCACCCCCGGCGTGTGCAGATGCCGTATCTCCGCGGCGACGCGCCGGCCCAGGTCGTCCGGTCGCGTTCCGATCCGCACGAACGGCTTGCGCACCGCGAACGGCACCTGCCAGGAGATCCGCAGCTGCGTCCGCGGATCGGCACCGAAGGCGAGATGACGTCCGAACGGCACCACCGCCGCGCCGCGGACCGCCGAGGTGGCCGGTGCCGGGCTCGCCGACTTCGTCTTCGTCGAGCAGCCGGCGACCAGCCCGCCGCCCGCCACCGCGCCCGCCGTCACCAGGGTGCGGCGGCTCACCAGCCGGGCACGCAGGTACTCGTACTGCTCGGCCATGCTCATCCGGGCGGCCAGCCGCGGCGGGATGCCGAAGTCGGGGATGTCCATAATCGAGAAGCTGCCCAGCGCAGGCCGACACCAGCCGTACGCACGGGTGAACGCCCGTTGACGGAACACCCCCTGTCGTCCGTATGGCGGACACCGCATGTCATCCCATGGGACGAGGGGTAGGGTGCCGGGCATGTCTCGGAGCATCGATCTCGCAGTGATCCCCGGTGACGGCATCGGGCAGGAAGTCGTGGCCGAAGGCCTCAAGGTCCTCTCCGCCGTCCTCCCCGAGGACGTGAAGCTGGAGACCAAGGAGTACGACTTCGGCGCCAGGCGCTACCACGACACCGGTGAGACCCTCACCGACGCCGACCTCGCCGCGCTGAAGCAGCACGACGCCATCCTGCTGGGCGCCATCGGCGACCCGAGCGTCCCCTCCGGCGTTCTGGAGCGCGGCTTCCTGCTGAAGCTCCGCTTCGCCTTCGACCACCATGTCAACCTGCGTCCGTCGAAGCTGCTCCCGGGTGTCGCCACCCCGCTGGCCGGCGAGCCGCAGATCGACTTCGTCGTGGTCCGCGAGGGCACCGAGGGCCCGTACACCGGCAACGGCGGCACCATCCGCAAGGGCACCGAGCACGAGGTCGCCACCGAGGTGTCCGTCAACACGGCCTTCGGCGTCGAGCGCGTCGTCCGGGACGCCTTCGCCCGCGCCCAGGCCCGCCCGCGCAAGAAGCTCACGCTGGTCCACAAGAACAACGTGCTGACCTTCGCCGGGCACCTGTGGACGAACATCTTCAACAAGGTCGGCGCGGAGTTCCCCGAGGTCGCGACGGACTACATCCACGTCGACGCGGCGATGATCTACCTCGTCACCGACCCGGGCCGGTTCGACGTCATCGTCACCGACAACCTCTTCGGCGACATCATCACCGACCTCGCCGCGGCCGTCTCCGGCGGCATCGGCGTCGCGGCGAGCGGGAACATCAACCCCTCCCGCGAGTTCCCCTCGATGTTCGAGCCGGTGCACGGTTCCGCGCCCGACATCGCCGGCCAGGGCAAGGCCGACCCCACCGCCACGGTCCTGTCCGTCGCCCTGCTGCTGCGCCACCTCGGCTACGAGGCCGAGGCCGCCCGTGTCGACGAGGCCGTCACCGCCGACCTCACCGAGCGCCAGGGCAAGCCCGCCCGCTCCACCTCGGAGATCGGCGACGCGCTCGCCGTACGAGTAGCCGGCTGACCCGCCAGGCTTCTCCACAGAACTCCGAAGCCGCCGGGTCGCACACGCACCCGGCGGCTTTCCCATGCCTCCCGCCGGGTGTCACCATCAACCCCGGGTCCGCATTCACCCCGATTCCTTCCGCCCCGGCCCCCGCGCGATAATCGAACGCGGAGCCGCGGTGTGAGGGAATGCTCGGACGTCCTATGACAAGGGTGAGCGCGGCCCCATCACTACAACCGGTGCTGCATCTCCCGGGGGACGACCCCCGGACCCCCGGCCGAAAGACCGCAGCCGCCCCGGCCCCAGCCTGGAAGCGAAGGACCCTACTGATGACGACGCCCACGATCGAGCTCAAGCCGTCCGCGCACCCGCTCGCCGCCGCCGAGCGCGAGGCGATCCTGGCCAGTCCCGGATTCGGCCGCCACTTCACCGACCACATGGTGACGATCAAGTGGACCGAGGGCCGCGGCTGGCACGACGGCCAGCTCGTTCCGTACGCGCCGATCCCCCTCGACCCGGCCACCAACGTCCTGCACTACGCCCAGGAGATCTTCGAGGGCCTGAAGGCCTACCGCCGCCCCGACGGCTCGGTGGCCACCTTCCGTCCCGACCAGAACGCCAAGCGCTTCCAGCGTTCCGCCCGCCGCCTCGCCATGCCCGAGCTGCCGGTGGAGACCTTCATCGAGGCCTGTGACGTCCTGGTCCAGCAGGACAAGGACTGGGTCCCGGCCCACGGCGGCGAGGAATCCCTCTACCTGCGCCCCTTCATGATCGCCACCGAGGTCGGCCTGGGCGTCAAGCCGGCCAACGAATACCTCTTCCTGGTCATCGCCTCCCCGGCCGGCGCCTACTTCCCCGGCGGCGTGAAGCCGGTCTCCATCTGGGCCTCCGAGGACCGCGTCCGCGCCGTCCCCGGCGGCATGGGCGACGCCAAGACCGGCGGCAACTACGCGGCCTCCCTGCTCGCCCAGGCCGAGGCGGCGGCCCAGGGCTGCGACCAGGTCTGCTACCTCGACGCGGTCGAGCACAAGTGGGTCGAGGAACTCGGCGGCATGAACCTGTACTTCGTGTACGGAGACAAGATCGTCACCCCGACGCTCACCGGCTCCATCCTCGAAGGCGTCACCCGCGACTCCCTCCTCACCGTCGCCCGCGACCTCGGCTACGAGTCCGAGGAGGCCCGGGTCTCCATCGAGCAGTGGCAGCGCGACTCCGAGAACGGCACCCTCACCGAGGTCTTCGCCTGCGGCACCGCCGCCGTGATCACCCCGGTCGGCACGGTCAAGCGCACCGGCGCCGAGTGGCAGCAGTCCGGCGGCGAGCCCGGCGAGGTCACCCTCAAGCTCCGCGAGGCCCTTCTCGACATCCAGCGCGGCAAGACGGCGGACAAGCACGGCTGGATGCACCGGCTCGGCTGATCCCGCCCCGAGCCGTACCACCGGTCGATCTTCGGCTCTCCGTTCGACGCGTATCGCCTCCCCCGTGCGGGTATCTCCTGATTCCACGGGGGAGGGAGCACGCATGAGCGGACGATCGCCGATGCCACGGCTGCGCTGGCTGATGCGCACGTTACGCACCCCGCGCCGCCCCCAGAGCCTCACCGTGCTCGCCCTGCTCACGGCCGTCGCCGCCCTGCTGCTGTGGCGGGCCTCGACGATGGGCAACTACGGGCAGAACCTCGCCCTCAACCTCGGCACCGACATCGTCGGCGTGGTCGTCACCGTGTTCGTCATCGGCCCGCTGATATCCCGGGCCCAGGAGGGCCGGGTCCGCGAGCACACCCGGCTGGACTACGAGTGGTTCGCCGCACAGGTGTACGGCTCCACCTCCAACGTGAAGGTCCTGGACACCTTCTCCAACCTGTTCGGGCCGCAGTTCTCCGAACGCCTCTTCCGGGGTGTCAGATCCGCCACCGCGAGCGGCGCCCGGGTGCAGATCCTGCTCCTGGACCCCGACTCCCTCGCGGTGATCCTGCGCGGCCGCGAACTGGGCGAGCAGAGCGCCGACATCCGCCGCGACATCATGCGCAACCTGCGCACCCTGGACGCCTTCGCCCGCCGCCTGGACGCCACCGCCCGGGAACTCCTCGAAGTACGGCTGTGCTCCACCTCCCCCGGTGTCACCCTCTACCGCTGGGACGAGCGCTGCCTGGTCTCCTTCCTGACCGTCGGCCGGCTCTCCGGCGAGGGCGTCCAGCTGGAGGTCGCGGTCCGCTCCCCGCTCGGCACCTTCGTGGAGCAGCGCTTCGACGAACTGTGGCAGCAGGGCAAGCCGATGGAACGGTTCACCCGCCTTCCCGTCACCCTCGTCGACGCCACGGACGGGCGACGGGAGTTCGTCTGCCGCTTCGTCTACCTGGAGGACCGCCTGTACGTCGCGGCCCCCGACCTCGTCACCTACCTGGCCCGCCACCGGCTCGACCAACTCAGCGCCTACAGCGACGCGCTGACCGGGGCCGGCGCGCACGACGTCATCGTCGTCGACGACGAGGGCGAGCTGCATCGACGGCTCATCCATCACTTCGGGGAGAAGTACGATGCGCAGGCGGCCGCCTTCGTGGAGTTGCGGCCGTCCACGGTCCTGGTCTCGGAATGAACAGAGGGCCCCGCCACACATGAGCTCAGCGCACCACCCCCGCTTTCGCGCCTTCACGCCCCGTGACCTGGACGGTCTGCTGCGGCGCATGCCTCTGACGGACGACCAGCGGCTGGCGCTGCGGGCGGTCTCCTCGGTCCTGCCGTTCCGTACGAACGCCTATGTCGTCGACGAGCTGATCGACTGGTCGGCGGTGCCCGAGGACCCGGTCTTCCGGCTGACCTTCCCGCAGGCCGGGATGCTGCCCGCGTCCGATGTCCGCCGGATGGGTGACCTGCTGCTCAGGGACGCGCCGCGGGCCGAGGTCCAGCGGGCCGCGCACGAGATCCGGATGCGGCTCAACCCGCACCCCTCCGGCCAGCTCGACGCCAACGTCCCGGTGCACGAGGGGCGGCGGCTGACCGGCCTCCAGCACAAGTACCCGGAGACGGTGCTGGTCTTCCCGCGCCAGGGCCAGACCTGCCACGCCTACTGCACCTACTGCTTCCGCTGGCCGCAGTTCGTCGGCGAGGCGGACCTGCGCATCGCGACGGACGACATCGCGGCCACCACCGGCTATCTGAAGGCCCACCCGGAGGTCGCCAGCGTCCTGGTCACGGGCGGCGACCCGCTGGTGATGAGCACGGCGGTGCTGCGCCGGTACGTCGAGCCGCTGCTCGCGATCGACACCGTCCGCTCGATCCGCATCGGCACCAAATCCCTCGCCTTCTGGCCGTACCGCTTCACCACCGACCGCGACGCCGACGACCTGCTGCGCCTCTTCGAGGAAGTGGTGGCGAGCGGCCGCACGCTCGCCCTGATGGCCCACTTCACCCACCCGCAGGAACTGCGCCCGCCCGTCGTCCGGGAGGCGATGCGGCGCGTCCGCGACACCGGGGCCGTGATCCGCTGCCAGGGCCCGCTGGTGGCCGGGATCAACGACAGCGCGGACGCCTGGGCCGAGCTGTGGGAGACCACTACCACCCTCGGTGCGGTGCCGTACTACCAGTTCGTGGAGCGGGACACCGGCCCCCAGGGCTACTTCGGCGTCCCGCTGGCCCGCGGCCACGCCGTCTTCCGCGACGCCTACGCCCGGGTCTCCGGGCTCGCCCGCACGGTCCGCGGGCCGGTCATGTCGGCGATGCCCGGCAAGGTCTGCGTGGACGGCGTCGCCGAGGTGGCCGGGGAGAAGGTCTTCGCGCTCCACCTGATCCAGGCCCGCGACCCGGACCTGGTCGGCCGGCCCTTCTTCGCGGCGTACGACGAGGGGGCGACGTGGTTCACGGACCTCAAGCCGGCGTTCGGGGCGAGCCGGTTCCTGCCGGGGCTGGAGCCGGGGTGACGGGTGCCGAACGTTGTCGGGTGCGGCGCCGTCGGGGTGGCGGCCCTTCTGGGGGCTGCGCCCCCAGACCCCCCTTCGGCCTGAACGGCCTCCTCCTCAAACACCGGACGGGCTGAGGGGTGGCGCTGCCCGGCTTTCGTCGCATGGCACCGCACTTAGAACAACATTCAATGTGAGCCATGGCGCGCTGGCCCGCAACCCTTCCGATCAAGGGAATCTCTAGTTAGAGTGGCGATCTAAGTGAAGGGAAAGACATGCGGCTGACCCCCACCGAACGTGACCGGCTGCTGCTCTTCGGAGCCGCCGAGCTGGCCCGTGCCCGCCGCGCCCGGGGCCTCAGGCTCAACGTGCCGGAGGCCACCGCGCTGATCGCGGACACCGTCTGCGAGGCCGCCCGGGACGGCCGCCGGCTCGCGGAAGCCGTCGAGGCGGCCCGCTCCGTCCTCGGCCCGGCCGACGTGCTGCCCGGCGTCGCCGACATCGTCACCGAGGTGCACGTCGAGGCCGTGTTCGACGACGGGTCGAGGCTCGCCGTCGTCACCGACCCGATCTCGGGCGGGGGACTGGGGGAGGACGCGCCCGGCGCGCTGCTGCCGGGGCCCGAGCATGCCGACCCGGAGGCGGTCGTACGGCTGACCGTCACCAACACCGCTGCCGTCCCCGTCTCCGTCACCTCGCACTTCCACTTCTTCGAGGCCAACCCGCGCCTCGACTTCGACCGTGCCGCGGCCTACGGTCTGCGGCTCGCCGTGCCCGCCGGGTCGTCCGTGCGGTTCGGACCGGGGGAGTCGCTGGAGATCGGCCTGGTGCCGATCGGCGGCGCCCGGGTCGCCATCGGCTTCGCCGGACTCGTCGACGGGCCGCTGGACGCGCCCGGCGCCCGCGCGGAGGCGCTGCGCCGCGCCGCCGCCTGCGGATACCTGGGCGTACGACAGACAGAGGAGGCCGGGCGATGAGCCGTCCCGGAGGGCATCCCGCCGAGGCCCGCCGCCTCACCCCGCACGAGTACGCGGCGACCCACGGCCCCCGCGCCGGCGACCGCGTCCGCCTCGGGGACTCGGGGCTGGTGATCCGCGTCGAGGACGACTCCCAGCGCTACGGCGACGAGTTCCTGGCCGGCTTCGGCAAGACGGCCCGGGACGGGCTGCACCTCAAGGCCGCCGCCGTCCGCGAGACCTGTGACGTCGTGATCAGCAATGTCGTCGTCATCGACGCCGTGCTGGGGATCCGGAAGGTGTCCATCGGCATCAGGGAGGGGCGCATCTGCTCGATCGGGCGGGCCGGGAACCCGGACACCCTCGACGGGGTCGACGTCGTGGTCGGCACCGGTACCTCGATCGTGTCCGGCGAGGGGCTCATCGCCACCGCCGGTGCCGTCGACACGCACGTCCACCTGCTGTCGCCGCGCATCATGGAGGCCTCGCTGGCCTCCGGCGTGACCACGATCATCGGCCAGGAGTTCGGGCCGGTGTGGGGTGTCGGCGTCAACTCGCCCTGGGCGCTGAAGCACGCGTTCAACGCGTTCGACGCCTGGCCGGTCAACATCGGCTTCCTCGGGCGGGGTTCGTCCTCGCACCCGGCTCCGCTGGTCGAGGCCCTCGCCGAAGGGGGCGCCTGCGGCTTCAAGGTGCACGAGGACATGGGCGCCCATACGCGGGCGCTGGACACGGCGCTGCGGGTCGCCGAAGAACACGACGTCCAGGTCGCCCTGCACAGCGACGGGCTGAACGAGTGCCTGTCGGTCGAGGACACCCTCCGGGTGCTGGAGGGCCGCACCATCCACGCCTTCCACATCGAGGGCTGCGGCGGCGGCCATGTGCCCAACGTGCTGAAGATGGCCGGAGTCCCCAACGTCATCGGCTCCTCCACCAACCCCACCCTGCCCTTCGGCCGGGACGCGGTCGCCGAGCACTACGGGATGATCGTCTCCGTCCACGACCTGAAGACCGACCTGCCCGGCGACGCCGCCATGGCCCGCGACCGCATCCGCGCCGGGACCATGGGCGCCGAGGACGTGCTGCACGACCTGGGCGCCATCGGCATCACCTCGTCCGACGCGCAGGGCATGGGCCGGGCGGGGGAGACCGTCCGCCGTACCTTCGCGATGGCCGGCAAGATGAAGGCCGAGCTGGGCGCCCCGGACGACGGCCACGACAACGAGCGCGTGCTGCGCTACCTGGCGAAGCTGACCATCAACCCGGCCATCGCGCACGGCCTCGCCCACGAGGTCGGCTCCATCGAGGTCGGCAAGCTGGCGGACATCGTGCTGTGGAGCCCGGAGTACTTCGGGGCCAAGCCGCAGCTGGTGCTGAAGGCCGGCTTCCCGGCGTTCGGTGTCACCGGCGATCCGGGCGCGGCCACCGACACCTGCGAACCCCTGGTCCTGGGACCGCAGTTCGGGGCGCACGGCGCCACCCCCGCCGACATCTCCGTCGCGTTCGTGGCGCAGGCCGCCCTCGACCAGGGCCACGACACCATGCCCACCCGGCGCCGCCGGGTCGCCGTCCGCGGCACCCGCGGCATCGGTCCGGCCGACCTGCGGCTCAACTCCCGTACCGGAGCGGTCGACGTGGACGGGCGCACCGGCCTGGTCACCCTGGACGGCGAACCGCTGCGCTCGGAGCCCGCCGACTCCGTCTCCCTCAACCGCCTGTACTTCCTCTGAGGATCACCGATGACTGCTGCCTCCGACGGCTTCCGGATGCCCGCCGAGTGGACCCCGCACGAGCGGACCTGGATGGCGTGGCCGGGCCCCAACCCCACCTTCGACGACCCCGACGACCTCATCGCCGCACGGATGGCCTGGGCGTCGGTGGCCCGTGCGATCCTCCGCTTCGAACCGGTGACGGTGGTGTGCGGCCCCGGTCAGTCGGAGGGCGCGCAGACGCTGCTCGGCCCGGGCGTGGACACGGCCGAGCGGGAGCTGGACGACGCCTGGATGCGGGACATCGGGCCCACCTTCCTCACCAATGGCCGTGAACTCGCCGCCGTGGACTGGACGTTCAACGGCTGGGGCGCCCAGCACTGGGCCCGCTGGGAGCACGACGCGAAGATCGCCGCGTACGTCTCGGACCTCGCGGGTGCGAGGACGTACGCCTCGAAGCTGGTGAACGAGGGCGGTGCCATCCACGTCGACGGCGAGGGGACCGTCCTGCTGACCGAGACCGTGCAGCTGGGCCCCGAGCGCAACCCGGGCTGGACGAAGGAGGAGGTCGAGGCGGAGATCCACGGGATGCTCGGCACCCGCAAGGCGATCTGGCTGCCCCGCGGCCTCACCGGCGACTACCCCCCGTACGGCTTCGGCACCCTCGGGCACGTCGACATCGTCGCCGCCTTCGCCCGCCCGGGAGTCGTGGTCGCGCACTCCCAGCCGGACCCCGCGCACCCCGACCACGAGGTGACCAAGGAGGTCATCGGCCTGCTGCGGTCCCAGACCGACGCGCGCGGCCGCACGCTGGAGGTGGTCGAGGTCCCCGCCCCGACCGTCCTGGAGGCCGACGGCCACTGGGCCGACTACTCCTACATCAACCACTACCTCTGCAACGGCGGGGTCGTGCTGTGCGGCTTCGACGACCCGCGCGACGAGACCGCCGCCGGGATCTTCCGCCGCCTGTTCCCCGAGCGGACGGTGACGCTGGTGGACGCCCGTACGATCTTCTCCGGTGGTGGCGGTATCCACTGCATCACCCAGCAGCAGCCGAAGATCCAGTTCCAGTCGTAGCCAGTCGTAGTTCGAGGAGCCGACGATGGCCGGTGGGCGCAGACAGGCCCCGCCCCGCGAGGACGTGCTCGCCGCCGCCATGACGATGATCGCCGAACGGGGCCTGGAGAAGCTCACCATGGCCGCGCTCGGCCGCGAGGTCGGGATGAGCAGCGGCCACCTCCTCTACTACTTCCACTCCAAGGACGAACTGCTGCTCCAGGCCCTGGAGTGGAGCGAGGGCCGGCTCGGCGCCGAGCGCGGCCGGCTGCTCACCCGGCGCGGTCCCGCCCGCGAGCGTCTCGACGCCTACGTCGACCTGTACGTCCCCGACGGGCACCGCGACCCGCACTGGACCCTCTGGCTGGAGGTCTGGAACCGCTCGCAGAACGCCGACGAGGCGGCCCGCGACCGGCAGGCCGCCATCGAGGGCGCCTGGCACCGCGACCTGGTGGCACTGCTCGCGGAAGGCGTCTCGCGCGGCGAGTTCCGGCCCGTCGACCCCGACCGGTTCGCCGCCCGGCTGCGCGCCCTGCTCGACGGCTTCTCCATCCACGTGGCGATCGGACTGCGCGGCACCGACCGGGCACAGGTTCTCGGCCATGTGCGCGAGTTCCTGGAAGCGGATCTTCTCGCGGACGCGTGACCTTACGACCGGGTTGTACGCAATATGGGTGATTGACCCGGGTTGGGTGGTGCGGTTTCATCCGAACGGGGTGGATCGGCGTGTTCGTCCATCGCCGGTGACCGACCGTCATCACTCACAGGGGGAACAGATCGTGGACATCAGCACACGGGCCTTACTGGCCACCGCCCTCGTCACCGCCGCGGTGACCCTGGCGGGCACGACGGCGAGCGCCGCACCCGAGGTGCCGTACACCGAGCGCGCTAGCGTCGCCCAGGGCGACGGGCAGCTGCCCGAGGCGTCGTTCGGGGCGGCGGCCACGGACCTGGGCACCGCGTTCACCTCGAACGGGGCCGCCTGGAGCGGGGACACCAACGGGCAGTCCGACGTGTACTACCGGAGCTCGGCCGGGACGTCCGTGGTCAGCTACGCGGCGCAGGCCGGCGGCGGCACGGGCGACGGCCCCTCCTACGAACCGTCGGCCTGTTCCACCGGCCGCTTCATCGCCTTCGTCTCCCAGGCCGCCAACCTGACGACGACCCCGCGCCAGGACCACGAACCGCTGATCTACCTGCGCAACCGCAGCGTCGGCAAGATCAGCCCGCTCCCGCGCAGTTACGACGGTGTGGCGTTCACGTCGATGGGCGAGCCGGCGATCAGCTTCGACTGCCAGTGGGTCGCCTTCGTGGCCACGCTCCCCTCCACGCCCGACCACGTGGAGCAGTCGCGCGTCTACCGCTACCGCGTCTACGACGGCTCGGTCACGCCGGTCAGCCAGGTCTCCGAGGACGGCACGCGCGCCGCCGGCCGGCCCTCGATCAGCGCCGACGGCCGGTACATCGCCTACCAGTACGCCATCCCGCACCCGGGCGGACCGGCCAACCACAGCGACATCTACGTCCGCGACCTGGACACCGGAACGCTGGAGAAGGCGTCCGTGGCACGCGGCGGGGGAGCGGCGAACCGCGAGTCCACCGGACCGTCGCTCAGCGCCGACGGCCGCACCGTGGCCTTCGACTCGTACGCCTCGAACCTCACCCGCGGGGACACCAACGGCAGTGCCAACGTCTTCGTCCGCGATCTCGACCGGGGCCGCACCCGGCTGATCAAGGGCAAGGGCAGGGGCGCCTTCACCTACGGGGCCTCGCTCAGCGCGGACGGGCTCAAGGTCGCCTACGAGTCCGGGCGCCTGGCCGATCCGTCGGCACCGCGCCAGGTCTGGCTCGCCGACCTGGCGGCCGGCACCGCACGGCTCGTCAGCGCGAACACGCGGGGCGGCCCGGGCGACGGCTCGTCGACGAGCCCGTCCATCCGGCCGGACGGACTGGCGGTCTCCTTCGAGTCGTATGCCGACGACCTGGTGACGGGCGACACGAACGGCACCGTCGACGTGTTCGTACGGCACCTGGGCTGACACCTGTGCCGACACCCGGGGACACCCGGGCCGAACTGCGCACTGCTCGCATCCTGAGACGGACGGTGAGCATGGGGGCGGACTGTGCCAGACTGCCTCCGTGCTCTCGTTCGCCACGATTATTGGCAGCAGGCGCGCCGGTCCGCAGTGACCACCACGTACGACCAGGTACGGGTGGCCATCGTCGTCCTCGACCCGCGCGCAGACCTCTCGCACCCGCGAGGGGTTTTTTCGTTTTCCGGCCCACCTTCAGCCGGACGGCGAGCGCGAGGGACCATGGAGGGACGGTGGAGCCGGTCATTCCGGTACGACCGAGATTCGACATCAGGAGCCTTGAGACCATGACCGAGACGGAAACCAACGAGCTGGACGACTCGTTCCACGTCTTCGACACCACGCTGCGCGACGGCGCGCAGCGCGAGGGCATCAACCTCACCGTCGCGGACAAGCTGGCCATCGCACGGCACCTGGACGACTTCGGCGTGGGCTTCATCGAGGGCGGCTGGCCGGGCGCCAACCCCCGGGACACCGAGTTCTTCGCCCGCGCCCAGCAGGAGATCGACTTCCAGCACGCCCAGCTGGTCGCCTTCGGCGCCACCCGCCGGGCGAACGCCAAGGCGGCGGAGGACCCCCAGGTCAGGGCGCTGCTGGAGTCCGGCGCTCCGGTGATCACGCTGGTCGCCAAGTCCCACGACCGGCATGTCGAGCTGGCGCTGCGCACCACCCTCGACGAGAACCTGGAGATGGTCCGCGACACGGTGTCCTTCCTGAAGGACCAGGGCCGCCGGGTCTTCGTCGACTGCGAGCACTTCTTCGACGGCTACCGCGCCAACCCCGAGTACGCCAAGGCCGTCGTACGGGCCGCCGCCGAGGCCGGCGCCGACGTGGTCGTCCTCTGCGACACCAACGGCGGCATGCTCCCCGCCCAGATCCAGGCCGTGGTCTCGACGGTCCTCGCCGACACCGGCGCCCGGCTCGGCATCCACACCCAGGACGACACCGGCTGCGCGGTCGCCAACACCCTCGCCGCCGTCGACGCCGGCGCCACGCACGTCCAGTGCACGGCGAACGGCTACGGCGAGCGGGTCGGCAACGCCAACCTGTTCCCGGTGGTCGCCGCCCTGGAGCTGAAGTACGGCAAGAAGGTGCTGCCCGAGGGCCGGCTCCGCGAGATGACCCGCATCTCGCACGCCATCGCCGAGGTCGTCAACCTCACCCCCTCCACCCACCAGCCCTACGTGGGTGTCTCGGCCTTCGCGCACAAGGCCGGCCTGCACGCCTCCGCCATCAAGGTGGACCCCGACCTCTACCAGCACACCGACCCCGCCCTGGTCGGCAACACCATGCGCATGCTGGTCTCCGACATGGCGGGCCGCGCCTCCATCGAGCTCAAGGGCAAGGAACTCGGCGTCGACCTCGGCGGCGACCGCGAACTGGTCGGCCGGGTGGTGGAGCGGGTCAAGGAGCGCGAGCTCCAGGGCTACACCTACGAGGCCGCCGACGCCTCGTTCGAGCTGCTCCTGCGCGCCGAGGTCGAGGGCAAACCGCGGTCGTACTTCCGCGTCGAGTCCTGGCGGGCCATCGTCGAGGACCGCCCCGACGGCACCCACGCCAACGAGGCCACGGTCAAGCTCTGGGCCAAGAGCGAGCGCATCGTCGCCACCGCCGAGGGCAACGGCCCGGTCAACGCCCTCGACCGCGCCCTGCGCGTGGGCCTCGAGAAGATCTACCCGCAGCTCGCCAAGCTGGACCTGGTCGACTACAAGGTCCGCATCCTGGAGGGCAAGCACGGCACCGAGTCCACGACCCGCGTGCTGATCTCCACCTCCGACGGCAGCGCCGAGTGGTCGACGGTCGGCGTCGCGGAGAACGTCATCGCCGCGTCCTGGCAGGCCCTGGAGGACGCGTACACGTACGGCCTCCTGCGCGCCGGTGTCGAACCGGCGGAGTAGGCCCCCGTTCAGCAGGAGTCCTCGGCGAGCTTCTCGAACTCGCCGAGGCTCATCACCCGGCCGTCGGCCCAGACCCGGCCGGGCCTCAGCTTCGCCAGGTCAGTCGTGCGGAACGTCAGCGTCGTGCTGTATTCGTAGTTGAACTCGCCCTTCATGAAGCCAAGTTGATAGGTGTAGGCGGCCACCGTGCGCTGGGTCCCGGTGTGCTGGGCGTGCCAGTCGGCCGGCGGATCGAAGAGCGGGAAGCTCGCGTCACCGGTCCGCAGCGTGCCGTCGACCCGCCAACCGGACAGGTCGGGCCCGGAGCCGTCCCGGGCCCGGGTGCCGGTCAGCGACAGCCCCTCGATCCGGTCGTCACCGCACGGCCGGATGATCGCGTGCGGCATCCCGTTCGCCCCCACCCGCACCGCGGCCAGCGGCAGTTCGATCGCCCCGCACCCGCTCAACAGCAACGCACCGGCGGCCGTGCCCAGCACGGCCGCCGCCCCCGTGGTACGTCTCATGGCGCTCCTACTGCAGGTGCCACTTCTGGTTGGCGGCGCCCGAGCACGTCCAGATCTGCGCCCGCGCCCCGTTCGCCGACGAGTTGTCCGTGACGTCCAGGCACTTGTTCGCCGCCGTGTTCACCACATCACCGGTCGAAGAGTTGTACGACCACTGTTGCGCACCGGTTCCGTTGCAGTCGTACAACTGCACCTTGGCCCCGTCCGCCGTGGACGCCGACGTCACGTCGAGGCACTTGCCGAGCGCCCGGACCGTGCCGTCGGACTGCACGGTCCACTGCTGGGCGGTGGAGCCGTTGCAGTCGTAGAGCTGGACGGCCGTGCCGTTGGTGGTCGAACCGCCCGCCACGTCCAGGCACTTGCTCGCCAGCCCCACGAAGGCCCCCGTCTGGCTGCCGCCGCCCGACTGGGTGCCGGACCAGGTGAAGGTCGCCGAGGTCTTGCCGGGGAGCGAGTAGGTCGCGTGCTGCGACCCCCAGTTGATGGTCACCGTCTTCGCGCTCGTCGAGTCGTTGTAGGCGATCAGCGCCTTCGAGCCGTCCGGGTTGCGCCAGGCCACGTTCGGCACCGCGGTGGACGCGGTGGAGGCGATCCGCTGCGCGCCCGGCCGGACGAACTTGGTCAGCTGGCCCATGTCGTAGTACTCGACGGTGTAGTCGACCGTCCCGCTGGCGCCGTCCCCGTTGTGGACGGTGACCAGGCCGGTGCAGGTGCCGCAGCCGCCGTTGTGCGGACCCATGTTCTGGTCCACGGCCAGCGACCACTTCGTCACCGACTTCGCCCAGTTGCGGGTGTAGTCGATGATGTTGGACATGTCCTCCTTCTGCTGGTTGGCGACCCAGGTGCCGCCGGAGTGCTCGGTGCCGAAGGCGTCCAGCGTGGGGTACTGGTTGTGCACGGTGGTCTGCTCGGAGACGTCACCGCCGTAGCCGTGCCAGGCGATCCCGCCGAAGTTGGGGTGGTTGCGGATCGCCGCGTCGTTGACGAGCGCGGACGCGTAGGAGTCGTACACGTCCCAGTTCCAGTCGTGCGCGAGGACCTTGGTGGACAGGCCGGCCGACTGGAGCTGCGGCAGCAGGTCGTTCTCCAGGAAGTACTGCAGCCCGGACGCGTTCCAGCTCATCGACGGGTAGCCGGAACAGCAGGTGGGCTCGTTCTGCGGGGTCACGTAGGAGACCTTGACGCCCTGTGCCTGGTACGCCTGGAGGTACTTCACGAAGTACGCGGCGTAGGCGGCGTAGTCCTCCGACTTGAGCCAGCCGCCGTTGAGCGAGCCGCTGTCCTTCATCCAGGCCGGCGCCGTCCATGGCGAGGCCATGACAGTCAGAGAGGGGTTCAGCTGGAGCGCCTGCTTGGTGAGCGGCACGACGTCCGCGAGGTCGTGCGAGATGGAGAAGCTGTTGAGGTTCGGGTCGGTCTGCCCTGCGGGTACGTCGTCGTACGTGTACCCGTACCGAGCCAGGTCCGAGGCGCCCATCGGATTGCGCAGGAACGACAGCCCGATGCCGTTCGTCGGCGAGAACAGCTTCTGCATGGTGGCGTCCCGGGTGGCCTGGGACAGTGCCCCGCTGCTGTTCATCAGCCAGGCCGCGGTGTCCGTGAAGGACGCGCCGCCGCCGGTGAAGGTCTGGTAGCGGGTGTTCTCGTCGACCGTGATGTTCTCGCCGCTGCCGCCGGTCCCGGAGGAGAAGGCGAACGGCGTCTGTGCCTGGAGGCCGCGGGTGACATGGCGGCCGGCGGAGTCGTCGGTGGTGGTGAGGTACGCGGTGACCTGCTCACCGGCCGCGTGCGCCGGTGGTACGACGGCGCTGAAGCCGGCCGCGGTGAGCAGCCCGGCCAGGAGCAGCCGCAGGCTGCGGGGTGTTCTTCTCATCGGCACGTGGGGGGTGCTTCGCATGGGCACATCGCCCTTCCTGACGGGACGTCTTGACGGGGGTGCGAGCCGTTAGTTAACTCACGACGTGATCTAAGCCATGAGTGAACTGTGAGAGCCCCGAGTGAACCAGAGAGTCGAGGGAAGGTCCATGCCAAGAGCCGCCCTGCTCGTCTCCACCGCCCTACTCGCCGCCCTGATCCCCCTCTCGGCCGCCAGCGCGGCCGACGACCCGGCCCCCACTCCCGTCGACCGCTTCGAGGGCGAGGTCCCCTTCGCCTCCCAGCCCGCCGAGGGCATCTTCACCTGGGGCGGCGACAGCGACGACCCGCCCACGCTCCAGTTCGCCGACCGCACCGACGCCCCCGAGGGCGCCAAGGTCCTCTCGGGGACGTACGACATCAGTGGCTACGGCGGCTTCACCCACGACTTCGCCGCCACCGAGCCCGCCCACGACTGGTCCGCCCACAAGGGCATCCGCTTCTGGTGGGACGGCCAGGACAACGGCAAGAAGATCCCCTTCGAGATCAAGGACGGTGGCGCCAACGGCGAGGCCTCGGAGCTCTGGACGACCTCCTTCACCGACGACTTCACCGGCTGGAAGCAGATCGAGATCCCGTTCACGGACTTCGTCTACCGGACCGACTACCAGCCCGTCGGCGGCATCGACCACGTCCTCGGCCTGACCCAGATGTGGGGCTACGCGGTCACCCTCCCCGTCGGTGTCAAGGGCCGGTTCGCCATGGACGACGTGGAGTTGTACGGCAAGGCCGACCAGGCACTGCGCGCCTCCGTCACCACCGACGCGGCCGTCTACCCGGTAAAGGAGGGCGGCACGGCGGCCGTGAAGGTCACCGTCGCGACCACCGGCTCCGCCCCGATCGACGACCCGGTCACCGTCGCCTACGAGTCGACGGGCGGCACCGCCGACGCCGGCAAGGACTACAAGGCGGTCTCCGGCACCCTCACCTTCCCCGCGGGCACGGCCTCCGGGGCCACCCGGACCATCAAGGTGCCGACCCTGAAGGCCCGTTCGGCGCAGTCGGCGAAGACCATCCCGCTGAAGCTCACGGTCACCGGCGCCAAGGCCCCCGCCGAGACCCCGCAGGTCGTCATCGACGCGCACGGACTGCCGTACCTGGACAGCAAGTTGCCGGTGAAGAAGCGGGTCGCCGACCTCCTGTCCCGGATGTCCCTGGCGGAGAAGGTCGGCCAGATGACCCAGGCCGAGCGCGGTGCGGTGGGCACCGGCGGTGACGTCACCGCGTACGACCTCGGCTCCCTGCTCTCCGGCGGCGGCTCGACCCCCACGCCCAACACGGCCGCGGCCTGGGCGCAGATGATCGACTCCTTCCAGCTCCGGGCGCAGGCCACCCGGTTCCAGATCCCGCTGATCTACGGCGTCGACGCGGTGCACGGCCACAACAACCTGGCCGGCGCCACGATCATGCCGCACAACATCGGCATCGGAGCCACCCGCGATCCCGCGCTCGCCGAGAAGACCGGCGCGGTGACGGCCTCCGAGGTCCGCGCCACCGGCATCCCCTGGGACTTCGCGCCCTGCCTCTGCGTCAGCCGTGACGAACGCTGGGGCCGCTCCTACGAGTCCTTCGGCGAGGACCCGGCCCTGGTGAAGTCCATGGAGACCATCATCCAGGGCCTCCAGGGGCGTGCCGACGGGCGCGACCTGAAGGACGACGACAAGGTCCTGGCCACCGCCAAGCACTTCGTCGGCGACGGCGGCACCGCGTACGGTTCGTCCACCACCGGCACGTACACCCTCGACCAGGGCGTCACCACGGTCACCCGGCAGCAGCTGGAGGCCATCCACCTGGCACCGTTCCGGACCGCCGTCGACCGGGGCATCGGCACCGTCATGCCCTCCTACTCCTCCCTGGACATCGTCGGCGACGGCCAGGGCCCGGTGAAGATGCACGCCCGCGCCGACATGATCACCGGGGAGCTCAAGGGCCGGATGGGCTTCCAGGGCTTCGTGATCAGCGACTGGAACGCCATGGACCAGCTCCCCGGCGACTACGACACCCACGTCCGTACGGCCGTCAACGCGGGCGTCGACATGATGATGGTCCCGTACGGCTACAAGGACTTCACGACGTCCCTGACCGACCAGGTCCAGGCGGGCAGCGTCACCGAACAGCGCATCGACGACGCGGTCTCCCGCATCCTCACCCAGAAGTTCAGGCTGGGCCTCTTCGAGCACCCGTACGCGGACACCTCCGGCGCCTCGAAGATCGGCTCCACCGCGCACCGGGCCGTCGCCCGGCAGGCGGCCGCCGAGTCGCAGGTGCTGCTGAAGAACGACGGCGACGTGCTGCCGCTGAAGAAGTCGGAGAAGGTGTACGTCGCCGGCTCCAACGCCGACGACCTCGGCAACCAGACCGGCGGCTGGACCATCACCTGGCAGGGCGCGTCCGGCACCCACACCACCGGCACCACCATCCTCCAGGGCATGAAGAACGCCGGGGGAGACGTCACCTACTCCAAGGACGCCTCGGCGCCGACCGGCGGCTACGACGTGGGTGTGGTCGTGGTCGGCGAGACCCCGTACGCCGAGGGCGTCGGAGACGTCGGCAACGGCAACGACCTGGCGCTGACCCCGGCCGACCAGGCCGCCGTGGACAAGGTGTGCGCGGCCATGAAGTGCGCGGTGCTGATCGTCTCCGGGCGCCCGCAGCTGATCGGCGACCGGCTGGGCGAGATCGACTCCCTGGTCGCGTCCTGGCTGCCGGGCACCGAGGGCGACGGCGTGGCCGACGTCCTCTACGGCAAGCGGGCCTTCACCGGTCAGCTCCCGGTCACCTGGCCGAAGTCCGAGGCGCAGTTGCCGATCAACGTGGGCGACGCGTCGTACGACCCGCAGTACCCCTACGGCTGGGGTCTGACCACCCTGACCAAGGCCCCCAAGGGCGGCGAGGCCACCCTGAAGGCGCTCGGCGCGGCGGCGAGGGCGGCGCAGCGGTCGGGCTCCGACGCGGCCGGCCGCAAGCTGGTCGCCAAGGCGCGGCTGCTGGTCCAGGCGAAGATCGGGCAGTCCGTCACGGCGGCCGTCTCCAAGCCCTTCGCCGACGCCGACCACCTGCTGCTCACCGGCGAGTACGCGGCGGCGGTGCAGAAGCTGACGGAGGCGTACCGGGCAGCGTAGGAGGAACCGCGCTCCCCGGGGGGCTTCAGGGTAGGTTCGAAGCATGAACGCGGTGCGACGGACCACCCGAAGCCTCCCGGGGCTGCTGCTCCTGGCGTGCGCGCTGGCGCTGGTCGCCCTGACCGCGCTCGCCCCGCGGGCCGGTGCGGCCACCGGTGTCTCGGCGGTCGCCGACGCCCTCCGCACGAACCCGGTGTACGTCGACCCGGCGGCCGCCGCCCAGCTCTCCACGGCCGACGCCGACACCCTGGCCCGCCAGATCAAGGACGCGAACAAGCCCCTGTTCATCGCCGTCCTGCCGGCCGACTACCCCACCAAGAACCTCTTCACGGACCTGCGCACCGCCACCGGCGTCACCGGCCTCTACGCGATCCGCCTCGGCGACCGCTTCGACGCCCGCGCCGACTCCTCGGTGTTGTCCCGGACGGCCGTGCAGAACCTGGTCACCAGCGTCCAGGGCGAGAGCGCGAAGACCCAGCTGACCGACTTCACGGACCGTGCCCTGACCAACATGGGCGGCAAGGCGCCGTCGAGCTGGGGCGGCGGCAGCACGGGCGGCTCGGGAGTCTCCAGTACGGCGCTGATCGCGATCGGAGCCGTTGTGGTGGCGGGCGGGGCGGGCGCGTACGCGCTGGTCCGCCGCAACCGCCGACGCCATGAGGAGGAGCAGCGGGCCGCTCTGGACCGGCTCCGGGTGGTCGTGGACGAGGACATCACCGCGTTCGGCGAGGAACTGGACCGCCTCGAATTCCACCCGGCCGAGCCCGGCGCCGACGACGCGATGCGCGCCGACTACGAGCGTGCGCTGAACGCCTACGACCAGGCGAAGTCCGCGATGGCCGACGCCCGCAGACCGGAGGACGTCCGGCCGGTCACCCAGGCCCTGGAGGACGGCCGTTTCTCGCTCGCCCAGCTGGCCGCCCGCCGCGAGGGCCGGCCGCTCCCGGAGCGCCGCCCGCCCTGCTTCTTCGACCCCCGGCACGGCCCCTCGGTCACGGACGCCACCTGGACCCCGGCCGGCGGCGCACCCCGCGAGGTCCCGGTCTGCGCGGCCGACGCCGCCCGGCTGGCCGACGGCCGCGACCCGGCGGTCCGCGAGGTCGACACCGACTACGGCCGCCGTCCCTACTGGGACGCGGGCCCGGCCTACGGCCCCTGGGCGGGCGGCTACTTCGGCGGCGGGATCCTCCCAGGCCTCCTCCTCGGCACCGCCCTGGGCGGCTGGATGTCCGCGCCCGCCTACGCGGCCGACTACGGCACCGGGTACGGCGACTTCGGCGCCGGCGGCTACCAGGGCGGCGACGTCTCGGGCGCGGACTTCGACCCCGGGGACTTCGGTGACTTCGGCGGAGGCGGCGACTTCGGCGGCGGGGGCGGGGACGGCGGGGACTTCGGCGGCGGTTTCTGAGCCACGCCGGCTACTCCAGGCCCCCCAGCCGCTCCATCACACCGGCGGCGAGCAGCAGCACCCCGCGCTCGGTCTCGCTCAACGCCTCGAACGCCCCGGCCAGCCACGCGTCCCGCTGGGCCATGTCGGCCTCCAGCGCCTGCCGCCCCGCCCCGGTCAGGCTCAGCACGGACTGCCGCCGGTCGGACGGGTCCGGCGCCCGTCCGACCAGCCCCTCCGCCTCCAGCTCCGCGAAGACCCGGGTCAGCGACTGCGGCCGCTGCCGCTCGGCGGCCGCGACCTCGCCGGGCGTGGACGGCCCGTGCCGGTACAGATGGCCGAGCACCGTCAGCTGATTGGCACTGAGGCTCCCGTCCCCGCGTTCCTGCCGCAGCCGACGGTTGAACCGGAGGACGGCACGACGGACACGGGCGGCTTCGGCGAGATGTTCCATGGAGAGAATCGTACGCGAATACTTACTACCCTCTACTCGGTTTAGCCCGTACTCTCGGCCCAGTGACCGCAAAACTCATACGCAATGCGTACGAAGCCGGGCTGACGATGACGGCCGTGCTGCTCTCCTGGGGAGCCGCGCTGGCACTGGAGGGGGCCGCCGGGCTGCACACCGACGTGCTGGTCCTCGCGGTCGCCCTCACCCTGACCCTCGCCAACACCCAGCGCACCGCCGACACCCGCCGGCGGCTGATGTCACTGGTGCTGCTGCCCGCGACGGCCGCCGCCTCGGTCTTCGTCGGCCGGCTCCTCGCCTCCCACTACACGGCGGGCGCGGCCGTCTACACGGCCGGGATGGCCCTGGCCATCTGGATCCGCCGCTTCGGCCCGGCCGCCACCAAGGCGGGCACGCTGCTCGCCCTGCCGCTGGTGGCCCTGCTCGTCGTACCCGGTCCGGCCCTGCCGTCCCAGGCGCAGAGCGAGTTGGTGACCTGGGCCTGGTCGGCGCTGATCGGCTTCATGGCATGTTGCTCGGTCTGGCTGGTGCAGGCCCTGGGCGACCGCTACGGCCCCTGGCGCGCGGCCCCGGCCCCCGCCCCTCCCGGCCGCCGCTCCCGCCTCCACCCACGCCCCAGCACCCGCATGGCCCTCCAGATGGCGGCGGCCATCGCATCCGCCTTCGTGCTGGGCCGCTTCCTCTTCGACCACCACTGGCCGTGGGCCGTCCTGACCGCGTACGTGGCCGCGAGCGGCAACCGGGGCCGGACCGACGTCCTGCGCAAGGGAGTCGAGCGCCTGGCCGGGGCCTGCGTCGGCACGCTCCTGGCGACGGGAGTGGCGGAGGCGGGCATCACGGGCCATACCGCCGTGGCCCTGATGTTCGCGGTCCTGACCGTCGCCCTGTGGCTGCGCCCCCTCAACTACGCGTACTGGGCGGCCGGCATGACCACGGCCCTCTCCCTGCTCCTCGGCTACTTCGGCCAGAACGCGGAGTCCCTGCTGCCGACCCGCCTGGCAGCCATCGCGGTGGGCGTGACCCTCGCGGTGGCCTCGGCGTGGTGGCTGCTGCCGGTGCCGGGCAGAAGGGCGACGCCACGCGCCCAGGCCCTACCGAGCGAGACCGGCACGGCCAATGCCCCCCTCGTTCCCGGCAGTTCACCGAAAGACACCGCCCGGTCCAGCTGAAGAGCAAGCCGCCCCTGCTCGACGGAGCCCACCGCGTCGACGTGCAGGTTCGCTCTCCGCTCGACCGTGAGGCCCGCCGTCTCCTGGCGGCGCTCGCCCTGGCGCGTCGCTACGAAGGTGAGTGAGCCAGGTGACCGGCCTAGACTTGAGGATCCGGGAGGGGACCCCACTCCAGGAGGACGCGATGATGCGGCGGACCAGGCTGGTCGGGGAGTCCGAGGACTATCTCGGGGCTCGTGAGGAGCTGCGGCTCGCCGAGATCGAGCTGATGCGGCGCCGGGAGGAGGTCGCGGCGCTGCGGCGGGCGCTTCCGCAGGGGCCGGCCGTCGACGACTACGTCTTCCTCGAAGGGCCCGGCGACCTCGACGCCGGTGACATCCCGGTGCGTGAGGTCGCGTTGAGCGAGCTGTTCTCCGGGCCCGGACGACCGCTGATCGTCTACCACTTCATGTACGGCAAGCTCCAGACCAGTCCCTGCCCGATGTGCACCCTGTGGATCGACGGTTACAACGGCATCGCCCACCACGTGACCCGCAACGCCGACTTCGTCATCGCCGCGGCCGCCGACCCGCCCGCCCTCCGGCAGTACGGCCGTGAGCGCGGCTGGCACCGGCTGCGGCTGCTCAGCTGCGGCGACAGCACGTTCAAGTACGACCTGGGGAGTGAGGACAAGGACGGCGAGCAGGACTCCACGGTCTCCGTCCTCACCCGCGAGGGCGACGGCACGGTCCGGCACACCTACTCCGCCCATCCGCGCATGGCCGACGACATCCAGGAGCGCGGCATCGACCTGCTGACGCCGGTCTGGCACCTTCTCGACCTCACTCCGCGGGGGAGGGGCGACTGGTACCCGACCATCGACTACTAGGACTACAGGACACGCGCAGGACGTCCGGACATGGCTGAGCGCCGCCCTCAGGGGAGTGGAGGGCGGCGCTCAGCGGGCGTGACCAGGGCCGGCGGTCCGGCGCCGCGGGCTCACGCGTTCTTGATCGCCGAGATGTCGAAGTTCAGCTTGATCTTGTCGGAGACGAGGACGCCGCCGGTCTCCAGCGCCGCGTTCCAGCTGACGCCCCAGTCGGAGCGCTTGATCTCGGCCTTGCCCTCGAAGCCGACGCGCTCGTTGCCGAACGGGTCCTTGGCGGCGCCGTTGAACTCCAGGTCGATGGTGACCGGCTTGGTGACGCCGAGGATCGTGAGGTCGCCGGTGATGCGGTAGTCCTCGCCGCCGAGGGCCTCCGCCTCGGTGGAGCGGAAGGTCATGGTCGGGAACTCGTCGGTCTTGAAGAAGTCCGCCGACTTCAGGTGACCGTCACGGTCGGCGCTGCCTGTGGTGATGCTGTCCATCTTGATGTCGAGCGAGGCCGTGGACTTCGACGGGTCCTCGCCGTCCAGGTGCAGGGTGCCCTCGAACTCCTGGAAGCTGCCCTTGACGTTGGTGACCATCGCGTGGCGGGCCACGAAGCCGAGCGTGGTGTGCGCCGGGTCGATCGTGTAGTCGCCGGTCAGCGCGGCCGTGTCGGCGGTCGTGCCGGCGGTGGTCGTCTCGTCGTTCTTGCGGCCGAAGATGCCCATGATGACGTGCTCCTTGGGGGACGGGTCGCGACTTCGAAGCGGGGGATGCGGAAGACGCGGACGTGATGTTTAACGTTCAACGAACTCAACGAAAGACACCGTAGACCTATTCCATTCAACCTTCAACATCATCCACATGCGTGTCGCGCTCATTACTCAGCGTAGGACCGCGCCGCCGGATCCGGGCGGCGGGACCCGCTGGGGAGCGGCTAGGCTCTGTGTGGGTGAACCGCCGTCCGGAGTCCTGTGTCACTCCGCGGGTGGTATGGACCGCCGGTGAATGTGAGGCGTGTCTCAGGTAGTGCCTTTGTGGCACCCCTACAACCCCGAACCCCTCTGAGCAGTCGGAACGGCTGCATGTCGTTCCGGTTCTGTTCAGTGGTTCCAGGAAAACGCGTCGGAGACTGTACGGAGTCGACGTCTCGCATTCCTTGGTGTCCTTCGTAAGGTCACTACATGACCGTTTTGGAAGAGACGACGGGCGAGCCCACCGGTGAACCGACGGACGCGCGCGGGCGGGTCGCCGAGCTGCACGAGATCCGTGCGGCGGCCGTGGCGGGCCCCAGCGAGAAGGCGACCGAGGCGCAGCGCGCCAAGGGCAAGCTGACGGCTCGGGAGCGCATCGAGCTGCTCCTGGACCCGGGTTCCTTCCAGGAGGTCGAGCAGCTGCGCCGGCACCGCGCGGTCGGCTTCGGCCTGGAGGCCAAGAAGCCGTACACCGACGGTGTCATCACCGGCTGGGGCACGGTCGAGGGCCGTACGGTCTTCGTCTACGCGCACGACTTCCGGATCTTCGGCGGCGCCCTCGGCGAGGCCCACGCCACCAAGATCCACAAGATCATGGACATGGCCATCGCGGCCGGTGCCCCGCTGGTGTCGCTGAACGACGGCGCCGGCGCCCGTATCCAGGAGGGCGTCAGCGCCCTCGCCGGCTACGGCGGCATCTTCCAGCGCAACACGAAGGCGTCGGGTGTCATCCCGCAGATCTCCGTGATGCTCGGCCCGTGCGCGGGCGGCGCGGCCTACAGCCCCGCCCTCACCGACTTCGTCTTCATGGTCCGCGAGACCTCGCAGATGTTCATCACGGGACCGGACGTCGTCAAGGCGGTCACCGGCGAGGAGATCACCCAGAACGGGCTCGGCGGCGCCGACGTCCACGCGGAGACCTCCGGCGTCTGCCACTTCGCGTACGACGACGAGGAGACCTGCATCGCGGAGGTCCGCTACCTCCTCTCGCTCCTCCCGCAGAACAACCGCGAGAACCCGCCGCGCGTCGAGTCCACGGACCCGGTCGACCGCCGCGGCGACGTCCTGCTGGACCTCGTCCCGGCCGACGGCAACCGGCCGTACGACATGGCCAAGGTCATCGAGGAGATCGTCGACGACGGCGAGTACCTGGAGGTCCACGAGCGCTGGGCGCGGAACATCATCTGCGCGCTGGCCCGGATCGACGGCCAGGTGGTGGGCATCGTCGCCAACCAGCCGCAGGTGCTGGCAGGCGTCCTGGACATCGAGGCGAGTGAAAAAGCTGCGCGCTTTGTCCAGATGTGTGACGCTTTCAATGTTCCGATCGTCACCTTCCTGGACGTACCGGGCTTCCTCCCCGGTGTCGACCAGGAGCACGGCGGGATCATCCGCCACGGCGCGAAGCTCCTCTACGCCTACTGCAACGCGACCGTGCCCCGGATCTCCCTGATCCTGCGCAAGGCGTACGGAGGTGCCTACATCGTCATGGACTCCCAGTCGATCGGCGCCGACCTCACGTACGCCTGGCCGACCAACGAGATCGCGGTCATGGGCGCCGAAGGTGCCGCCAACGTGATCTTCCGTCGGCAGATCGCCTCCGCCGAGGACCCCGAGGCCATGCGGGCCCGCATGGTCAAGGAGTACAAGTCCGAACTCATGCACCCCTACTACGCGGCCGAGCGCGGCCTGGTCGACGACGTCATCGACCCGGCCGAGACCCGCGAGGTGCTCGCCAGGTCGCTCGCGATGCTCCAGACCAAGCACGCCGACCTGCCGTCCCGTAAGCACGGCAACCCCCCGCAGTAATCCTGCGGAAACCTCTCTCACGGAGACTGACACCCATGAACGTGCCTGACATCCGCGTCGAGAAGGGCAACGCCGACCCGGAGGAAGTCGCCGCCATAACGGCGGTCCTCCTGGCCCGCGCGGCCGCCCGGCCGACCGCCGACACCGAGCAGACCCACCGAGGCCGCGCCAAGGCCGGCTGGCGCCGCCTGGAGCGCGAGAACGGCTTCCGCGCCCCGCACAGCTGGCACGGCTAGGCTGCGCCGCCTGGCCGACAGCACGTAGAAGAAGGGCCCCTCTCCTTGAGAGGGGCCCTTCTCCGTGTGTGCCAAGGGCTGCCGGGCCGGTTCGGCACCGCCGGACACCGCCGTCGGGCCGAGCGCCGTTGCGACGGGAAAAAAGAACTGAGCTGCGGCCGTGGCAAAAAGTTCGGGCCCCTTCGCAGAAGGGGCCCGGTACGCGCCCCTTCAGGGGCGCGGGACTGAATCCATGTGCGGCTCCGCCGCGTGGGCGCGACAGGCCACGGTCCACCCGCAGTCGGCGTACGGCCGGCCGTGGCTGCCCGGTGTCCGGAACTACCGGAGCCGAGCCATCAGGGCATGCTCCACGAGCGTGATCAGCGCCGACTTCGCATCGGCACGATGCCTCGCGTCGGTCGTGATGATCGGGGTGTCCGGGCCGATCTGCAGCGCCTCGCGGACCTCTTCGGGGTTGTAGGGCTGGCTGCCGTCGAAGCCGTTGAGGGCGACGACGAACGGCAGGCCCGAGTTCTCGAAGTAGTCGACCGCGGGGAAGCAGTCGGCGAGGCGGCGGGTGTCGACCAGGACGATCGCGCCGATCGCGCCGCGCACCAGGTCGTCCCACATGAACCAGAAACGGTCCTGACCGGGGGTGCCGAACAGGTACAGGATCAGGTCCTGGTCCAGGGTGATGCGACCGAAGTCCATGGCGACCGTGGTGGTCGTCTTGTCCCCGGTGTGGGTGAGGTCGTCGATGCCGGCAGACGCGGACGTCATCACGGCCTCTGTGCGCAGCGGGTTGATCTCCGAGACGGCACCGACGAACGTGGTCTTGCCCACGCCGAAGCCGCCCGCCACCACGATCTTCGCGGAGGTGGTGGAGCGGGAAGGACCGCCGCTAGAGCTTGCGAAGTCCACTGAGCACCCTTTCGAGCAGTGTCACGTCTGGCTGGCCGCCGGCGTTCTCGTCGCCGCCGGGCTGATGGATGGCGACCAGGCCCGCCTCCGCCAAGTCGGCGACGAGGATCCTGGCCACGCCGAGAGGGATGGTCAGGAGGGCCGAGATCTCGGCCACCGACTTGATCTCCCGGCAGAGGTTGCAGATCCGCTGATGCTCGGGCAGCTGGCCCTGCATCTGGTGCGGCTGCGCGGTGGTGTGCACCAGCGCCTCGATGGCGAGCTGGTACCGCGGGCGGGTCCGGCCACCGGTCATGGCGTACGGACGCACCAGGGGGTTGTTCGACCCCGAAGCCGTGGAAGGCTCGGGGCGGCGCTGCGGCTGCACCGGCTGGATGCGCGGCGCCGGCGGCTGGTCGTACGGCGACGGGCCGGGGCCCTGCGGTGCGTAGGGCTGCCGGTGGCTCGGCGCGGAGGGGAAGTTGTACCGGTTCCCGGAACCGTCGCCCTGGCCCTGCGCAGGCCCGTACGACCAGTTGCCGTTATTAGAACCGCCTGGGGGTGTTGCCACTTTCTCTCCTCCTCCGACCGTGCCGGGCACCCATCCTTGTGGAGCCGCGTCCCGAAACCTTACGGCCCCGGGACGCCAAAACGCACCGCCTGACTGTTAGTTGAGAAGGCTTCCTTGGAGTTCCTGGCGCAGATCCGGGGTAAGAACCGTGCCTGCGCGGTCCACCAAAAGGGCCATCTCGTAGCCAATCAGACCGATGTCGGCCTCCGGGTGGGCCAGGACCGCCAGCGAGGAACCATCGGAAACGGACATGATGAACAGGAATCCCCGCTCCATCTCCACAACCGTCTGATTCACGCTGCCGCCCTCGAAGATCCGGGAAGCCCCGGCCGTCAGGGACGTCAGACCGGAAGCCACGGCCGCGAGCTGGTCGGCGCGGTCGCGGGGGAAGCCTTCGGACATCGCCAGAAGGAGTCCGTCGGCGGAGACCACCACCGTGTGGGACACCCCCGGGGTGTTGTCCACGAAGTTGGTGATCAACCAGTTCAGGTTCTGTGCCGCCTGGCTCATCGGGCTCACACTAACGCTCCTGGTTGTAGGTGCTGTCAGGGCCGAAGCCCTGGCCGTTCGTTTCACTGCCTGCGTTGCGCCCGCGCTCGACGCCGCGACGCAGGTTGCTCAGCCTGCCCCGGATGTCCTCCGGGGCGCGGGAGACCTGTGGGCCTCCCTGAGGGGTGCTCTCGGCGGCTCCCTCGACCAGGTTGGCCTTGGGTACCCGCCGCGGCAGACCGGAGGAGGTGACCCCGCCCGCCTTGGGCTTGCGCAGTGCCGAGGCCTGCTGCCAGCGCTCGTCGTTCTGCGAACGCCAGGAGCTGTCGCCGGCCGGCTCCGGAGCCGGGGCCGCCGGAGCCATCGGTGCCGGCGATGCAGCCGGAGCGTGCCGCGCGGGACCCGCGCCGTTCGGGCCGCCGGAACCCCGGCGGGGCAGCCCGGCGTCGGTCAGCTGGTGGCCGTTGGAGGGGGCCGCTCCCGGACGGTCGAAGCCTACGCGGTTCCGCTCGTCCACGTCACCGGCCTGCGCCGACTCCGCTTCCGGAGCGTACTGGGCCGGGTAGCCGTTCGTGTAACCGTCCTGCTGCGGCCAGTCGTCCTGGTAGGGCTGCTCGCCGAAGGCCGGGAACGCCTCGGCGGCAGCGGCCTGCGCGGCCGCGGGCTCCTCCTGGACCGGCTCCGGATAGGAAGGCTCCGGGTAGCCGCCGTTGACCGAGAACGCGTCGGGCGAGAACGTGTCGTTCTGCGGCAGGCCGCCGTTCGGCGCGTAGTACTGCTCGTCGTACGTGCTCTGCGGCTGCTCCTGGTACGCCGGCTGTCCGTCGTAGCCCGTGGGCTGCTCCTGGAAGCCCGTACCGTTCGTGCCGTAGCCCTGCCGGCCGCTGTCGAACTCGTCGACGTACGCCGGGATCTCCGAGGTCTCCTGCGGGGCCTGGGGGGCCTGCGGGAGCTCTGTGCCCTGCGGGGGCTGCGCCTGGGCCTCCAGGGCCGCACGACGCTCCTCGCGCATCAGGGAGCGGCCCACGGGGTCCAGGTCGCGGATGTCGTCCGGGACCTCGATGTAGCGGCTGTCGTCGAAGCCGAGCTCGGCCGCCGTACGCATCGGCTGGAGCTGCGGCTGGCTGAAGCTCTCGGCCTGGAACTGCTGCTCCGGGATGATCTGCGAAACCGTGAACTCGTCGCGGTCCAGCTGCTGTTCGCCGCCACCGCCGTGCGTGATCGCGTCCGGCAGCATGACCAGCGAGGTGGTGCCGGCCTGCTCGCCGGAGGGGCGCAGCTGGACCCGGATGCCGTGCCGGTCGGACAGCCGGCCGACCACGAAGAGGCCCATGCGCTGGGAGATCGCGGCGTCCACGGTCGGCGGGTTGGCCAGCTTGTGGTTGATGTCCGCGAAGTCCTCGGCGGTGAGGCCGATGCCCTTGTCGTGGATCTCGATCATGACGCGGCCGTCGGGGAGACGGGTCGCGGTGACGCGGACCTTGGTCTGCGGCGAGGAGAACGTGGTGGCGTTCTCCAGGAGCTCGGCGAGCAGGTGCACGAGGTCGGTGACCGCGCGGCCGTGGATCTCGGCCTCCGGGACGCCGGAGAGTTCGACGCGCTCGTACTGCTCCACCTCGGAGGAGGCGGCGCGCAGCACGTCGACCAGCGGGACCGGCTGGTCCCAGCGGCGGCCGGGCTCCTCGCCGGCGAGGACCAGGAGGTTCTCGCCGTTGCGGCGCATACGGGTCGCGAGGTGGTCCAGGCGGAAGAGGTTCTCCAGCTGGTCCGGGTCGGCCTCGTTGTTCTCCAGGTCGGTGATGAGGGTCAGCTGGCCCTCGATCAGCGACTGGTTGCGGCGCGAGAGGTTGGTGAAGATCGCGTTGATGTTGCCCCGCAGCAGGGCCTGCTCGGCGGCGAGCCGGACGGCCTCACGGTGGACCTGGTCGAACGCGCGGGCGACTTCGCCGATCTCGTCGGTCGAGGTGATCGGGATCGGCGCCACCCGGGTGTCGACCCGGCCGGGGTCGGTGCGGGAGAGCTGGTCGACCAGCATCGGCAGGCGCTGCTCGGCGATGCCGAAGGCGGCGTTGCGCAGCTGGCGCATCGAGCGGGACATCTGGCGGGCCACCATGCCGGCCAGGATGAACGCGGCGAGCAGCGCGACCATGACCGCGGCACCGGTGATGAAGGCGTCCCGCTTGGCGTTGTCGGCGATGTCGGAGGCCTCGCTCACCGCCTTGTCGGCCATGTCCGACTCGATCGTGCGGTAGGCCTGGTACTTGAGGGTGTTGACCGTCCACCAGTTCTCGGCGGTGACGCCCTGGGCGGCCAGCGCCTGACGGGTGCTGGGGTCGGTGTTCGGCAGCGTCGCCAGCGCCGAGACCATCGCGTTGTCCTTGGACGGCGGGGCCACGTAGTTCGGGTCCTTCGCCTTGGCCTGCTGGACCAGCGTCGCGCCCTCGGTCTTGATCTTCTTCTCGAGGTCGGTCAGCTTCTGCGCGTCGGCCTCGGTACCACCGCCGACGTACTCCTCGACGGCGATGCCCTCCAGGTAGGCGTACGAGGAGAGGGCGACCCGCTGGGTGGCCAGGTTGCCGGCGTCCGGACCGGGCTTGACCAGCAGGTGCATGCCGATCGACCGCTCCAGCGACAGGGCCGCCTTGGTGAGCGAGATGGCGTAGACGGTACGGCCGTAGGAGGTGATGTTTCCGGTGCCCAGACCGAGCTCGTTGGCGAACTCCATCAGCGGGTGGGCGACCTGGGTGTAACCCTCTTCCGTCTTCACACCGCCGAGCGTGCTGGTGTACGCGGCGGCGCGCAGGTTCGTGAGTTTGGGCTCCGCCTCGCGGAACAGCTTCAGGCGGCGCTCCAGGCCCGGCTTCTGCGGCATGTTCTGCGCGGCCGCGTCGAAGGCGTCGGCGGCCTTGTCGGTCGCGGCCCGCGCCTGGGTGACCGTCGCCTTGTCCTTGTCCAGGAGCAGCGGTGCCGCGCTGACGTCACGCTCGTTGTAAAGGGCGTCGCCGTAGGTGAGGGCGGCGCGGACCAGGCGCGCGGTGTTCTCCGCGTCCCGGGCCTCCTGCCAGGTGTCGATCGAGCTCTTCACCTGGAAGCCGCCCATGATCAGGCCGACGACCACGGGTATGAGCAGGATCGCGTTCAGCCTGGTCGGCACTCGCCAGTTCCGCGGCGAGAAACGGCCGCCGCTCTTCGCGGGCGCGGCCGGTGGTTCCGCGGCTGGCACAGGGGTGGGCGCCGCAGCGCGCGGCGGCGGGGTGAAGTTGCCCCGTGCCGACGGCTCGGGACCGTTCTTGCTTCGCCTCACTCGACCAACAACCTCTCGGCGGCGGGCACCTGTCGTCGTGCCGCAGTCTCTCAGAGCCCGGTGTGTCTCAGACCACTACTCAGTACGTCTTTGACTATTGGGCAGTTCAGGCATTCCAGCACGTAGGCCGGTGCACTTCCAAACAGTCCATTGGGGCAGAGAGCGTCGATGTAAGCCCCAGATAAAACGGTCATAAAGAGCGAGCCCCGCCAAAAGGCGGGGCCATTGTGAGCGCAGCGGCACCGCGTGACCGCGACGCGTGGCGATACCACCGGATTCCTCTGCCGAAACGTTATGAACACCGGAGCCGACCGTGTCAAAGGCCACAGTCGGCTCCGGTTTCCGTACGGCAACTGCCGTACATGATGACGGACTTGGATACGGCGCCCTGGCTACCGCAGGCGCGCCATGAGGGCGTGCTCCACCAAAGTGATCAGCGCGCTCTTCGCATCGGCGCGGTGCCGGGCGTCGGTCGTGATGATCGGCGCGTCCGGTCCGATCTGCAGTGCCTCGCGCACCTCTTCGGGTGTGTAGGGCTGGTGTCCGTCGAAGCCGTTGAGGGCTATGACGAACGGCAGACCGCTGTTCTCGAAATAGTCGACCGCCGGAAAGCAGTCGGCCAGGCGCCGGGTGTCCACGAGCACCACCGCGCCGATCGCACCCCTGACCAGGTCGTCCCACATGAACCAGAAGCGGTCCTGGCCGGGCGTGCCGAACAGATACAGGATCAGGTCCTGGTCGAGCGTGATACGGCCGAAGTCCATGGCCACCGTGGTGGTGGTCTTGTCCCCGGTGTGGGTCAGGTCGTCGATGCCCGCCGAGGCGGACGTCATCACGGCCTCCGTGCGCAGCGGGTTGATCTCGGAGACCGCTCCCACGAACGTGGTCTTGCCGACGCCGAAGCCGCCCGCCACCACGATCTTCGCGGAGGTCGTGGCCCGGCCTCCGTCAGAGCTTGCGAAGTCCACTGAGCACCCTTTCGAGCAGCGTCACGTCCGGTGCGCCGCCGTTGTTCTCGTCGCCGCCCGGCTGGTGGATGGCGACCAGGCCGGCCTCGGCGAGGTCGGCCACCAGGATCCGGGCCACACCGAGCGGCATGGCGAGCAGCGCCGAGACCTCGGCCACCGACTTCACCTCGCGGCACAGGTGGCAGATGCGCTGGTGCTCCGGGAGCAGCCCCATGAGTGCTGCCGGGTCGGCCGTCGTGCTGATCAGCGCTTCGATGGCGAGCTGGTAGCGCGGCCGGGTCCGGCCGCCGGTCATCGCGTAAGGACGTACCAGCGGCTGGTCGCCCTCGTCCCCGTACGGCTCCGCGTACGGGTCATGAGAGGCGGTGGGCGGGGTCATCGTTCCTCCGGGCGGGACAGCAAGTCGGTCAGTCGTGCCGTCGGACGTGGCCGGTGGGGGGAATGTGGCGGCCGGACGGTGATTTGGTGAGGTGGGTTGGATCCGGGCGGTCAGTGGAGCAGACTGCCTTGCAGTTCGGCACGCAGGTCGGGCGTGAGTACCGCGCCCGCGCGGTCGACGAGCAGCGCCATCTCGTAGCCGACGAGACCGATGTCGCACTCCGGGTGGGCCAGAACGGCGAGGGACGAGCCGTCGGAGACGGACATCAGGAAGAGAAAGCCGCGTTCCATCTCGACGACCGTCTGCGCCACGTTGCCGCCCTCGAAGATCCGGGAGGCCCCGGCGGTCAGCGAGGTGAGCCCGGACGCGACGGCGGCCAGCTGGTCGGCACGGTCACGCGGGAAACCTTCGGACATCGCCAGAAGGAGACCGTCGGCGGACACGACGACGGTGTGGGACACACCGGGGGTGTTGTCCACGAAGTTGGTGATCAACCAGTTGAGGTTCTGTGCCGCCTGGCTCATCGGACTCAACTAACGCTCCTGCTGGTGAGTGGGGCTCGGGAAGCTGCCGGTCTGCGGGCCGGTGCCGGCCTGCCTGCCCTGCGCGATACCCCGACGGAGATTGGTCAGCCGGCCGCGGACGTCATCAGGCGCACGCGAGACCTGCGGACCGGTGTGGTGCTGTTGCTGCTGCGCCGTGCCCGGGACGAGGTTCGCCCGGGGCACCCGGCGCGGCAGACCGGAGGTGGTGACACCGCCCGCCGCCGGCTGCCTTACACGCTCCGCCTGCCGGACGAGGTCGTCGTTCGGAGAGGTGCGCCAGGCTGCCTGGGCGGGACGCTGGGGGGCCGCGGCCGCGGGGGCCGGCGGCTGGGAGGGCACCGGCGGGACCGGCGGAACGGCCGCCGGGCCGTTGCCGTTGCCGTTGCTCTGGGCACGCTGCTGCTGCTCCTGCTGCTGACCGCCGTGGAACCAGTTGGTCTCCAGCGTGTCGTACAGCGGGGTACGGCCGTCACCGGGGCCGGTGGCCGGCGGCAGTGCCTCCGGCTCCTGGCGGACCGGCGGCGCGGGCGGGACCGGCGGACGCTGCGGCGCACCGTAGTCGACGCCGCGGCCGTTGGTCCCCGGACGCTCGAACTGACCGGTGTTGTGCTGGCCGTTGCCGCCCTGACCGTTGGCCGGGTAGCCGTTCTGGCGGCCGGGCAGGGAGTGCTGTCCGGTGGAGCCGTCGTAGGACGGCGCGGCGAACTGGCCGGTGGAGCCGTTGTCGTAGGCCTGCGGGGCGGCGAACTGCCCGGTGTTCTGGGAGCCGTTCTGCGGCCCGGTCGGCGCGCCGAAGACATCGGAACGAACGAACTGGCCGGAGTCCTGCTGGCCGTTGACGTTCGGACGCGGGAAGGAACCCGTGTCGTGCTGGCCGTTGACGTTCGGGCGGGGGAACGAGCCGGTGTCGTGCTGGCCGTTCAGGTTCGGGCGCGGGAAGGAACCGGTGTCCTGCGGGCCGGTGGTGCCCGGCCGCGGGAACGAACCGGTGTCCTGCGGGCCCGTCGTGCCCGGCCGCGGGAACGAGCCGGTGCCCTGCGTGCCGTTCGGCGTGTTGAAGTCCGGGCGCGGGAACTCACCGGTCGCCGGAGCCTGCGGGATCGCCGGCATCTGCGAGGTGGCGCCGAGGCCCTGCCGGTCGTCGATGCGGGGCATCGGCGCGGTGTGGGTCGGGTCCTGCTCGTCGTGGCCGCGCGGGGTGTCCAGCGAGGCGCGGGAGAGCGGCGGCTGGGCGTTGTCGTCGCTCCAGCTGGGCCGGCCCTGCGGGTTGCCGCCGGGCAGTTCGGCCCGCGGGCCGCCGCGCGGCGGCAGCGGGGGCTGACGGCCCGTGTCGGAGGAGTTCGCGGAGCGCTGCGGCGGGACCGGGGCGCGGTTGCCGAAGGCGTCCTGGCCGCCGAAGGAGTCCTGCGGGTTGCCGAACGCGTCCTGGTTGCCGAAGGCACCGGCACCCGCGTTCGGCCGGCCCTGCTGGCCGCGCGCGCCACCCGGCGCACCGGGACGGCTGCCGTTCGGACCCGCGCCGGGCAGCGCGGCCCGGGGACCCTGGCCGGCGCCGACCTGGCCGCGCGGACCCGCACCGGCACCGAGCAGCCCGCCACCGGAGGGGGCGCCGGAACCGAGGGCACCACCGCGTCCGCCGGCCGTACCGGCACCGCCGCCGAGCGCCGGGGCGGGAGCACCCGCACCGAGCGAACCGGCGCCGCCGCCCTGGCCGTTGCCCCGCCGGGCCGCGGCCGCACCGGCCGCTGCCTGCGCGGCGGCCGGACCGCCGGACGGCGCCGGGGCGCCGGGCTTGCCGGGAGCGGGCTTCTTGCCGCCCTGGGCGACGTCGACCGGGAGCATGACCAGCGCGGTCGTACCACCGGAGTCGGACGGGCGCAGCTGGATGCGGATGCCGTGCCGCTGGGACAGCCGGCCGACCACGAACAGACCCATGCGGCGGGAGACCGAGACGTCCACGGTGGGCGGCGAGGCGAGCCGCTCGTTGATCGCGGCGAGGTCCTCGGGGGAGAGGCCGATACCGGTGTCGTGGATCTCGATCAGGACGCGGCCGTCGGGCAGCGCGTGACCGGTGACCTTGACCTTGGTCTGGGGCGAGGAGAACGAGGTGGCGTTCTCAAGGAGCTCGGCGAGCAGGTGCACGAGGTCGTTGACCACGCGGCCGGCCACTTCGGTGGTCGGCACGGCGGCCAGCTCGATGCGCTCGTACTGCTCCACCTCGGACGCGGCGGCGCGGAGCACGTCGACCAGCGGGACCGGGCGGGTCCAGCGGCGGCCGGGCTCTTCACCGGCGAGAACCAGAAGGTTTTCACCGTTACGGCGCATACGCGTCGCGAGGTGGTCGAGCTTGAAGAGGGAGGACAGCTGGTCCGGGTCGGCCTCGCGGGACTCCAGTTCGGAGATGAGCGAGAGCTGACGCTGGATGAGGCCCTGGGAACGACGCGAGAGGTTGGTGAACATCGCGTTGACGTTGCCCCGCAGCATGGCCTGCTCGGAGGCGAGGCGGACCGCCTCGCGGTGCACGTCGTCGAAGGCCGCGGCCACCTGGCCGATCTCGTCCCGGGAGTGCACACCGACCGACTCCACGGACGTGTCGACGTCCTGCGGGTCGGACTCGGACAGCTGCTTGACCAGCTCGGGCAGGCGGTCCTGGGCGACCTTGGTGGCGGTCTCCTGGAGGCGGCGCAGCGAGCGGATCATGGAGCGGGCCACGATGAAGGCGCCGACCAGCGACACACCGAGGACCAGCAGGATCAGCGCACCGGAGATGATCGCTTCCTGCTCGGAGGAGGCCCGCAGCTCCCGGGCCTTCTGCTCCATGTCCTCGAGCAGCGTGTGCTCGATCTTCTTCATCTGGTCGATCTTGGTGGAGCTGTCGTCGACCCAGTCGAGGTACGAGCGCTTGCTGAGCTCGTTCAGACCGTTCTGGGCGCCGAGCGCACGCTTGGCGTAGGTGTCCGCGGACTCGATCGTCGGGTTGTTCCCGTCGATCGGGCTGAGCAGGTCGGCCGCGTTGCCGGCGTAGATCTTCCGGAAGATCGTCAGCTCGGAGGTCTCGCTCTCCTGGGCGGACTCGCCGTACAGGCGGTCGTTCTCGGAGAGGTCGCCGGTGCTCGTGCCGTTGGCGGGCAGGGCCGCGGCGATGACGGCGCGCTGCACGGACGCGTACTCCTTGGCGGTGGAGAACGCCGCCAGGGCGCGGGTGCGCTGGATCATCTCCGGGTTGCTGGAGGCCTGCGCCATGTCCTGGGAGAGGTCGATCAGCTGGGTGATCAGCCGGTGGTAGGCCTCGACCGTCTGGGTCGAGTTCTCCTTCTGCTGATAGGCGTCCTTGCGGATCTTCGCCAGGTCGTCCAGCTGGCCGGCCAGACCGACGAGGCTGTCGCGGACGCCCTGGAGCTGACCGTTCTTGCTCGCGGTGTCGATTTCCTCGGAGGCGTTGAGGAAGTTGTCGCGGGCGCGGTCGGTCTGGTCCTCGAGACCCTTGATCGCGGGGTTCGTGCTCGACCCGCCGTGCGCCAGCGGACCGGCCGTCTTGTCGCGCTCGGTCTGGAGCGCGGTGGCCAGCTCGGTCGCCTGCGTGGTCATGTCCGTCAGCAGCTGCATGTTGTCGAGCTGCTGGATGTCGTTGAGCGAGTCGTTGATGCGCACCGCGCCCAGCGTCGTCGCCGCCACCACGGGGAGCGCGAGCAGCGACACCAGGCGCGTGGAGATACGCCAGTTGCGCAGGGCTATGCGCGAGCCCGGGTTGGACGGACCCCTCGGGGGCCTGACGGTCGGAGTCGGTGCGGCGGCCGGCTGGGTGCCCGAAGACGCAGACACGGCGGGGCGCCCGGAGCGCTCACCGCCGTCACCACCACCGCCGGCCGGGGCCGGGCCCGGGTTCTGGGCGTGCTGGGGCGAGGAACCGCGGTCGGTCCCGCCGTGCGCCTCCGGCTCCGCCGAAGCGCTGCCATCCCTCTTGAATCGTCCCTGCACTAGCGTCGCAACCTCTGGACCAGGCGCCCCTCCGGAAACGGAAGGACACGGTGTCGGCGTGGTACGGAGAGCGCCCTGAATACGCCCCCTGATGGTCGTGAGTTTGACCGGCGCTGGCTCCCCCTGTCTCGCCGCCACACTCGGCGCTGCTGTGCGCCCTGCGCGCCGGCTCGATCCTGCGGCGGTCCGTGGAATTCCAGCACAGTGCCGGATCTCCAACAAGGGCCGTGGACCGAGCTGTGACCTCCGTGACAGCGTGTGAGTGACACGTTACGAGATGTGGAAGCCGATCGCGTACATAACGGACGTATGCCTGTCAGTCGATGGCGTGGGGACCGTGTCCCAGTCGCCATGATCAGGAGCGGAATGACAGCTTCAGTTCGCCAATGTCCGTTTCGTTGCGGTGAGTTGTCGGCCGGAAATGACCGCTTTGGGCCTCGCTTCGTGAGCAAACTCACACGCCCGTCACAGCCTCCTGGCGGCTTCCGCCGGGAATTCGATGTTTAGCCTGGCGCTTTACAAGAGGGAAGTCTCTGCCAACCCACACACGACGGGGTCCACTGCAACCGTGAAGACGACGATGATGTTCCGCAACATAGCCAACCCCCGGCGCACCACCCTCGCCCACCTCAAGGACGCCGAGGAGCTGCAGACCCCCGAACTGCCCGAGCACTCCCTCGACCTCCCCGCCCAGACCGCCAACCCCCGGCGCACGATCCTCATGGAGATCCCGGTGGGGACCTCGGTCGCGGAGTAGTACGGGACCCGGCCGCCGTTCACTCACCCACCCGGTCACCGGGTTATTCCGCGGCGGCCACCCCTTGCCGCGTTAGCCTGGAGCGTCAGACTCCAGCCGGCTCAGTGAGGGGCGCAAGGATCCCGTGCGCATCGCCAGGTTCTCCATCGACGGGAACGTCGCCTTCGGCGCCGTCGAGGGCGACAAGCAGGACGAACTCGTCCTCGACATCATCAAGGGCATTCCGTTCGCGGACTTCGAGCTCTCCGGTACGAAGGTCCCGCTGAGCAAGGTCCGCCTGCTCCCGCCGGTGCTCCCCAACAAGGTCGTCGCCTACGGCCGCAACTACGCGGAGCACGCGAAGGAGCTGGGCAACGAGGTCCCGGACGCCCCCTTCGCCTTCTTCAAGCCGTCCACCTCGGTGATCGGCTCCGGCGACGAGATCCAGTACCCCTCCTTCTCCCAGGACCTCCACCACGAGGCCGAACTGGCCGTGGTCATCGGCCGCATGTGCCGCGAGGTCCCGCGCGAGCGCGTGGCGGACGTGATCCTCGGCTACACCTGCGCCAACGACGTCACCGCCCGGGACGTCCAGAAGCGCGAGAAGCAGTGGGCCCGGGCCAAGGGCTTCGACACCTCCTGCCCGCTCGGCCCCTGGGTGGAGACGGACCTGGACCTCGCCACCGCCTCCGACCTGACGATCCAGCTCACGGTCAACGGCGAACAGCGCCAGCTCGGCCGGACCAGCGAGATGATCCACTCCATCGCGGACCTGATCGTCAACATCACCGAGGCCATGACGCTGCTCCCTGGCGACGTCATCCTCACCGGCACCCCGGCAGGGGTCGGCCCCCTCAGCGTCGGCGACGAGGTCGCCGTCACCATCGAAGGCATCGGCACTCTCACCAACAAGGTTGTCAAGCGTGGCTAGCGCACCCGTCCGCGTACGTTTCTGCCCCTCGCCCACCGGTAACCCCCATGTGGGCCTGGTCCGCACCGCCCTGTTCAACTGGGCGTTCGCCCGGCACCACCAGGGCACGCTCGTCTTCCGCATCGAGGACACCGACGCGGCCCGCGACTCCGAGGAGTCCTACAACCAGCTGCTCGACGCGATGCGCTGGCTGGGCTTCGACTGGGACGAGGGCCCCGAGGTCGGCGGCCCGCACGCGCCCTACCGCCAGTCGCAGCGCATGGACATCTACAAGGACGTCGCCGCCAAGCTGCTCGACGCCGGCCACGCCTACCACTGCTACTGCTCCCAGGAGGAGCTGGACAGCCGCCGCGAGGCCGCCCGCGCCGCCGGCAAGCCGTCCGGCTACGACGGCCACTGCCGCGACCTCACCGCGGAGCAGGTCGAGGAGTACAAGGCCCAGGGCCGTACGCCCATCGTCCGCTTCCGGATGCCCGACGAGACGATCACCTTCACGGACCTGGTCCGCGGCGAGCTGACCTTCACCCCGGAGAACGTCCCGGACTACGGCATCGTGCGCGCCAACGGCGCCCCGCTGTACACGCTGGTCAACCCGGTCGACGACGCCCTGATGGAGATCACCCACGTCCTGCGCGGCGAGGACCTGCTCTCCTCCACCCCGCGCCAGATCGCCCTCTACAAGGCGCTGACCGAGCTGGGCATCGCCAAGCAGACCCCGGCCTTCGGCCACCTCCCGTACGTCATGGGCGAGGGCAACAAGAAGCTCTCCAAGCGCGACCCGCAGTCCTCCCTGAACCTCTACCGGGAGCGCGGCTTCCTGCCCGAGGGCCTGCTCAACTACCTCTCGCTGCTGGGCTGGTCGCTCTCCGCCGACCAGGACATCTTCTCCGTCGACGAGATGGTCGCGGCCTTCGACATCGCCGACGTGAACCCCAACCCGGCCCGCTTCGACCTGAAGAAGTGCGAGGCGATCAACGCCGACCACATCCGGCTGCTGGACGTGAAGGACTTCACCGAGCGCTGCGCCCCCTGGCTGAAGGCCCCCTTCGCCCCCTGGGCCCCGGCGGACTTCGACGAGGCGAAGTGGCAGGCGATCGCCCCGCACGCCCAGACCCGCCTGAAGGTCCTCTCGGAGATCACCGAGAACGTCGACTTCCTGTTCCTGGCGGAGCCGGCCGAGGACGAGGCGTCCTGGACCAAGGCGATGAAGGAGGGCAGCGACGCCCTCCTGGCCACGGCCCGCGAGAAGCTGGAGTCCGCCGACTGGACCTCTCCCGAGTCCCTCAAGGAGGCCGTCCTGGCCGCCGGCGAGGCCCACGGCCTCAAGCTCGGCAAGGCCCAGGCCCCGGTCCGGGTGGCCGTCACCGGCCGCACCGTCGGCCTGCCGCTCTTCGAGTCCCTGGAGGTCCTGGGCAGGGAGAAGACACTGGCGAGGATCGACGCGGCCCTGGCGAAGCTGGCCGCGTAACGCCGGACCATGCGTGAGGGGCGGCACCCGGAACTTCCGGGTGCCGCCCCTCGGGCGTTCGTACTCGCTCATGACCGCGGTGTGCCAGTCTGTGAGGGTGATCAGAGCCGTGGTGTGGGACGTCGACGACACTCTCTTCGACTACACGAGTGCCGACCGCGAAGGCATGCGGGCGCACCTGGTGGCGGAGGGGCTGCTCGCGGGGTGGGGGAGTGCGGAGGCCGCGCTGGTGCGGTGGCGGGAGATCACCGACGCCCAGTGGGCGCGATTCTCCGCCGGCGAGGTGTCCTTCGAGGGGCAGCGCCGCGACCGGGTCCGGGTGTTCCTGGAGACGGAGCTGACCGACGCCGAGGCCGACGACTGGTTCCGCCGGTACCTGACGTACTACGAGGCCGTCTGGGCCCTCTTCCCGGACGTCCTGCCCGCCCTGGACGCCCTCGCGGCCGGGTACCGGCACGCCGTGCTCTCCAACTCCAGCCTGCACGTCCAGGACCGCAAGCTGCGCACGCTCGGTGTGCACGACCGCTTCGAGGCCGTCCTGTGCGCCGCCGAACTGGGCGTCTCCAAGCCCGCGGCCGGCGCCTTCCTGGCGGCCTGCGAGGCGCTGGAACTCCCCCCGCACCAGGTCGCGTACGTCGGCGACCACCCGGAGATCGACGGGCGCGGCGCCGCCGACGCCGGGCTGCTGTCGGTGTGGATCGACCGCCACGGACTGTCCGCGGGCCCGGCCACCAGCGCCGACGACCCGGTCGGCCCGCACCGGATCGCCTCCCTCGCCGAACTGCCCGCGATCCTCCGCGCCGATACCCGTTTTGGAGCCCCGTCCACCTTCAGGTAATGTTCTTCCTGCGCCGCCGGGGAGCGGGCCGAAAGGCCGGAACCGGAGGCGCGAAACTAGAACAAGGTCCCCTCAGGGGCTTGCGTTCCAGTGGCCTATGGTGTAATTGGCAGCACGACTGATTCTGGTTCAGTTAGTCTTGGTTCGAGTCCAGGTAGGCCAGCTCGCAGAGCTCATCTGCAAAGCCCCCGTTGTGTAGCGGCCTAGCACGCTGCCCTCTCAAGGCAGTAGCGCCGGTTCGAATCCGGTCGGGGGTACGGAGATCTTCCACGGATGATCGCTAGGGCCCCCGTTGTGTAGCGGCCTAGCACGCCGCCCTCTCAAGGCGGTAGCGCCGGTTCGAATCCGGTCGGGGGTACGAACTGGTCTAAACCATCATTGGTCTATGGTGTAATTGGCAGCACGACTGATTCTGGTTCAGTTAGTCTTGGTTCGAGTCCAGGTAGACCAGCTCGGATCTGCGGCGGTGCAGTTTTAAACGCTCGTAAGATCCATGCCCCCGTTGTGTAGCGGCCTAGCACGCCGCCCTCTCAAGGCGGTAGCGCCGGTTCGAATCCGGTCGGGGGTACATGAAGAAGGCCCTCCGCTTCGGCGGAGGGCCTTCTGCGTATGCGTACGGCGTTCTACTCGAAGCCGTAACGCCGGGCCGACTCCTCCTCCTGGGCCAGCCGGTGCAGTGCCTGGAGCATCGGCTCCACCAGCACCGCACTGGCCACCGCGGCCTCCGCCTTCTCCTCCTCCGACGGATGCGTCTCCAGGAAGTCCAGATCGGCGACGGCCGCCTGGTACATCAACTTCGCGCGCGGTACGAGGAGTTCGGCGTCCCAGTCGTAACCGAGCCGGCGGAACGCGGCCAGCGCGACCACCAGCCGGCGGTATGCGGGCGAGATCGTCGTCAACTGTTTGGCGTTCTCCCAGCCGAGGGTGTCGAGCAGGGCGTCGGCCTCCCGGTGCGCGGCCCGCACGTACTCGTCGTCCTCGTCCGGCTCCGGCAGCTGCGGCAGCGCCCACAGGGCGGCGCCCACCCGGATCGTGCGGCCCAGTGAGTCGTCGTCGACATGCCCCAGCACCTCGCGGACCGTCGCCACGGGGATCCGCCCCACCTGGATCATCGCCCGCACCAGCCGCAGCCGCCGCAGGTGCTCCTCGTCGTACTCCGCGGTCGTGGCGTTGACCTGGCGGCCCGGCGGCAACAGGCCCTCGCGCAGGTAGTACTTGATCGTCGCGGCGGACACCCCGCTGCGCTCGCTCAACTGGGCAAGCCGCATGTCTTGCGCGCCTCCTTGGTAAGTGCCACTATCCAAGCATCAGCAGAAGGATAGTGCTGCTATCCGACAGGCTTCCGGGGGTGTCGTTCCTCATGTTCGCCAAACCGATTCCGGGCCGTACGACCGCTGCTCGCGAGGGCGACGCGGTGGTCCTGCTCATCGGCATGCGCATCAACCACTTCTGGGCGGTCCACCAGTGGCTCCCGGTCATGCTGTCGATGTTCCGCATGCTGAAGGAGCTGGCGCGGGACCCCGGCCGGGGGCTGCTCGGCCGCGTCCTGCTGACGGCCTCGCCGCGGACGTACTACGTCGTCCAGTACTGGGAGTCGAAGGAGAAGCTGTACGCGTACGCGAGTTCGCCGGAGATGCTGCATCACGGGATGTGGAGCATCGTCAACCGCAAGGAGCGCGAGGGGAAGGTCCGCGGCCACGTGGGCCTGTGGCACGAGACGTACGTGGCGCCCGAGGGCGGGTACGAGTCGGTCTACTTCGACATGCCGGAGTTCGGCCTGGGCGCGGCGAGCGGAGTGCTTCCGCTGGAGCGCCGGGGACGCTACGGGAAGGACCGGTTCGCTTACCGGAGCGCCCCGTAGGGGCGCGGGGAACTGCGCGACCAGCCACGACGGCGCGGCAGACGGCGAACGGCCGGTGGGGGCAGACGCTGCGCCGTGGGAGCTTCGGGCGCGGGGCGAGTGCGGGTAGTCCGTGGCTGGTCGCGCCCACGCGGCGGAGCCGCATATCGATACAGTCCCGCGCCCCTGGGTGGGGAGAGTCCCCGGCGGAAAAAGTCCCGCCCTCTGAGAAGAGGCCTGCCGCGGCGTTGGGGCCGGCCTCTTTCTCGGGGGGCTGCCGGCTCTCAGCCGGAACGGCGCAGTGCCTCGGAGAGGCGGCCTGCCGCGTCGATCACGGCCTGGGCGTGCATGCGTCCGGGGTGGCGGGTCAGGCGCTCGATCGGGCCGGAGACGGAGACGGCCGCCACCACCCGGTTGGAAGGGCCGCGCACCGGCGCCGACACCGACGCCACCCCCGGCTCCCGCTCGCCGATGGACTGGGCCCAGCCGCGGCGGCGGACGCCCGAGAGGGCCGTCGCCGTGAAGCGGGCGCCCTGGAGGCCGCGGTGGAGCCGCTCGGGCTCCTCCCAGGCCATCAGGATCTGCGCCGAGGAGCCGGCCTTCATGGTCAGCGTCGAGCCGACCGGGACCGTGTCCCGAAGCCCGGACAGCCGTTCCGCCGCGGCCACGCAGATCCGCATGTCGCCCTGGCGGCGATACAGCTGTGCGCTCTCCCCGGTGATGTCACGGAGGTGCGTGAGCACCGGGCCCGCCGTCGCGAGCAGGCGGTCCTCGCCGGCCGCCGCGGCCAGTTCCGCGAGTCGCGGGCCGAGAATGAAACGGCCCTGCATGTCGCGTGCCACCATGCGGTGGTGTTCCAGAGCCACGGCCAGCCGGTGGGCCGTGGGTCGTGCCAGTCCGGTGGCTCCGACCAGACCCGCGAGGGTGGCCGGACCGGACTCCAGAGCGCTGAGGACAAGGGCCGCCTTGTCCAGAACGCCGACGCCGCTACTGTTGTCCATGCAACGATACTCACGTCTCACTCTGTGAAACGCAAGTTCAATTTTCCGTGGAACGCGCCACCCTGGAATCACACAGTGGCCCGCAGACCAACGGGCCCGGCGGCGGACGCCCGGAACCACGACTTCAGGGGCCCGGAGGACGGGCAGCCGCTTCCTCAAGATCTCTAGTTGGGCCGGTGCACGTCTGCCGGCCGGAGGGAAAGCGATGGGTAGGACACTCGCGGAGAAGGTCTGGGACGACCACGTCGTCCGGCGCGCCGAGGGCGAGCCCGACCTCCTCTTCATCGATCTGCACCTGCTGCACGAGGTGACCAGCCCGCAGGCCTTCGACGGGCTGCGCCAGAACGGCCGCCAGGTGCGCCGCCTCGACCTCACCATCGCGACCGAGGACCACAACACCCCGACCCTCGACATCGACAAGCCCATCGCGGACCCCGTCTCCCGCGCCCAGCTGGAGACGCTGCGCAAGAACTGCGCCGAGTTCGGGGTGCGCCTGCACCCGCTGGGCGACGTCGAGCAGGGCGTCGTGCACGTCGTCGGCCCGCAGCTGGGCCTGACCCAGCCCGGCACGACCGTCGTCTGCGGCGACTCGCACACCTCCACGCACGGCGCCTTCGGCGCGCTGGCGTTCGGCATCGGCACCTCCCAGGTGGAGCACGTGCTGGCCACCCAGACGCTGCCGCTGGCCCGCCCCAAGACCATGGCCATCACGGTCGACGGCGAGCTGCCCGAGGGCGTCACCGCCAAGGACCTGATCCTGGCGATCATCGCCAAGATCGGTACCGGCGGCGGCCAGGGCTACATCCTGGAGTACCGCGGCTCCGCCATCGAGAAGCTCTCGATGGAGGCCCGCATGACCATCTGCAACATGTCGATCGAGGCCGGCGCCCGCGCGGGCATGATCGCCCCCGACGAGACCACCTTCGCCTACCTCAAGGGCCGTGCCCACGCCCCCGAGGGCGAGGACTGGGACGCGGCGGTCGCGTACTGGAAGACGCTGAAGACGGACGCGGACGCCGAATTCGACGCCGAGGTGCACATCGACGCCGCCGCGCTCTCGCCGTTCGTCACCTGGGGCACCAACCCGGGGCAGGGCGCGCCGCTTTCTGCGGACGTCCCCGACCCGGCTTCGTACGAAGACGCTTCGGAGCGCTTCGCCGCCGAAAAGGCCCTGGAGTACATGGGGTTGGAGGCCGGTCAGCCGCTGCGCTCGATCAACGTGGACACCGTCTTCGTAGGCTCCTGCACCAACGGCCGGATCGAGGACCTGCGCGCCGCCGCCGAGATCCTCAAGGACCGCAAAGTCGCCGACGGCGTACGGATGCTGGTCGTCCCCGGCTCCGCGCGGGTCGGCCTGCAGGCCGTCTCCGAGGGCCTGGACGTGGTCTTCAAGGACGCCGGCGCCGAATGGCGGCACGCGGGCTGCTCGATGTGCCTCGGCATGAACCCCGACCAGCTGGCCCCCGGTGAGCGCTCCGCGTCCACCTCCAACCGCAACTTCGAGGGCCGGCAGGGCAAGGGCGGGCGTACCCACCTGGTGTCGCCGCAGGTCGCGGCCGCTACGGCCGTCCTGGGCCACCTGGCCTCGCCCGCCGACCTGTCCGACGCCGACGTTCGCACGCCCGCTGGAGTCTGATCAGCCATGGAAGCATTCACCACGCACACCGGCCGGGCCGTCCCGCTGCGCCGCTCCAACGTCGACACCGACCAGATCATCCCTGCTCACTGGCTCAAGAAGGTGACCAGGGACGGCTTCGAGGACGGTCTGTTCGAGGCCTGGCGCAAGGACGAGAACTTCATCCTCAACCGCCCCGAGCGGCAGGGTGCCACGGTCCTGGTCGCCGGCCCCGACTTCGGCACCGGCTCCTCCCGTGAGCACGCGGTCTGGGCGCTCCAGAACTACGGCTTCAAGACCGTGATCTCCTCCCGCTTCGCCGACATCTTCCGCGGCAACTCGCTGAAGAACGGCCTGCTCACGGTGGTCCTGGACCAGAAGATCGTGGAGGCGCTGCAGGAGCTCTCGGAGAACGACCCGCAGGCCGAGATCACCGTCGACCTGGAGGCCCGCGAGGTACGCGCCGAGGGCGTCACCGCCTCCTTCGAGCTGGACGAGAACTCCCGCTGGCGGCTGCTGAACGGCCTGGACGACATCTCCATCACCCTCCGGAACGAGGCCGACATCGCCGCCTACGAGGCCAAGCGGCCGTCGTACAAGCCGCGGACGCTCCAGGTCTGAGCCGGAGCCCGCTTCGGCCGGGAACCACCACATCTGAATACGGCTGGTTTCAGCCACCGCAACACCCCGCCTGTACCCCCGATCGCCACGATTGGGGGTACAGCCATGTCTGCACCCGAACGGGCGCTCGCGTTGTCGCAGGTCTTGCCAACTTCCCACGTTAGGGCGGATGTTGTCGGGGTAAGTGAGTGCTGTGTCCGTGGCTTCCGCAAGTGCCCGGAAGGCCATTTGAGGCGGCAGTTGCACCCTGCGCAGGCGACAACTCGCCCCAGATGGCACAATCTGTGCATGGAACACGACGGCCAACTCCAGCTCTATGCGGCGGTCGCGGGCCAACTCAAGGAAGCGCACACAAAAGTGCGCGCACTGCAAGTCCCGGAGGGCGTACGGATGGCGCTGACCCGGAAGCTGCTGGTCATTACGGCCGCGGCCAAACACGACGTGGCCGACGCGGCGCGGCGGCTCGAGCGGTTCAACGCGGACCTCGACGGGGGTCGATTCCCCGAAGAAGAACGCTGACCGGACCGTCCGAGACGACCGAGTCCGTTGCGGCACAAGGGTGATAAGCCCGTTTCGTGTTTGATTTGCGGTATATATCTGCCTAACGTGCGAAAAAGCTTGAACACATTCGTTCTGGCGATGTCTCCGAAGGGGAAGACGTGAACAAGGCGCAGCTCGTAGAAGCGATTGCCGACAAGATGGGCGGCCGCCAGCAGGCCGCCGAGGCTGTCGACCATGTCCTGGACGCCATCGTCCGCGCGGTCGTCGCGGGTGAGCGGGTCTCGGTCACCGGCTTCGGGTCCTTCGAGAAGGTGGACCGCCCCGCCCGCTACGCCCGCAACCCGCAGACGGGCGAGCGGGTTCGGGTCAAGAAGACCTCCGTGCCGCGCTTCCGTGCCGGCCAGGGCTTCAAGGACCTGGTGAGCGGCTCGAAGAAGCTGCCGCGCGGCGGCGAGGTCGCGGTCAAGAAGGCGCCCAAGGGCAGCCTGACCGGCGGCGCTTCGGCGACGGTCAAGAAGGCGGTGGCGAAGAAGACCACCGCCAAGAAGGCGACGGCGGCGGCGAAGAAGACCACCGCGAAGAAGGCGGTGGCCAAGAAGACCACCACCGCCGCGGCGAAGAAGACCACGGCGACGGCGAAGAAGACCACCGCCAAGAAGACCACGGCGACGGCGAAGAAGACGGCCGCGAAGAAGGCGCCGGCCAAGAAGGTCACCGCCAAGAAGGCGCCGGCCAAGAAGTCGACGGCGCGGAAGGCTACCGCCAAGAAGACCGCCGCGCGCTAGGGCGGGGCCCGCTGCAGGGCGGGGGCGGGACACTCACGCGACGGGCCGGACTCCCTTGGGGAGTCCGGCCCGCGGTGTTTTTGAGGGGCGGGTTGCGTTTCGGGCGCGGGCCGGTGGGGCTTCTCGCGCAGTTCCCCGCGCCCCTGACGGGGCGCCTACGCCTCAGAACGTTTGCAAGGTCACCAGGGTCACGCGAAAGCCCTCGCCTTCGCCCTCAGCCTCGATCCGTACTCGCTGCCCCGGCCTGAGCAGGCGCAGTCCGCCCGCCTCGAAAGCTGCCCCGTCGAACGGCACCGGTGTCCCGTCGTCCAGGAGGACCTGGCCGCTGTGCGTCTCGGGGTCGTACGTGTATGCGGTCGCCTGCATGAGCGCAGCCTACTGGTCCGGGATCAGGAGGCGGGCCGCCACCGCGGCCGTGCGGGGGCCCACGCCCAGGGCCAGGGCGGCGCGCAGGTCGGCGCCGGTGTCCACGTCCTGGCGTACCGAATCCACGCCCGCCAGGCGCAGTTCTTCGGCGCCCGAGGCGGCGTGCCGGGCGCGGGAATCCAGGCCGAATGCGGGCGCCAATTCATGACCGGGGGCCGCCGCCAGCAGGGTGGTGCCGATTGCCGCGGCATCCGGGAGAAAAGCGCGCGGGAATTCCGCGGCCGCATCGAGCACCCGGGCCAATTCCAGCGGGCGTACCGCCGGCAGGTCGGCGTTCAGGGCCGCCACGGGGCTTTCCGGACGCGATGCCCGGACGGTCGCCGCGCCGTGCCGCAGCGCCGCGTTGAGGCCGCTGCCCGGCGGGTCCGGGACGATGCGCGCACCCAGCGCCGACAGCTCGCGACCGGCCAGCGTGTCGTCCGTGACGACCGCCACATCCTTCACCGACTGGCAGGCCAGGGCCGCCGCCACCGTGTCCTGGGCGAAGGCCAGGGCCAGCGACGGACGCAGACCGTCCGCCGCGGTGTCCGCAAGCCTGCTCTTGGCCCGAGCCAGCGGCTTGAGCGGGATGACCAGGGTCCACTGCACAGTCGTACCGTCCCTCCCTTGTTGCCTCATTGTCACCCGGGCTCACGGGGTGGTGACGACGCCGAGGCGTACGGTGTTCTCGACAGGCCGGTGGGCCGGGGCCACACTTCTTCCCGATCCCAGACCGGGAAGAAGTCCTAGAGGAAGGTGTCCGCGTGCCCCGCCGGAGAATCGGCTTCTGGTACCGCTTCGCTGCGGTTCTCTGCAAACCTCCGCTGGTGGTTCTGATCAAGCGGGACTGGCGTGGAATGGAGAACATTCCGGCCGAGGGTGGATTTATCACCGCGGTGAACCACAATTCCCACATCGACCCCTTCGCCTACGCCCACTATCAGTACAACACCGGCCGCGTTCCGCGATTCCTCGCGAAGAGCGGCCTTTTCAAGAAGGGATTCGTCGGCGCCGCCATGCGGGGCACCGGCCAGATCCCCGTCTACCGCGAGTCCACCGACGCGCTCAGCGCCTTCCGGGCCGCGATCGACGCCGTGGAGCGCGGCGAGTGCGTCGCCTTCTACCCCGAGGGAACGATCACCCGGGACCCGGACCAGTGGCCGATGACCGCCAAGACCGGTGCCGCCCGCGTCGCCCTCCAGACCAGGTGCCCGGTGATCCCGGTCGCCCAGTGGGGCGCCAACGAACTGCTGCCGCCGTACGCGAAGAAGCTCAACCTGCTGCCCCGCAAGACGCACCACGTCCTCGCGGGCCCGCCGGTCGACCTCACGCGCTTCTACGGCAAGGACATGACCCAGGACGTCCTCAAGGAGGCGACCGAGGTCATCATGGCGGCCATCACCCGCCAGCTTGAGGAGATCCGCGGCGAGAAGGCTCCCGAGACCCCCTACGATCCACGCCAGGTGCGGATCGAGCAGCGGCGCCGGACGCGTGCGCAGAGCGGTCTGGAAGAGGAGAGCGGCAAGTGAGCAAGCCTGCCAAGGCGGCGGTCTTCAGCGCGGGTTCGTGGGGTACGGCCTTCGGGATGGTGCTCGCCGACGCCGGGTGCGAGGTCACTCTGTGGGCGCGCCGGGCAGAGGTGGCGGAGGCGATCAACTCCGGCCGTACCAACCCCGACTACCTGCCCGGCGTGGAACTCCCCGAGAACCTGCGGGCCACCACCGACCCCGCCGAGGCGGCCGACGGCGCCGACTTCACGGTCCTGTCGGTGCCGTCCCAGACCATGCGGGCCAACCTCGCCGAATGGGCGCCGCTGCTCGCGCCCCGCACGATCCTGGTGTCCCTCATGAAGGGCATCGAACTCGGCACCACCATGCGGATGAGCGAGGTCATCGCGGACGTCGCCAAGGTCGACCCGAACCGCACCGCCGTGGTCACCGGCCCCAACCTCGCCCGGGAGATCGCGGCCCGCATGCCGGCCGCCGCCGTGGTGGCCTGCACCGACGAGACGGTGGCCCAGCGGATCCAGGCGGCCTGCCACACGCCGTACTTCCGGCCCTACACCGAGACCGACGTGGTCGGGTGCGAGCTGGGCGGCGCGGTGAAGAACGTCATCGGTCTCGCCGTGGGCATCGCCGACGGCATGGGGCTCGGCGACAACGCCAAGGGTTCGCTCATCACCCGCGGCCTCGCGGAGACCGCGAGGCTCGGCATCGCCCTCGGCGCCGACCCGCTGACCTTCTCGGGACTCGCCGGGCTCGGCGACCTGGTGGCCACCTGCTCCTCCCCGCTCTCCCGCAACCACACCTTCGGCACCAACCTCGGCAAGGGCATGACCCTGGAGGAGACCATCGCGGTCACCAGGCAGACCGCCGAGGGCGTCAAGTCCTGCGAGTCGGTGGCGGATCTGGCCCGCCGGCACGGTGTGGACATGCCGATCACCGAGACGGTCGTGGACATCGTGCACGAGGGCAAGCCCCCGGTGGTCGCGCTCAAGGAGCTGATGTCGCGCAGCGCAAAGCCCGAGCGACGCTGAGCGAACCCCCCTGTTTTTTGCTCGTTCGCCTTCAGGGCGCCAAAGCCGGTGTCGAGACCACGATCGTGCTCAGCCCTTCGGGCCTCCGCGCGCTCGCGCCCTCGACACCGGCGCGCCCCTTCGGCTCACTCGCGCCCCGCCGACGCTGTCTCGGGGCCCTACCAACGGGTACTCTCAACGCGATATGAGCACCGAGAACCTCCCCCAGAGCCCTGAGCAGCCCGCTCGTAAGCCGCGTGTGGCCGTCGTGTTCGGGGGCCGCAGCTCCGAGCACGGGATCTCCATGGTCACCGCCGGCGCCGTCCTGAGCGCCATCGACCGGACCAAGTACGACGTCCTGCCGATCGGCATCACCCGGGAAGGCCGCTGGGTGCTCACGGCCGACGAACCCGAACGCATGGCGATCACCGAACGCCGTACCCCCGAGGTCGCCGACCTCGCCGAGTCCGCCGAGGGGGGCGTGGTGCTCCCCGTCGACCCCGCCAACCGCGAGGTCGTCTACAGCGAGCCCGGCTCGGTGCCCAAGGCGCTCGGCGAGGTCGACGTGGTCTTCCCGGTGCTGCACGGGCCCTACGGCGAGGACGGCACCCTCCAGGGCCTCCTGGAGCTGTCCGGCGTCCCGTACGTCGGCTCGGGCGTGCTCGCCTCGGCCGTCGGCCAGGACAAGGACTACATGAAGCGGGTGTTCGCCTCCTTCGGGCTCGCCGTCGGCCCGTACCTGGTGATCCGCCCCCGCGAGTGGCAGCAGGAGGAGTCCGCCGCCCGCAAGCGGATCGTCGACTTCGCCGGCGAGCACGGCTGGCCGCTGTTCGTGAAGCCCGCGCGCGCGGGTTCGTCGATCGGCATCACCAAGGTCGACGACCTGTCCGGCCTGGACGAGGCGATCGCCGAGGCCCAGTCCCACGACCCGAAGATCCTGATCGAGGCGGCCGTCCGCGGCCGTGAGATCGAGGTCGGCGTCCTGGAGTTCGAGGACGGCCCGCGTGCCTCGGTCCCGGCCGAGATCCCGCCGCCCTCGGAGCACGCGTACTACGACTTCGACGCCAAGTACATCGACTCCACCCCCGGCATCGTCCCGGCCCCCCTCACCCCCGAGGAGACCGCCGAGGTCCAGAAGCTCGCGGTGGACGCCTTCGAGGCCGCGTCCTGCGAGGGCCTGGTCCGCGCGGACTTCTTCCTCACCGAGGACGGCGGCTTCGTCATCAACGAGATCAACACCATGCCGGGCTTCACCCCGATCTCGATGTACCCCCAGATGTGGCAGGCGACCGGTGTCACCTACCCGGACCTCATCGACCGCCTCCTCCAGGCAGCCCTGAACCGTTCGACTGGCCTGCGCTAGAAAACGCCCCGAGCTGAAGCGCCCCGTCAGGGGCGCGGGGAACTGCGCGAGCAACCACTGACGACCCGTAGCCGACAAGCGACCTTGAGTCCTACGGCGCTTAGTCGGCAATCCCTTCCGGCACCGCTTTTTTGACGGCAGGCGCCAGACTCACCAACGGCGCCATGCCATCCCCGGTCCGCCCCGCGGGAATCGTCACCTCGACGTACGCCTTCCGCAACGTCGTGGTGAACCGAAACGATTTGTCGGCCCGCTGCTCCAGCAGCCACCCCACCCCGTTCACCTCCACCCCGTCGGCTTCCGGGTCGGCCATCTTCGCGGGTCGCGAAACACCGCAGCGCAGTATGATCGCCGGGTCGCCGCCCCAACCGGCGGTCAGCGCGGAGGCCGGTTCCGGATCCCGTCGGCCCAGCTTGTCGACCTTCGCCGGCAGTACCCGGTCAAGGCGATCGCAGAGCGTCGCAACCGCCCCGCCCGGACTGGGAACCGTCGCCGACGGGGCGTCGTCTGCTGATGAGCAGCCCGCTGCCGCGATCATCAGCACGGCGAGCGCGGGCAGACCGGACGGCCGGTGACGGAAGAAGTTCACCGGCCAAGGGTAGACGGGGGCTACAGATGGACGACCGGGCAGGTCAGGGTGCGCGTGATGCCGTCCACTTGCTGGACCTTCGCGACCACCATGCGACCGAGTGCATCGACTGTCTCGGCTTGCGCGCGCACGATGACGTCGTACGGTCCTGTCACATCCTCGGCCTGGATGACTCCGGGGATCTTGCTGATCGTCTCGGCGACGGTCGACGCTTTGCCGACCTCCGTCTGGATCAGGATGTACGCCTGTACCACGGAACCTCCAGGGCGGCCACGAGGATCATGTGGGGAAAAGGAACGCCACGGTATCGCGTCGCCGCACACCGCGGGGAGACCTGCGCGGACAGGGGCTTGCGCGCCAGGGTGCAGGCACGACACAAGTTGACGGTCACCTCGACCGTATCCAGGACCACGGTGACGCGCGAGCGGGCCCGGCAAGGCAGAGAAGGGGCGTAAGGGCAATGAAGGGCACTGTTGGTGAGCTGGGGGAGTTCGGGCTCATCAGGGAGCTCACCTCCCGTCTCACCACCACTCCGGCGGTCCGGGTCGGTCCCGGCGACGACGCCGCGGTGGTCGCCGCGCCCGACCGCCGGGTGGTGGCGAGCACCGACATCCTGCTGGAGGGCCGGCACTTCCGCCGGGACTGGTCCACGGCCTACGACGTGGGCCGCAAGGCGGCCGCACAGAACCTCGCGGACATCGCCGCCATGGGTGCCGTGCCGACCGCCCTGCTGCTCGGCCTGGTGGTGCCCGCCGAGCTCCCGGTGACCTGGCCCAGCGAGCTGATGGACGGCCTGCGCGACGAGTGCCAGGTGGCCGGCGCCTCGGTGGTCGGCGGCGACGTGGTCCGCGGCGACACGATCATGGTGTCGATCACCGCGCTCGGCGATCTGCGCAACCAGGAGCCGGTCACCCGGGCCGGCGCCCAGCCCGGCGACCTGATCGCCGTCACGGGCTGGCTGGGCTGGTCCGCGGCCGGCTACGCGGTGCTCTCCCGCGGCTTCCGCTCGCCGCGGGCGTTCGTGGAGGCGCACCGCCGCCCCGAGCCGCCGTACCACGCGGGCCCGGCCGCCGCCGCCCTCGGCGCCACCGCGATGTGCGACGTGAGCGACGGGCTGATCGCCGACCTCGGGCACATCGCCGAGGCCAGCAAGGTGCGGATCGACATCCGCTCCGGCGCGATCGACATCCCGACCCAGATGAACGACATCGGCCAGGCAGTCGGCGTCGACCCCATCCAGTGGGTGCTGACCGGGGGAGAGGACCACGCGATCGTCGCCACCTTCCCGCCGGACGTGAAGCTGCCCGCCCGCTGGAAGGTCATCGGCGAGGTCCTGAACCCGTCGGCGCTGCCCCAGGTGACCGTCGACGGGGCACCCTGGACCAGCAAGGGCGGCTGGGACCACTTCGGGGACATCGAGTCATGAGCCTGCCGCGCGTGCTGACGGTCGCGGGTTCCGACTCGGGCGGCGGGGCCGGGATCCAGGCCGACCTGAAGACCATGCTCGCGCTGGGCGTGCACGGCATGAGCGTGCTCACGGCGGTGACCGCACAGAACTCCGTGGGCGTGCAGGGCGCCTGGGAGCTGCCGGTGGCGGCCGTCCGGGCCCAGTACCGGAGCGTGGTCGACGACATCGGGGTCGACGCGGTGAAGACCGGGATGCTCGCCACGGCCGAACTGGTCGAGACGGTGGCGGAGTTGATCGCCGGTACCGACACCCCCGTGGTCGTCGACCCGGTCGGGATCTCCAAGCACGGCGACCCGCTGCTCGCCGACTCCGCCCTGGACTCGGTCCGCACCCGGCTCCTCCCGCTGGCCACCGTCGCCACCCCCAACCTCGACGAGGTCACCCAACTCACCGGCGTGCGCGTCGAGTCCGAGGCGGATCTGCGCCGGGCCGCGGCGGCCGTGCTGTCGTACGGCCCGACCTGGGTGCTGATCAAGGGCGGGCACCTGCCCGGCGAGGCCGTCGACCTGCTCACGGACGGCACGGACGAACTCCTGCTGCGCGCCCCCCGGCACGACAACCGGCACACCCACGGCACGGGCTGCACCCTCGCGTCCGCGATCGCCGCGCAGCTCGCGAAGGGGCAGTCCGTGCCGGAGGCGGTCACGGCGGCCAAGGAGTACGTCACCGGGGCGATCGCGGCCGGGTTCGCGCTCGGCGCCGGGATCGGTCCCGTGGACCACGGCTGGGCCCTCAGGCCCGGGACAGCGCCGGGTACTCCCGCAGCTTGATGCCGGTGGCCGCCTTCTCGGTCAGCCGCTTGAAGAAGCGGGCCATCGGCCGCGAGGCGAGCACCCGGTACATCCGGTCCCGGGCGCGGATGCGCCGCTCGGTCGGCGGGGCGAAGAACGGGCCCGCGTTCCCGGAGATCTTCTGGCAGCCTTTGGCGAAGTCCCGGATCCGGGACTCGTACTCCGCGAAGGCGGTACGGAAGTCACCGCCCGCGAGGGCCAGTTCACCGGCGAGGACATAGGCCCCGACGATCGCCACGCCGGTCCCCATCCCGCCCATGGTCGCTCCGTACCCGGCGTCCCCGAGCAGTGCCACCCGCCCCTTCACCAGGCGGTCGACATGGATCTGCGCGATCGCGTCGAAGTACAGGTCGTCGGCCTCTTCGAGGGCCTTGAGGACGGCCGGGGCCTCCCAGCCCATCCCGGCGAAGCGGTCCGCCAGAATCCGCTTGACCGCCGTGACGTCCCGGCGGTCGTACGACAGCTCCTCGGACCGGAAGACCAGCAGCGCGCCCGCTCGGTCCGGGTCGCCGTCGTAGTTGCCGAGGACGAACGCGCGGCCGGGCTCGCTGTAGACGCGGCCGGTGCGGTCCAGGCCCAGATGGTTGGGGATGTCGAAGCCGGCCACGTAGTGGTCGAAGAAGCGCAGGTAGCGGGACTCGTCGCCGAAGACGAGCCGACGGGTGTTGGAGTGCAGTCCGTCGGCGCCGACGACCAGGTCGAAGCGGCGGGGCGCGCCCTTGTCGAAGGTGACGGCCACGCCCTGCGGGTCCTCCTCGACGGACGCGATCGAGTCGCCGAAGACGTACTCGACGTCGTCCCTGGTGCGCTCGTACATGATCTGCGCCAGGTCCCCGCGGGGGATCTCCACATCGCCGCTCATCAGCTCGGCGGGCAGGTCGACGCGCGGGCTGCCGTCGGCGTCGACGACCGTCTGGCGTCCCATGCGGGTCTGGCGGGCGTGGATCTCGTCCCAGATGCCCATCGAGGTCAGGACCGTGCGGTGGACATGGCCGCGGAAGTCGACCGCGAAGCCGCCGCCGCGCAGGCCGGCCGCCTTCTCGACGACGGTGACGCGGGCGCCGAGCCGGGCGAGGTTGAGGGCGAGGGCGGGCCCGGCGACGCTGGCGCCGGAGATCAGGACGCTGAGGTGTGCGAGGTTCTCGGTCGTGTGCTGGGCCGTGTGCTGGGCCGTGTTGTGCGTCGTGTTCTTCGTCATGCGAGGAGCTTCGGCGGGGGCGCTGACCGTCCCCCTACCGTTCGCTGACCGCCGCTGACCGCTGCCGTCGGCCCTGCTCGAAGGCCCGGTCGTACGCCTCGGCGGACAGCTTCGCCCGTGCCTCCCGCTCCACGCGTACGACGTCCGGGTCGCCCTCGGTCCGGCCGCCCCGCAGGCCCGTCGCCGCGCCCAGCAGCACCGCGGCCCGCTCGGCGGAGCCGGCGGCGGCCGCCAGCGCCTCGGCCGTGTCGGCGAGTTCCAGGTCGCCCGGTCCCTCCACGGCCAGCTCGGCGGCCTGCCGGAACCAGTCGCGGGCCTCCTCGGCCTGCCCCTCGGCGGCGGCCGTGCGGCCGAGCCCGATGAGGCTGCGGACGGTCTCGCCGACGCTGAACCAGTTGGCGGCGCACTCCCGGAGGGCGTTCTCGTAGTGCACGCGCGCGCGTGCCGTGTCCCCGGAGAGCCGGGCCGCGTCGCCTAGGCCGCGCCGGGCGGCCGCCACCTTGTCGGGGAGCCCGGCGCCCCGCGCGAGCGCCAGCGCCTCGTCGAAGTGGGCCAGGGCGGCGGCCGTGTCGCCCCGGTGCAGCAGCACGGTGGCCCGGGTGCGCAGCAGGTCGGCGGTCTCCTCGGGGGCGGCCAGTTCCCGTGCGTACGCCAGGCCCTCGTCGAGCAGTTCCAGGGCCCGCCCGGAGTCACCGCGCGTATGGGCGATCATGCCGAGCGGGTCCAGGCAGTTGGCCATGCCCCAGCGGTCCCCGGTGGCCCGGTATCCCGCCATCGCCCGGGCGAAGCACTCCGCGGACTCCCCGGGACGGCCCGCGAACTGCGCCCGGAATCCGAGGCCCACGTCGAGCAGGGCGCGTGCCCAGGGGGAGCCGCCGGCCAGGGTGAGCGCGTGCGCGTCGGTGGCGGGCCGCGGACCGGCCGCGACCGCCCACAGCACGAGGATGTACGGCAGCCGCAACGGCCCCCGATACGCGTCCAGGACGGCGTCCACGCGCGCGATGAGCTCCGGTTCGTCGCCCGCGCCGGAGAGCGCGTTGATCACGCACAGCACGTACTCCTCCTCCAGCCCGGACGGCGGCGCGTCCCCGACGGCGGCGAGCAGCTCCCGTGCCGTCGCCACCCGCTCGCCGTGCACTCCGCGCAGCCGCCAGAACCAGGAGAGGGGTCCCATGAGGCGCAGGGCGCCGCCGGTGTCGCGGCGCATCAGGTGGCGCAGAGCCGTGTCCAGGTCGGCCTGCTCGGCGGCCAGCCGGTCCAGCCAGGGCAGCTGCCCGCCGGCGCGCAGCCGCGGCTCGGCCTCCTCGGCCAGCCGCAGGAAATAGCCCGCGTGGGCGTCCCGGAGGTCCTCCGGGTCGGGCAGGCTCTCCGCGGCGAAGGCCCGGATCGTCTCCAGCATCCGGTAGCGGCCCTCGGACACGTCCAGGAACGACTTCTCGACCAGCGAGGCCAGCACGTCCTCCGGATACGGCAGCCCGCACACCGCCTCGACGGCCGCCAGCGTCGCGCCCCCGGAGAACACCGTCAGCCGCCGCGCCAGCTCCCGCTCCTCCTCGTCCAGCAGATCCCAGCTCCACTCCACGACCGCGCGCAGGGTGCGGTGCCGGGGCGCCTTGGAGCGGTCGCCGCGGGACAGGAGGCGGAAACGGTCGCCGAGCCGGTCGTCGAGTCGGTCGGCGAGTTCGTCGGGGGTGAGGGTGCGCAGCCGGGCCGCGGCCAGCTCGATGGCCAGCGGCAGCCCGTCCAGGGCGGTGCAGATGCCGGCCACGCGCGCGTGCCCGTCGAATCCGGGGCGCACGGCGCGGGCCCGGTCCAGGAAGAGCCGTACCGCGGGTTCCGGCGGCAGCGGGGGCACCGGGACCAGGACCTCGCCGGTGATGCCCAGCGACTCCCGGCTGGTGGCGAGCACCCGCACCCCCGGGCAGGCCGCGAGGAGCAGGGCGGCGACCCCGGCGGCCGCCTCGACCAGGTGCTCGCAGTTGTCCAGGACCAGCAGCAGCTCGCGCTCCTCCAGGGCGGCCAGCAGCCGGTCCGTGATGTCGGCGGCGGGGCTGCGCAGGCCCTCGCGGACACCGAGGGCGGCCAGCACGGCGTACGGGATCCGGGAGCCGTCGGTGAGGGGCGCGAGTTCGACGAAGCAGGCGCCGGGATGGCGCTGGGCGGCCTCGATCGCCAGCCGGGTCTTGCCGGCCCCGCCCGGGCCGGTCAGCGTGAGCAGCCGGGAGTCGGCGAGGCCGGCCGCGATCCGGGCGAGTTCGGGTTCGCGGCCGACGAAGCGGGTGAACTGGGCCGGGAGGCGGGGCCGCTCGGGCGCCGCGCCCCTGAGGAGCTCCAGATGCAGCGCGGACAGCTCGGGGGAGGGGTCGGCGCCCAGCTGGTCGGCGAGCGTGCCGCGGGCCTCCTCGTACACGGTGAGGGCCTCGGCGGGCCGCCCGGCCGTGTGCAGGGCCCGCATCAGCTGCCCGTACAGCCGCTCGTCCAGCGGGTGGGCGGCCAGCAGCGCCCGCAGCTCCGGTACCAGCTCCGGACCGCCGCCGAGGGCCAGGTCCGCCTCGATCCGGTCCTGTACGGCGGCCAGCCGCAGTTCTTCGAGCCGTGCGGCCTCGGCCCGCGCGTCCGGGAGGTCGGGCAGCGCGGGGCCGCGCCACAGGGCGAGGGCCTCGCGGAGCCGGGCGGCGGCGGTCCCGTGGTCGCCGGCGGCGAGGGCGGTGCGTCCGGCCGCCGACCAGGTTTCGAACTGGTGTGCGTCAACGGTGTCGGGAGAGACGGCGGCCCGGTACCCGGTGGCGGTGGCCTCGATCTCCGCGTGCGGGGTCAGCCGCCTGCGCAGCCGGGAGACCTGCGACTGGAGCGCGTTGGCGGCCCCGGCGGGCGGCTCGGTGCCGTACAGCCCGTCGGTGAGGCGCCGGGTGGAGACCGACCGGCCGGCGTCCAGGAGCAGCAGGGTGAGCAGGGCGCGGGGGCGGGGGCCGCCAGGGTCGAGAGGGGTGCCGTCGTCGGTGCGTACGTCCAGGGGGCCCAGGATGCCGAAGCGCATGGGGTCAGCTTGTCAGGGCCCGGTTGGCCGGGGTCCGGAATTTCGGGCATGGCAAAAAGCCGGCCCACCCGGGGGTGGACCGGCTCTGTGCAGCGAACCAGCGGTGGCCGCGCGCTCAGCGACAGTGCGTCAGCGCGAGACCTTGCCGGCCTTGATGCACGAGGTGCAGGCGTTCACGCGCTTCGGCGTCCCACCGACCACGGTACGCACACGCTGGATGTTCGGGTTCCAGCGGCGGGACGTACGGCGGTGCGAGTGCGAGATGTTGTTGCCGAAGCCCGGCCCCTTGCCGCAGACGTCGCAGTTGGCAGCCACGGGTCACTCCAAAGACTTCAGATGCACTTACGGTTGAATCCCGGCATGCCGGGATCGAGATCCAGGAATCTGAGATCTTGAGTGGCGTTGCCAGGGGAATGGCCCGATCAGATCGGGCAACCGGAGCAGCATACAACGGCTGCGTCCGTTAGACGAAACTAGCATGGCAGCTCAGGGGCCCGCCCCCGGCCCTCTTCCGGCGGACACCCCTCCGGGGTCTACGCTGCGTCCACGTCCGGCCAGCTCAAGGAGGCGCAGGTGGCGCAGGTGCCGCAGACATTCTTCGATGCTCTCGCGGTACGCACCTGGTGCGGACTGTCGCTCGGAGCGCTCGGCCGGGCGCGCGAGGAGATCGACGCGATCAACGTCTACCCGGTGGCCGACGGCGACACCGGTACGAACCTCTACATGACGGTGGAGTCGGCCGCGGGGGCCGTGGAGGCCGTCTTCGCGGGCTATGAGCTGGGCGAGGAGGTGCCGACCCTGGCCGACGCCGTCCGCGCGATGGCGCACGGCGCCCTCATAGGCGCGCGCGGCAACTCCGGCACGATCCTGGCGCAGCTGCTGCGCGGCATGGCCCACATCCTCACCGAGGGTGACCCGACTCACATCGACGCCGACGCGCTGCGGCTCGCCCTGCGGCACGCCGCCGACGCCGCCCGCCAGGCCGTCGCCCACCCCATCGAGGGCACGGTGCTGTCGGTCGCGACAGCCGCGGCGGACGCCGCCGACGCGGCCGAGGGCGACTGCGGGACGGTCGCGCGGGCCGCCTACGAGGGCGCGTGCAAGGCGCTCGCGGCGACCCCGGGACAGCTGACCGCCCTGGAGCGGGCCGGGGTGGTGGACGCCGGCGGGCGGGGCCTGGTCGCGGTGCTGGGGGCGCTGGTGGAGGCGTTCACAGGGGAGACACCGACGGCTTTCGACCTGCACACGCACGTGCGGGGCCAGGCCGGGCACCCGCACGGGGACGCCGTTTCCGACGCCCGGGCCGAGAACTGCGCCGAGCTCGCCGGCGGCCCTGCCTTCGAGGTCATCTACCTCCTGGAGGCCGGGGACAGCGCCGTGGACCGGCTGCGGGCCCGGCTCGACGCGCTCGGCGACTCCCTGGTCGTGGTCGGCGGCGACGGCCTGTGGAACGTCCATGTGCACGTCGACGACGCGGGCGCCGCCGTGGAGGCCGGTGTCGAGGCCGGACGCCCCTACCGGATCCGGATCACGCACTTCGGCGCCGGGGACGTGCACACCGGCGGACACCGGCCGCCGCGCGAGCGGGTGCAGCGGGCGGTGGTGGCCGTCGTGCCGGGGGAGGGGCTGGCCGGGCTGTACACCGAGGCCGGCGCGACCACCGTGCTCGCGCGCCCCGGGGAGCCGCCCGCCAGCGGGGAGCTGGTCGACGCCGTACGACGCGCCCACGCGCGCGAGGTGGTGCTGCTGCCCAACGACGCCGACCTGCGGCACACGGCGGCCGCGGCGGCCGAGCAGGCCCGCGCGGAGGGCATCAGGGTCGCCCTCATCCCGACCCGCTCGGCGGTCCAGGGCATCTCCGCGCTCGCGGTGCACCAGCCGGACCGCCGCTTCGACGAGGACGTCGTCCAGATGACCTCGGCGGCCGGCGCCACCCGCTACGCCGAGGTCGTGGTCGCGGAGCGGCAGTCCTGGACCATGGCCGGCATCTGCCAGGCCGGGGACGTGCTCGGCCTGGTGGACGGCGACGTGGCGGTCATCGGCTCGGACGTGACCGCCACCGCCGAGACCGTCCTGGACCGCATGCTCCAGGCCGGCGGCGAGCTGGTCACCCTCGTCCTCGGCGACGAGGCACCCGACGGCGTCGCCGACCGCCTGGAGGCCCGCGTGCGCGAGTCGTACCTCGCCGTCGACACGGTGGTCTACCGGGGCGGCCGACAGGGGGCCCCGCTCCTCATCGGCGTCGAGTGAGCCCCCTGTTTCCTTTTCTTTCTCCCTCTTCTCACTCCTCCGTGGGCTCCAGCAGCTGCCGGGCCTCCGCCCGCCTGGCCCGGACCGTCTCGTCGCCCGGGTCGGCACCCTCGTAGGCGTCCAGCACCGCACGCGCGCGTGCCGCCGCGTCCGCCGGCCGGCTCAGGTCCGCCTCCAGCCAGCCCGCGGCCAGTTCGGCGCCGGTACGGCCGTGCAGCCCCTCCTCGCCCAGCGCGGCGAACACCGAGATCGCCGCCGTCATCTCCGCGAGCGCCGCCTCGAACGCCTCCTGGATCGCCGGGTCGTCCGCGTCCTCCGGCACCGAACGGGCCAGCAGATCCCCGAACTGCCGGTGGGTGTGACCGAGTTCACCGGCCAGCCGCTCCGCCGCGGCCGGGTCCCCGGCCGTCTCCAGCGCCGACCCGCACTCCCGGACCGCGTCCGCCATCAGCTTCCGGGCGCCCTCCGCCCCTGCCTGGGTCCGCAGCGCCAGCCATGCCCGGGCCCGCAGCGAACGCACCAGGAAGTGCACGTTCCCCATCGCCCGCCACAACTCGCCCGCCCGCGTGTACGCCTGGTCCGCCTCGGCGGGCAGCCCTGCGTTGCCCAGCGACTCGGCGGCCAGGTGGGCCAGGGTGGCGTGGTCGTGCTGCTCGGGCCAGTGCCGGGCGATCTCGGCCGCCTGAAGCCGCCGTTCGGCCGCCGCATGGTGCTCGCCCAGCTCGCTCAGACAGTCCCCGAGCCACCACTGCGTCTGGACGACCGCGCCGTCGCCGTGCGTCTCGGCGCTCAGGTCGGCCAGCGCCGACTCCAGCACCTCGGCGGCCTCCGCGAACCGCCCCTGCCGCAGCAGGAAGCCGCCCAGCTGGTGCCGGGCCCAGGCGCCCAGCGTGCCGCTCTCCCCGGCCTCGTCGGCCCAGTGCGCGGCCTCCAGGGCATGCTCGGCCGCCTCCTCGGCCGCTCCCCGGCCGCCGACCACCTCGGCGAGCTGGAGATGCAGCTGCGCCCGCCCGACCGGCTCCACATACGGCCCGCCGTGCTCCAGCGCCGCGCGCAGCGCCCGCTCCGCCTCGGCCAGGTCACCCTGCTCATGGGCGAGCGCGGCCACCCGTACCTCGTACTCGACCGCGAACCACGGCAGCTCCGCGCCCACGAACTGCGCCGTCGCCTGCCGGAACAGCTCGCTCGCCCGCTCCCCGTCCCCGGCGTGCTCGGCCAGTTCGGCGAGCATCGCCCGCCCCTCGGCCGCCCGGGACACCAGCCGTACGTCGGACCCGCCGCGCCCGCCGACCAGCGCCAGCAGCTCCCGTACCGCCTGCTCGGCGTCCCCGGCGCCCGCGGACCGCTCGTGCACCCGGCGCATCAGGATCCGCGCCCGGCTCATCAGCACGGACGCCGTCTGCCGCACCCCGGTCGCGTCCTCCGCGTACAGCGCGAGGATCCGGTCGTACGGCTCGTCGATCGCGGCCAGCGCCTCGTCCAGCTCCCCGGACAGCGCCCGTACGTACGCGGCACGCGCGCGTGCCGCGATCGCCTCGCCCTCGTCGCCCGCCTCCGCGTACAGCTCCGCCGCCCGCTCGAACAGCCCGACACCCTCGGGGCCGCGCCCCATCGCCGTGTGGTCGGCGATCTCCGCGCGGACGTACGTGTCCACCTCGGTCTCCTCGGCGGCCTCCGAGACCGCCGCCCAGGCCTCCAGGGCGTGCGGCTGGAGCGTGTCCGACAGCCGGCGCGCCTCGGCCAGGAGCGCGGGCAGCGAGGGCCGCTCCGACTGCTCCGGCGCGGGCGCCGCGGCAACCGGCGCGTAGGGCCCGGCGGGCGCCGTCCGCCCCGCCCGCACGCCCAGCGGCAGCCGGTCCGCCAGCGGTTGCTGGGCCATCCGCTCGCGCAGCTGGTCGCCGACGTAGGAGGTGCCGTTGCGGGCGTCGAACCGCGCGGCCAGCTCCAGGGCCTCCGCGCGCGCGTGCCCGGCGAGTTCCCCGGCGGTCCACGCCCGCCCGGCGGGCCCCGGCACCTGCTGCCCGCCGAGCCCCAGCCCGGTCAGCCGGTCCATCAGCAGCGCCACCACCGCCAGGAACTCCATCCGGCTGCGCGGCTGCCCGGTGTCCGTGAAGTAGGCGGGACGTTCCGCCAGCAGCTCGAGACCGCGCGCCTCGTTGCCGGTCAGCGCGCAGAACTCGACGTGGTCCGCAAACGCGCCCCGCATGCTCTCCATGGGGCGGACGAGACGGAAACCGCGCAGATGGTGCGCGCGGGCCTCGTCGACGCGGCCGAGCCGCAGCAGCGGGGCCAGGGAGGAAGCCAGGACCGTGTGCGGCTCGTGGGCGCAGCTGAACTCGCCGTCCAGCACCGGCCCCCACAGCTCCAGCGCCTCCGCGTCCCGGCCGTTCTTCAGCTGCCAGCCGCCCTGCCCGTGCAGCTCGCACGCGTGACAGTCGGCCATCCGGTCCCGGTCCGCCGCCAGCCAGGCCGCGTACGCCCGCTCCGCGCGCGGCAGGTCACCGATGTGCCCGGCGACACTGAACTCGGCGCTGCGCACCGCCCGCTCGGAGTGCCCGGCCAGCCGGTAGCGGTGCTCCATCTCGCCCAGCCACTTCTCGATCGAGGCGAGCGGGACGTGCGGCTGGTCGAGCATTCCGGCCGACATCCACTTGAAGACCCAGTGCAGCGAATGCGTCTCGTACTCGTCGAAGTCCTCGGGCCGCTCGTCCCACATCCGCAGCAGCCGCGCGAACGGGACGAACATCCTGTCCTTCTCGGAGCTGTAGTTGTAGACCTTCAGCTGGTGCCCGAGCGCCTCGATCACGGCCAGCGGGATGTTCAGCTTCTCGGCCTCCACCAGCAACAGCTCCGCGCGCGCGTTGCGGGCGGGGCCCTCCGGCTCCTCGGAGTTCTCCGCCATCGCCCGGCGCAGCGAGTCGAAGTCCGTGATCCTGCCGATGTCGCTCATCAGCGGTCCCCCTCCCCGTGAGTGGCCCATTCCAGGAGGCCGATGAACGAGCGGTTGAGCAGCGCCGAGTCGGCCGGCCGCAGCGGGCGCTGGGCCATCAGCAGCGCCTGACCGTAGAGCGATTCGGTCGCGGTGCCGATCAGCTCCGGGTCCTTCAGGGCGCTGATCCGCCGGATCAGCGGGTTGAGGTGGTTGAGCACCAGACGGGCGCGGGGCGCGCTGCCGCGCAGCGAGCCCAGGATGCCCGCCCACAGGTCGTCGGCCTGCTCCTCGGCCTCCGCGCGAGCCTGTTCATGGCGGGCGGCGCGGTCGTCGAGGTGGAGGGCGGGGACCGAGAGGGGGTGGAAGGCGCGCAGTACTATGTCACATTGCAGTGGGTCCAGCTTCGCCCGCGCCACCCCCAGAAACCCCGCCACCGCCAGCTCCTCCGCCGGATCCACCGCGTCCAGATGCGCGGTCACGGTGTCGGCGTCCAGCTCCGCGACCACCGTCCCGGGCCGCACCGACGGCAGCGCCTCGACCAGCTCGCTGTCGTACGTGTAACCGCCGTTGATCACCCCGACGCCCTGTGCGGAGGCGATCGGCGCGACCTGCCGGTACTCCTCGACCGTCCGCGTGAAGTGCACCACCGGGTGCCGCTGCGCGAACTCCTCCAGGGACAGCTGCCCGTCGGTGGTCTCGAAGGGGAGCCACGGCAGCATGGTCCGCAGCATCTCCCTGTCGTGCCGCGCCAGCGACTTCACACCCAGGTGGTGCACGGACAGGAACGCGGAAAGCCGTTCCGGGTCCCCGGCCGCCAGCCCGGTCAGCCAGGACCGAATCCTTTCGCCGAGCGCCTCCCTTACCGCGGCCAGCGTCTCGTCCTCGTACAGCGACTCGCGCGAGGCGGTGGGCCGCAGACTGTCCGTGTCCAGGACACAGCGCACGAAGAACGCCCAGTCCGGCAGCAGCTGTTCGGCCCGCTCGGTGAGCAGCATGCCCTTGAGGTGCACACGATGCGTGGCCCGCTGGGCGGGACTCACCGCCGACGGCAGCACGTACGCCACCCCCCGGATCCCGGCCAGCGGCACGTCCAGCGCGATCGAGTCCAGCGGTGCGAACCCGAACAGCTCCTGACAGTGCCGGGCCAGCGCCACCCGCCGGGTGCTGGGGGAGGGGTACGGCCGGTCCCAGGGCGCCGGCAGGTCGGTGACCGCCTCGTCGCCCACCCGGACGTCGTACGGCAGCAGCGAACCGAAGTCCCGTGCGAGCGCGAGCACCCGCCGCTCGTCCAGCCACTCCGCCGCACCCGCCCGCGCCACCAGATACACGGTGGTGCCGGGCTCGGGCCGGGCCTCGGGCGCCAACGTCCGTACGGTGTACGACCCGTCGTCCCGGGCCGTCCACTCCACGGGCGGCGCGTCCGGCGTCCGGGCGCTGCGGCTGACCACTCTGATCCGCTCGGCGACCACGAAACAGGCCAGCAGCCCGATGCCGAACTGGCCCAGGAAGTCGGAGCGGGCCTCCTGAAGCCCGTCGCCCCGCTTGGAACTGCGCCCGATGGTCGCGAGCAGGCTGTGCACGTCCGACTCGGTGAGCCCGACGCCGCTGTCCTCCACCCGGAGGGCGCTGCCGTCGGCGTACAGCCGCACCCGCGCCGGGGCGTCGGGCTGCTCGGCCCGTCTCGCGGTGATCGCGTCCACCGCGTTCTGCAACAGCTCGCGCAGGTAGACCTTGGGGCTGGAGTACAGGTGATGGGAGAGCAGGTCCACCAGACCACGCAGGTCGACCTGGAACGAATGAGGTGGCTGTGATGCCTGGGATGACTGTGAGGTCTGGGAGTCCATCGTCGCTGCGCCGGAGGGGGGAAGACGTGGTCGGCGCGGGGTCGGGCGGTCCCGGGTGGGGTGGTGACCGCGGAAGGATGGCCGGAGCGCGCCATCCTATGACTCAAAACGGCCGCCTGACCAGGGGTTTCCCGAGACATATACGGCATTGTCAGTGGTGTGGTGTGCAATGGATCTCGTGCCCGCACTGGAAGAACCACTGAAGAAGGTGCTCGGCCCAGCCACCGCCAAGGTGATGGCCGAGCATCTCGGCCTGCACTCCGTCGGCGACCTCCTGCACCACTACCCCCGCAGATACGAGGAGCGCGGCCAGCTCACCCACCTCGCCGACCTGCCCATGGACGAACACGTGACGGTGGTCGCCATGGTCGCCGACGCCCGCCTGCACACGTTCGCCTCCGCCAAAGCGCCCCGCGGCAAGGGCCAGCGCCTGGAGGTCACGATCACCGACGGCAGCGGCCGGCTCCAACTGGTCTTCTTCGGCAACGGCGTGCACAAACCCCACAAGGAACTCCTGCCGGGCACCCGCGCGATGTTCGCCGGCAAGGTCTCGGTCTTCAACCGCCGCCTCCAACTGGCCCACCCGGCCTACGAATTGCTACGGGGCGACGACCCGGCCGAATCCGTGGAGAGCTGGGCAGGAGCCCTGATCCCGCTCTACCCGGCCACCGCCAAACTGGAGTCCTGGAAGATCGGCAAGGCGGTCCAGACGGTCCTCCCCAGCGCCCAGGAGGCCCTGGACCCGCTCCCCCCGACCCTCCGCGAAGGCCGCGGACTGCTCCCTCTCCCCGAAGCCCTCCTGAAGATCCACCGCCCGCACACCAAGGCGGACATCGCCGCGGCCCGCGACCGCCTCAAGTGGGACGAGGCCTTCGTCCTCCAGGTCGCCCTGGCCCGCCGCCGCCACGCGGACGCCCTGCTCCCGGCGGTGGCCCGCAGACCGACCCCCGACGGCCTCCTCACGGCCTTCGACGACCGCCTCCCGTTCACCCTCACGGACGGCCAGCAGAAGGTCTCGAAGGAGATCTTCGACGACCTGGCGACGGAACACCCGATGCACCGGCTCCTCCAGGGCGAGGTCGGCAGCGGCAAGACGATGGTCGCCCTCCGCGCCATGCTCGCCGTGGTGGACGCGGGCGGCCAGGCCGCCATGCTCGCCCCCACCGAGGTCCTGGCCCAGCAGCACCACCGCTCGATCACCGAGATGATGGGCGAGCTGGCCGAGGGCGGCATGCTCGGTGGCGCGGACCATGCCACCAAGGTCGTCCTCCTCACCGGTTCGATGGGCACGGCGGCCCGCCGCCAGGCGATGCTGGACCTGGTCACGGGCGAGGCGGGGATCGTGATCGGCACGCACGCGCTGATCGAGGACAAGGTCCAGTTCCACGACCTCGGCCTGGTGGTCGTGGACGAACAGCACCGCTTCGGCGTGGAGCAGCGAGACGCCCTCCGGGGCAAGGGCAAGCAACCACCCCACCTCCTCGTCATGACCGCCACCCCCATCCCCCGCACGGTCGCGATGACGGTCTTCGGCGACCTGGAGACCTCCGTCCTGGACCAGCTCCCGGCCGGCCGCTCCCCGATCGCCACCCACGTCGTCCCCGCCGCCGACAAACCCCACTTCCTGGCCCGCGCCTGGGAGCGGGTCAGAGAGGAAGTCGGCAACGGCCACCAGGCCTACGTCGTCTGCCCCCGCATCGGCGACGAGGAGGAGGACCCCAAGAAGGCGAAGAAGTCCGCCGAGGACGAGGCGGAGAAGCGCCCCCCGCTCGCCGTCCTGGACGTGGCCGACCACCTCGCCAAGGGGCCGCTCAGCGGCCTCCGCGTCGAGGTCCTGCACGGCCGCATGCACCCCGACGACAAGGACGCGGTGATGCGCCGCTTCGCGGCCGGCGACACGGACGTCCTGGTGGCCACCACGGTCATCGAGGTCGGCGTGAACGTCCCCAACGCCACGGCCATGGTGATCATGGACGCCGACCGCTTCGGCGTCTCCCAGCTCCACCAGCTGCGCGGCCGGGTGGGCCGGGGCTCGGCCGCCGGCCTCTGCCTCCTGGTCACGGAGATGCCGGAGGCGAGCGCGGCCCGCCAGCGCCTCACGGCGGTGGCCTCCACCCTGGACGGCTTCGAGCTCTCCCGCATCGACCTCGAACAGCGCAGGGAGGGCGACGTCCTCGGCCAGGCCCAGTCGGGCGCCCGCTCCAGCCTCCGCGTCCTGGCGGTGATCGAGGACGAGGAGATCATCGCGGAGGCGAGGGAGGAAGCGACGGCGTTGGTGGCCGAGGACCCGGAGCTGACCACCCTCACCGGCCTCCGAACGGCCCTGGACGCCCTCTTGGACGAGGAGAGGGAGCAGTACCTGGAAAAGGGCTAGAGGTGACCGACCAAGGGACGCGGGGAACTGCGCGACCGGCCACATTGCACCCGCAGCCGCTGTCCCGGACCAGGCACCCACCCCCGTGGGCCTGCCAGACTGAACGCGTAAAGCCGCCCTCGAAGAAGGACCCCCCATGACCCGCGTGATCGCCGGCCAGGCAGGCGGACGGCGCCTCTCCGTGCCGCCCGGCACAGGAACCCGGCCGACGTCCGACCGCGCACGCGAGGGCCTCTTCTCCACCTGGCAGTCCCTCCTCGGCGGCGCCCTGGACGGCGAACGCGTCCTCGACCTCTACGCCGGCTCAGGCGCCGTAGGCCTGGAGGCCCTCTCCCGGGGCGCCGGCCACACCCTCCTCGTCGAGGCCGACCCCAGAGCCGCCCGCGTCGTACGTGAAAACGTAAAGAATCTGGGCCTTCCCGGCGCCGAGGTAAGAGCGGGCAAGGCCGAGCAGGTCATCCAGTCGCCGGCGCCGACCCCGCCGTACGACCTCGTCTTCCTCGACCCCCCGTACGCCGTCTCGGACGACGATCTTCGGGAGATTCTCCTCACACTCCACTCGCAGGGCTGGCTCGCGCCCGATGCCCTCGTCACCGTGGAGCGCAGCACCAGAGGCGGCGATTTCCACTGGCCGACCGGCTTCGAGGCCCTCCGGTCCCGTCGCTACGGCGAGGGAACGTTTTGGTACGGTCGCGCCGCCTCTACGTGCGAAGACGCACGATGACCGGACCGGAGAGCGAGGGATCTCAAGTGCGCCGCGCCGTCTGTCCCGGGTCGTTCGACCCGATCACCAACGGACACCTCGACATCATTGCCCGTGCGTCACGTCTCTACGACGAGGTCTACGTCGCGGTGATGATCAACAAGTCCAAGAAGGGCCTGTTCGAGATCGACGAGCGGATCGACCTGATCCGCACGGTCACCGCCGACTACGGCAACGTCCGGGTCGAGGCCTTCCACGGCCTCCTCGTCGACTTCTGCAAGCAGCGCGAGATCCCCGCCATCGTGAAGGGCCTGCGGGCCGTCAGCGACTTCGACTACGAGCTGCAGATGGCCCAGATGAACAACGGCCTGTCGGGTGTCGAGACGCTCTTCGTACCGACCAACCCGACCTACAGTTTCCTCTCCTCCTCGCTGGTCAAGGAGGTGGCCCAGTGGGGCGGCGACATCGCCCACCTGGTTCCGCCGGCCGTTCTGGAGGCCCTCAACAAGCGTCTCGGCAAGGACTGATGGGGCTACAGTCGTCCCGTCCGTCTCCAACCCAGCTGTAGAGAGTGGCGAGCACAGGTGGACGTGCAGAAGAAGCTCGACGAGATCGTGAGCACGGTCTCCGGCGCCCGGTCCATGCCCATGTCGGCGTCGTGCGTGGTCAACCGCGCCGAACTGCTCGCGATGCTCGAAGAGCTGCGCCAGGCGCTGCCCGGCTCGCTCGCGCAGGCCGAGGAGCTGATCGGCGGCCGGGACCAGATGGTCGAGCAGGCCCGTATGGAGGCCGACCGGATCATCGAGACCGCGCACGCCGAGCGCGGCTCGCTGATCTCCGACACCGAGGTGGCCCGCCGCTCCCAGGCCGAGGCCGACCGGATCCTCGCGGAGGCCGGCCGGGAGGCCGAGGAGGTCCGCGCCGACGCCGACGACTACGTCGACTCCAAGCTCGCCAACTTCGAGGTGGTCCTCACCAAGACCCTCGGCTCGGTCGGCCGCGGCCGCGAGAAGCTGCTCGGCACCGGCCCCGGCCTCGACGAGCAGGGCTACGAGGACGAGGACGCCCCCGAGCGCAGCCACGACCCCGAGACCCTGCGCCGGGACGCCGACGCCTACGTCGACGCCAAGCTCGGCGCCTTCGAGGCGGTCCTCGCCAAGACCCTGGAGGCGGTCGGCAAGGGCCGCGCCAAGCTGCACGGCCGGATCGCCAGCGACGACCTCGGCGCCCTGGCCGACGACAACACGACGTTCCAGCACTCCAGCGACGCCGACTACCTGGCCGACCTCGCGGCCCTCGCCGACCAGGACGCCCAGGCGGCCCAGGCGGCACCGGCCGAGCAGCCCGTGATCCCGTCCCAGCAGCAGCCGCAGTACGACCAGCAGCCGGTGGCCCAGGACCCGTACGGCTACCCCCAGCAGCAGCCCGCCTATGCCCAGCAGGACGCGTACGGCTACCAGCAGGACCCCTACGGCTACCAGCAGGCCGATCCGTACGCCGCCGCCTACCAGGGCTACGACACCGGCCAGCAGCCCGTCTACGACCCCCAGCAGCAGCCGGCCCAGCACCAGCAGCACCAGTCGTACGCGCTCGACGAGACCAGCCTCTTCGACACCGGCATGATCACCCCGGAGCAGCTGCGCGCCTACGAACAGGGCCGGGGACTGTAGGAACCGGGGCGGATTGGGCCGACAGCGAAAGGTCCAGTATCCTGGCTCTTCGGTCGCGTCTACGTCCGCGATCCACGCTGCCCGGAGACATCTCCGGACGGCGTCCCTCTGAACTCGAAGATCGAAAGCAGGAATGGCTCCTCACGCGCGCCTCGACCACCGCAACCCGTTCGTGTTCGACACACACGAGCTGGGGCGGCGTCCCGGTGCCTTGCAGCGCCTGACCCGCATGATCGACGCTCCCGAGGACTTCGGTATCAAGGGAGTCATCGGAGTGCCGCAGGGCGCCCCGGTGGAGCTCGAACTCCGGCTTGAGTCGGTCATGGAAGGTGTGCTCGTCACAGGCACCGCCCGTGCACAGGCCGAGGGGGAGTGCGTAAGGTGTCTGGAGCCGCTCGGGCAGGAGCTCGAAGCGGACTTCCAGGAACTGTTCTCGTACCCTGACGCCGACGACCGGGGCCGCGTGATCGCGGAACCGGGCGACGACGCCGAGGACGACGAGGACAGGTTCTTCATCGAGGACGGCCTGTTCGACCTCGAACCCGTGCTGCGTGATGCGGTGGTGCTCGCACTGCCGATGCAGCCGGTGTGCCAGGACGACTGTCCGGGCCTGTGCTCCGAGTGCGGAGCCCGGCTCGCGGACGACCCGGACCACCACCATGATGCCGTCGACATCCGTTGGGCGGCTTTGCAGGGACTCGCCGGTCCCACCAGGGACGGCGAGAAGGACGAGATGAGCGGCGCTGACGCGGAAGCGGGCGTCGACGAGAAGCAGGAGAAGTAGCCGTGGCTGTTCCGAAGCGGAAGATGTCGCGCAGCAACACGCGCCACCGCCGGTCGCAGTGGAAGGCTGCGGTCCCCACCCTGGTTGCGTGCGAGCGCTGCCACGAGCCCAAGCTGCAGCACATCGCGTGCCCGTCTTGCGGCACCTACAACAAGCGCCAGGTCCTCGAAGTCTGAGCGGCCAGGTGAGAGGCACTGTGTCCAGTCCCAAGAAGGGCGAAGAGCCCAAGGCGGACCCAACCGCCAAGAAGAAGGCGGACAGCACGGCCTCGTCCCACACGCTTCTGGAAGGGCGGCTCGGCTACAAGCTCGAGTCCGCCCTTCTGGTGCGTGCGCTGACCCACCGTTCCTACGCGTACGAGAACGGCGGCCTGCCGACGAACGAGCGGCTGGAGTTCCTCGGTGACTCCGTCCTCGGCCTCGTCGTCACGGACACGCTGTACAACACCCACCCGGACCTGCCCGAGGGCCAGCTGGCCAAGCTCCGGGCCGCGGTGGTGAACTCGCGTGCGCTCGCGGAAGTGGGCCGCGGTCTCGACCTGGGCTCCTTCATCCGGCTCGGCCGTGGTGAAGAGGGCACGGGCGGCCGGGACAAGGCGTCCATCCTCGCCGACACCCTGGAAGCGGTGATCGGTGCGGTCTATCTCGACCAGGGCCTCGATTCGGCGTCCGAGCTGGTGCACCGGCTCTTCGACCCGCTGATCGAGAAGTCCTCGAACCTCGGAGCCGGCCTGGACTGGAAGACCAGTCTCCAGGAGCTCACCGCGACGGAGGGCCTCGGCGTGCCCGAGTACCTGGTCACGGAGACCGGCCCCGACCACGAGAAGACCTTCACTGCTGCCGCCCGCGTCGGAGGCGTCTCGTACGGCACCGGCACCGGCCGCAGCAAGAAGGAGGCGGAGCAGCAGGCCGCCGAGTCCGCCTGGCGCGCCATCCGCGCCGCGGCGGACGAACGCGCCGAGGCCGCGGCTGCCGAGCAGGCCGCCAAGGCCGAAGCCGAGGAGGACGACGGCCCGTCGTCGTCCGCCGCCTCCGCCTGACGAACAGCGCAGCCCGAGCGCCCGCCACCTTCCACGGAGGCGGGCGCTCGGATCGTCCACGGTCCTGCACGGGAGTCCCGATGCCTGAATTGCCCGAGGTCGAGGTCGTACGGCGCGGCCTGGAGCGGTGGGTCGCCCACCGGGTCGTGGCCGAGGCCGAGGTCCTGCACCCGCGTGCCGTACGCCGGCACCTGGCCGGCGCCGACGACTTCACCCACCGGCTCAAGGGCCACCGCGTCGGCACCCCGAGCCGGCGCGGCAAGTACCTGTGGCTGCCGCTGGAGGACACGAACCAGTCGATCCTCGCGCACCTCGGCATGAGCGGCCAGCTGCTGGTGCAGCCGCACGAGGCACCGGACGAGAAGCACCTGCGCATCCGCGTCCGGTTCGCCGACGGCCTGGGTACGGAACTCCGCTTCGTCGACCAACGCACCTTCGGCGGGCTGTCGTTGCACGACAACACCCTCGACGGGCTGCCGGACGTCATCGCGCACATCGCCCGCGACCCCCTCGACCCGATGTTCGACGACGAGGCCTTCCACGAGGCGCTGCGCCGGAAGCGGTCCACCATCAAGAGGGCGCTGCTCGACCAGTCGTTGATCAGCGGAGTCGGCAACATCTACGCGGACGAGGCCCTCTGGCGCGCCCGCATCCACTACGAGCGGCCGACCTCCGGCTTCACCCGGCCGCGCACCGCCGAACTCCTCGGCCACGTACGGGACGTGATGAACGCGGCCCTGTCGGTCGGCGGCACCAGCTTCGACAGCCTGTACGTCAACGTCAACGGCGAGTCGGGGTACTTCGACCGCTCGCTGGACGCGTACGGCAGGGAAGGGCTGCCCTGCCGGCGGTGCGGTACGCCGATGCGCAGGCGGCCCTGGATGAACCGGTCCAGCTACTTCTGCCCGAAGTGTCAGCCCATTCCCAAGAGCAGCAGAGCGCGTTTGCCCAGGTGAGACGCGGTTCTACTTCATTGGCGGCGTAGGTTCGACGTCGCCGGAGTCCAACTCCAATGAGGGCCCGCATCCTCAAGGACGGTGTCGAACAGGGCGGGGTACTTCCCGTCGCGGTCGCGGATCATGAACCGGGTCCGGCAGCCGGTGTCATCGAGGTCCATGACGAGGTTCCTGGCGGCCTGTGCCGCCCAGGAGGCGGTCGGGTGCGCCATCGTGCCCAGGATGCGGATGCGCCGGTCGGCGTGCCCGGTCACCGCGAACACGTACAGCCGCGCCCCGGACGGGGTGACCGCTTCGAAGAAGTCACATGCCGGCAGGGCATCGGCGTGGGAGCGCAGAGAGTCCGTCCAGGTGCTGGAAGCCCGCTCGGGTGCCGGGTCGATCCCCGCCTCCTTCAGGATCTCCCGCACCGTGGAGGCGGCCACCTGCACGCCCAGAACCAGCGGCTCGCCGTGGATGCGCCGGTAGCCCCAGCCGGGATTCTCCCGCGCCAGACGCAGCACAGTGTCCGGGCGCACCAGCAGCCGTGCCCGGCGCAGCACACCGCGCGGGAGCCGGTGCGGCAGCGCGGCCGGGAACACCCGGTCACTCGGGGTGAACCGCACCCGATCCCGGCCGAGCCGGCGTTCCAGCACCGTGATCTGATGACGCAGCGCGAGGATCTCCGCGTCCTTGTCCTGGTTGCTCACCGGCAGCAGCCGCAGCAGGGCGAACACGTTCGCCACACCCAGACAGGCAAGTCGAAGCAGCACGACAGATCATCCTGCCGGGGCACTCACCAGGTGCCCAGAGCACCCGCCCGAGCGCCCGCGCTCGACACCACCCGTACACCAGCCCCCACCAGGACGGATGAGTTTTTCGGCAGGTGCAAGGCCGAGGTCGCCGGCCTGCGTGGTCGGGGTCTTGCCGCGGTGCCCGTTGCCGTAGGCGGTGCGAGTCTCGGTGTGCTCGTTCCACTCGGCGCCGATCCGGGCCGCGGCCTCGGACTCGATCAGCTCCTGTAACATCCGCTCGGCCACGTTCCGCACGAGTTCGAGTCCGTCCGCCGAACGTAGTGGCTCCAGCAGGCGGAGTAAGCCGGACTGGGACAAGGCCACCGCGCACCTCCTGCGTTGAACTGCCCGTTCACCACGGAGAGTTGCACGGTGGCTGCCTCATGCGCAGGGAGCAGAAGCCTCTCGCGGGCGTGCGCCCCGGGAGCAAGCCCGCGCACACCTCACCCTTGATCGCCTACACCACACGGCGGGACGCCATCGGCCCTCTGGCCCGTGCCGTGCTCGACCTTCTCTCTGGCACCCACCTCATCCCCGCCATGGGCGGCGGCTTCGAGGTCGCGCGACAGGAACGCACGAAGGACACCTGCCGGAAACTTCGCAGACATCCATTGCCAGGTTCGGATGGTCGCCTCCTGATTCGGACAAGGCGGAGCGATGGCGGTTCATACGGTGGACACGAATCGGCGCTCAGGAGGCGTACATGAAGACTTATCGCGATGCGCGGACGGCTTTGATCGTGGGCGCGGGAGTGGCAGGTCTGACCGCAGGCATTTCTCTGGCTCGCTCGGGGTGGCAGGTCGAGATCGCCGAGATCAGCCCGGCCGCGGCGACGTCCGGGTGGGGGTTGTGTCTGACCGGGCCGTCGCTGCGCGCGCTGGACGAGATGGGGCTGGCCGACCTGTGCCGGGCCGAAGGCTACGGCATGAGTGCGATCACGCATGTGGACGTCGACGGTGTCGCAGTGGACGAGGTGCAACTGCCGCGTCTCATCGGTGCACGACGTCCTGCGATGGTCGGTATCGCGCGCCCGAAGCTGCACCAGATCCTGCACAGGGAGGCTGAGCGGTCGGGTGTCGTGCTCCATCGCGGGCTGACTGTCACGGCGGTGGACCAGGGGGACCCGGTCGGCGTGGAACTGTCGGACGGCTCGGTCCGGCATCCCGATGTCGTGGTGGGCGCGGACGGTATCCGCTCGTCGGTGAGGGGTCTGCTGGGCTTCGAGGCCTCGATCGAATACCACGGCCAGATGGTGTGGCGGGCCCTGGTGCCGCGCCCGGTGTGGGCCACGGGTGTCCATCAGTTCGCCGGCAAGGTGAACACGGCCGGGCTCGTGCCGATCTCGGGGAGCCAGGCGTACGTGTTCCTGACGGAGAACGGGGTGGAACCGAGCGTCATCCCCGACGCCGAACTCGCCCCGCGCCTGCATCAGTTGCTGGAGGTCTTCCCGGGCCGGGTGGAGGAGTTCCGCGCCCTGGTGTCCGCCTCGGAGTCGGTGGTACGCCGTCCGGTTCAGACGGTGTTCCTGGACGGTGCCTGGAACCGCGGGAACTGCGTTGTCATCGGTGACGCCGCACATGCGCCCGCGCCGCAGATGGCCAGCGGCGCGGCCTTGGCCATCGAGGACGGGCTGGTGCTGGCCCGGGAACTCGAGCGACACCAGTCGGTCGGCGCGGGGCTCAAGGCGTTCGTCGGTCGGCGCGCGCCGCGGTGCCGCACGCTTGTCCGGACCTCGGTGAAGATCGCCGACCTGGAGCAGGCGCAACGCCACCACGAGGCGTACCCGCTGGTCGACGCCTGCCATCGGCAGATGGCCGAGCCCGTGTGACCACCCGTGCAAACACCCGGGAGAGGGCGCACACGCGGCCCGCCGTCGGCACGACGCACAAGGAGAGACAGATGCCTGCCACAACTTCCCGAACCCTGCCCGAGGCCCAGCAGTGGCTGCGCGAACACCTCGAACAGCGCAAGAACCCGTTCAACGCCATCGGCCATGACGCCGCCGCGCGGCACATCGAGACGCTGCCGGGGCTCGATCCCGAAACGTGGGCGAGGCACTGGCTGGCGGGAGCCGAGGACTTCGCGGCGCGGGCGAGCAAGGCGGAGGAGAGCGGTGACCGCGAGGACGCCCTGGAGAACTGGTGGCAGGCCTACCAGTTCGCGTTCCTGGGCCGTTACCCCTCCCCGCTGCACCCGGCCAAGCTGGCCGCCTACCACCGGGCCGTGGAGTACTTCGGGAAGGTGTCCGCACTGGAGCACACCCGCGTCCGGCACGTCGAGGTGCCCTTCGAAGGCCGGGCCGGAGAGGGAGACGTGCTGCGCTTCTTCGTGGCACGCCCGCCTGGGGAAGTGACCCGGCCGCCGGTGGTCATGATGTGGGGCGGGATCGACGTGTGGAAAGAGGAGAGCTACGCGCGCGGCAGGCTGCTGCGCGAGCGAGGCTTCGCCACCCTGCACATCGACAAGCCCGGAGTGGGGCAGTCGCCGCTGCACGCCGGCCCTGACGCCGAGCGGCAGTGGGACCCGGTCTTCGCCTGGCTGCGCGATCAGGAGGACCTGGACGCGGACCGAGTGGCGGCTTTGGGGCTGTCGTTCGGGGGTTACTGGGCGATGAAGCTCGCACACACGCACCGTGACCAGCTGGCCGCGGCCGTCAACTGGGGAGGCGGCGTCCACCTGACGTTCCAGCCCGAGTGGCAGGAGCGCAGCCGCAAAGCCTCGTCCTATCTGATGGACCTCATGCCGGCCAGGGCGCGCATCTTCGGCGGCACGACCTTCGAGGACTACGTCGCCCGCTGCCCGGAGCTGTCCCTGCTCGACCAGGGCGTCCTGGACCTGCCTTCCTGCCCGCTGCTGATGGTCAACGGCAAGGACGACCTGCAGAACGCCTCCGCCGACATCCACCTCGCCCTGGAGCACGGAAGCCCCAAGACGGCCCGGATGTTCCCCGGCGGTCACATGGGAGAGGGGCCCGTGCTGCCCACTGTCGCCGACTGGCTGGCCGAACACCTCAGCTGACCCAGCTGGTCCACCCAGCTCATCCAGGGAGAACAACCATGAGCAACAGCAGCCTGATCACTCACCTGCGGCACGTCGATGTCGCCATGCCGAACTTCGCCGAGCAGCGCCAGTTCTACACCGAGCTGTGGGGACTGACCGAGACCGCGAGTGACAGCGGTGTCTCGTTCCTCGCAGCCGAGGGATCACCGGAACAGTACGTGGTACGGCTGCGCAAGGACGCGCAGAAGCGCACCGACCTCCTCGCGTTCGGTGCCGCCGACGCAGCCGATGTCGACGCCCTGGCCACGCAGCTGACCAGGCAGGGAGTGCGGCTGGTCCACGAACCGAAACTGCTGGACACCCCCGGGGGAGGCTACGCGGTCCGCTTCTTCGACAACGAGGGCCGCGTGGTGGAGGTCTCCGCCGATGTCACCCCGCGCCGCCACCGCAGGATCGAGGCCAGGGAGTCGATCCCGGTGCGCCTGTCCCACGTGCTGATGAACTCACCCACTCCCGAGGCCACCGTGGCCTGGTACATCAAGCACCTCGGCTTCCGGCTCTCGGACACCATGTGCGTCGGGGGTCGCGGCGAGATCATGTGGTTCCTGCGCTGCAACACCTTCCACCACAGCTTCGGCATCGTCCGCGGCCCGCACGCGGCCTTCCACCACGCGTCCTTCGAGATGCGCGGGGTGGACGAGTTCATGCGCGGCACGGGCCGGATGAAGCGCCAGGGCATCGAGCGACTGTGGGGCCCGGGACGCCACCGAGCCGGCGACAACTCCTTCAGCTACTTCCTCGACCGGGCCGGCAACACCGTCGAGTACACCACCGAGCTGGAGGTCATCGACGAGGACACCTGGCACCCGCACGTCTTCGACCTGAAGGATCCCGCCAACGCCGACCAATGGGGCACGGCGGACGAGATGAACGAGTTCATCGCCGCCAAGTCCCACAACGACATCGACCCCGCGCTGTTCGTCGCCCCGCCGATGTGACTGGCCCGCAGAGACAAGGAACCGCCCTCATGGAACGACTGCGGTCGCAGCTCGTCGGCAGCTGGACGTTGGCCGACTGGAAGGTCTTCACCCACGACGGCCCCGTCGATCCGCCACTCGGGCCGGCCGAACGCTGCTCCGGACTGCTCATCTACACCCCCGAAGGCACGATGAGCGCTCACCTGACGCTGACGGACCGACCGCGTTTCGCCGACGCCTCGCTCGACGGCGGCAGCCTCCGGGAAAAGGCTGACGCCTATGGCTCGATCATCTGCTACGCGGGCACCTGGGAGGTCGACGAGGCGGCACGTACGGTGGCCCACCACGTGACGATCGCGACCTTCCCCAACCTCGTGGGCTCGGACCTGACCCGTCTGTGCGTCTTCGAGGACGGCGACACCCTCAAGCTGGACACACCGCCCATGGTCATGGGAGGGGAGGCCCGCCCCAGCCACATACTCTGGCGGCGCCTGCAAAGCCTTCCGAGGAAGGACAGCTGATGCGCCGCGTCCGCCGGATCGTCACCGGACACACCGCGTCGGGACAGGCCGCCATCGTCGTGGACGCCGAGTGCCCCCACGTGCAGACCACCGCCGGCGCGCAGGTGGCCAACCTGTGGCTGCACGAGGGAACGCCGCGCAACGACGCCGCGTACACCGATCCGGTCGGCCCCGATGTTCCCCTGCCGCCCCCGCGCGGCGGAGGGGTGCTGCGGGTCGTCGAGTTCGGACCGCGGGAACAGGGCAGCGTTCCTTACCTGCACCGGACCGAATCGCTCGACTACGCCTTCGTCGTCACCGGTGAGATCGTCGCCGTCGTCGGTGAGGACGAGGCGGTGATGCGGCCGGGCGACGTACTGATCCAGCGTGGTACGACCCACGCCTGGGACAACCGGTCGGATGCTCCCTGCACCGTCCTGTTCGTCCTGCTGGACGCGGAACCGCTGGTCAGGCTCCCGCCGGGCAGTCCTCCGGTGGCACACTGACACTGGGCGCTGTCGGGGGTCACGGGACACAGGCACCGAGCAGGACCGAAGGGAGGCAAGACTGTGAGCACTCCGCTGCGCGGCTTCCGTATCACCAGATCCCAGAACCCCGTCGACCTGCTCAACGCTGCCACACGGCTGTTCGGCGGCTCGATCACCACCGCCCCTCTGGGCGGTCTGAGCAGCGGTGACCACGAACTGCGCGGCGTAGCCGCCCACGACTTCGCGGTCGGATACTTCGCCTCGCCACTCGACGTTCGCGTCGCTTCGGTACCTGGTCGTCGCGGCTCCTACTTCATCAACATCGGCGTTTCCGGTGAGATCGAGGCGTCCTGCGGCAGCCTGCGCGCGACGCTCGACAAGACCACCGGAGGAGTCGTCAACCCCGGCGACACCCAGGAGCTGCGGCCCCGCCGCACGCAGACGCGGTTTCTGGGGCTGAAGATCGACGCCGCCCTGGTCGACCAGGAGTTCGCCGCGCTGACCGGGCACACACCGGTGTCCACGGTGCGCTTCGACTTCGCTCTGGATCTCGCCAAACCCAAGGGCCGGGCGGTACGGCTGCTGGTCCGTTCCCTCGTGGAGCAACTGGACTCGGGAGACCCCCTGTTCCAGCGTGCGGACCTGCAGCGCAGCCAGTTGCGGTGCATCGTCACCGCCCTGCTGCTCGCTCAGCCGCACTCGCACACCCGCGAGCTACGGGACAGCCCTCAACCGGGCTACCCGCGCTCTTTGCGCGCAGCCCTCGCGTTCATCGAAACGCACCTGACCGAGCGCATCACTCTGGGTGACATCGCAGCCGCTGCCGACTGCAGTCCGCGGACCATCAGCTCCGCGTTCTGCGACCGGCTCGGCCTGTCCCCGATGAGCTACGTGCGCAACCTGCGGCTGGACCGGATCCGTGAGGACATCCTCACCTCCACCGACCAGGTCGGCACCATCGCCTACCGGTGGGGCGCATCCCACCTGGGCCGCTTCGCCGGCGAGTACCGCGACCGTTTCAACGAGCTGCCCTCCGACACCGCAGCCCGCCGGTAAACACCACCACTCGCCTGTATCCCTCGCGTACGGACACGGTCCGAGGCGTACGGGACGTGCACCAAGCTGCCCGTGACCGGGGGCCGGGGCGCCGCCCACACCCACCCACGGCCGGACGCAACAGCGCCGGCCTGCGCCTCCTCGCGCGCCACGCCACCAGTCACCCGCACCTCTCCAAGGAGACGACATGACCTCGCAGCCGGACACGCCCACGCGCTGGGACTTCGACATCATCCAGATCGGCTTCGGGCCCGTCGGCCAGACCATGGCCGCACTGCTCGGCCGGCGCGGCCACCAGGTCGGCGTCTTCGAGCGCTGGCCCACTGCCTACCCGCTGCCCCGTGCCGGCCACGTCGACCACGAGGTCATGCGCGTCCTGCAGGCAGTCGGCGCTGCTCACGAGTTCGAGCCGTACGCCATCCCCGTACCCGACTACGACTGGCTCAACGGCAACGGTGACGTTCTGCTGCACTTCGACTGGAACCAGCCCACGCCCTCGGGCTGGAAGTCCGACTACCTCATGTACCAGCCGGACCTTCAGGACGTACTGCTGGCGGCCGTCCAGCGCCGTCCCTCCGTCGAAGTGCACGGGGGATGGAACGCCACCCGGATCGAACACCACGACGACCACGTCGAAGTCACCCTCGCCCACGGTGCCGTCGTCGACGGCACCTGGAGACCCGACGGCCCCACCCGTACGGTCACCGCGGCATGGCTCATCGGGGCCGACGGCGCCAACTCCGTCGTCCGGCAGGCCGCCGGGGTGAGCTGGGACGACCTCGGATTCGAGGAGGACTGGCTCGTCGTCGACCTCGAACTCCACGATCCCGACATCCACATCGACATGCCCGAAGCGGGTCAGTACTGCGACCCCGACCGCCCCGTCTCCCTGTTCCGCCGGCTCGGCCGCGCGCACAGCCGCTGGGAGTTCATGCTCCTGCCGGGCGAGGACGCACACCACATGACAGAGGAAGCCCGCTGCTGGGAGTTGCTGGCCCGGTGGAAGATCACCCCGGCCGAGGCCACCATCATCCGCCGCACCGTCTACACGTTCCGCTCCCTGCTCGCCGATTCCTTCCGCCGCGACCGTACCCTGCTCATCGGTGACGCGGCGCACCTCATGCCGCCCTTCCTGGGGCAGGGCATGTGCTCGGGCATCAGGGACGCCGCGAACCTGGCATGGAAACTGGACCTCGTCCTGGCCGGACGGTTCGGCGACTCCCTCCTGGACACCTACACCCAGGAACGCCGGCCCCATGTGCACAGCGTCATCACCACGTCCATGGAACTCGGTCGCATCGTGTGCATCTCCGACCCCGAACAGGCTGCCGCCCGCGATCACGCCTTCCTCACCGGCGACGTTCCTCCGCCCCCGCCGTTCCCCGTGCTGACCGACGGGCTGCTCCACCGTGACGGTCGAGGCACGCCGGCCGGCCCGGCAGGCACCCTCGGTGTCCAGCCACGCGTCCACTGGCACGGTCGCACCGGCCTGTTCGACGACCTCGTCGGAAACGGCTGGACACTCATGACCGCCGTCCCGCCCGGCCGGCTGCCGCTCGACGACGACCAGCACGCCTTCCTGCGGACACTGGGCGCCCGCATCGTCCACGTCACTCGCGCCAGGATTCCCGGAGCCGTCATCGACATGGACGCCGACGCCACCCGCTGGCTCACCGAGAACAACGCCGACCTCGCCCTCGTGCGCCCGGACTTCTACGTCTTCGGCACCGCCCGCGCCGACCGGGCGGACGTACTCGTCGACTCCCTGCGCCACCAGATGCGACCGCACCTGCGGGAGGGGAGCCGCACATGACCACCGGCGAACCGTCCCGCAGCCGCACCACCCTCGCCTCCGCCGCCCTGCTCGCGGCCAACCAGGCCCACAAGCGCGCCATGCCGATGCAGCGCCTGCTGGGCAACGGCATGGAATGGGCCGACGCGGTGGAACTGCACGCACGTGCCGACCAGGGCGAAGCCTGGCAGCACGTCGCCATGGCCCTGGGCCGGCGCGACGCGGAGCGCGCCGACGCCGCCCTCGCGGCCGGACATCGTACGACCGCCCGCGCCTGGTATCTCGCTGCCGCGGCCTGCTACCGCTTCGGGCAGGTCCCGCTGCCCGACGGCGACCCGGACAAGAAGGTGCTGTACCGGCACCTCATCGAGGCATTCGGACACGCCGGCGCGTTGCACGACCCCCCGGTGGAACACGTGTCCATCCCCTGGGGCGATGGGCAGCTCTACGGGTGGCTGCTGCTGCCCTCTCACGAGACCGCACCCGCGACCGTGATCGTCGTCGGCGGCTTCGACGGGTGGCGCGAGGAGTACTACACCGGCGCGCTCCACCTGCTGGAGCGTGGCATGGCGGTACTGCTGGCCGACGCCCCCGGCCAGGGCGAGACCAGGCTCTTCGGCGGCCTGTCCCTGGCCGCCGACTTCACGAACGCCTTCTCAGCCATGGTCAGTTGGATCGTCGACGATGTCAGGCTCGGTGACCGCGTCGGTGTCTGGGGCAACAGCATGGGCGGATTCCTCGCGGCCTCCGCGGCGATCGCCGACCACCGTATCCAGGCCTGCTGCGTCAACGGCGGAACCGTCAGCCCCGTCGAGTTCCCGACCCGCTACCCGCGCATGGCGGAGAAGGCCCGGCTCCTGCTCGGCATCGCCGACACGGCCAAGGCACTGCGGTCCCTCGGCGAACTCGCGCTGGGCGAGGACGATCTGGCGCGGCTGGTATGTCCGCTGCTCGTCCTGCACGGCATCCCGGACAAGGTCTTCCTCGTGGAGAACGCCCACGCGCTGTTCACCGGCGCCGCCAGCAGGGACAAGACCTGGCTCGAGTGGGCCGACGGCGACCACTGCCTCTACAACCACTCCTTGGAGAAGCACACCACGGTCGCCGACTGGTTCGCCGACCGTCTTCTGCCGGCTCCTGCGGACCTGCCCACTGAGCGGGTGACTTCGATGCGGGACAGGGTCAGCGGCGGGTGACGAGTTCATCGGCGGTCTGCTGGGAGGTGTGGTGTTCGTGGATGAGACGCAGTGCCTCCTCCCGGTCACGGCGCTCCAGCGCGTCGACGAGGGACCGGTGCAATGCGTACCGCTGCGCGATGTACTCGCCGAGCGGTTGGTCACCAGTGGGCAGTACCGACAGGGTGTGGCTCTCGATCAGGTCGAGCAGGTGCGTGTAGAGCGAGCCGAGCAGGGTGTTCGGGCTGATCGAGGCGATGGCCGCGTGCAGGCGCCAGTTGGCGTGCACGAAGGCGACCGGGTCGGTGCCGTCGACGGCGTCCTTCATCTCGGTCACATGCTGGTGCAGGCCGGCGATGTCGGCCGGAGAGCCGTGCCAGAGCGCATCCTCGATCAGCAACGGGTCGAGAGCGTCGCGGATGCGGATGGCGTCGGCGACGCTGCTCGCCTGCGCGTCCAGCGCGAGGACGGAATTGCCGAGGCGGACCATGGGGGACTGCTCGGAGCTGAACAGCCCACCGCCGGGGCCGGGTTTGACCGTGACCAGGCCGCGGGCCTGCAGCAGGCGCAGCGCCTCGTTGAACGTGCCTACGGACACCTGGCAGAGCGTCCGCAGCTCCTCCTTGGTGCCGAGCCGGGTGCCGGCGGCCACGCCCTCGACCAGCTGCGTGACCCGTTCCGCAGCCCGCTCCGCGCGGCCCGATGCCGCCCGCTGGGGCGAGCCTGCGGGACGGTCCGGGGTGGCAGTCACGTCAACTCCTCGAGGTCACGATATTCATCGTGACGATTTTACGCGCTCTTCTTGACGCTGCGGCCAGGCGAGCGCAAATATCGAGATAATCATCATGCTGAATTCAGAGGGCTGGCAGAGGCACCGGCGCCACTCCGCGGCGCGGCCCCGGACGGCCGGCCCTCCGTTCCCTGCGGGAGACCCATCGTGCGTATCGCCAATCTCTCCGGCCGTCTGGTCCTCGTCGTCGACGGCATGGCCGTCGACGTCGAACGGGCCAGTGACGGCAGCTTCTCCGCCGACCCGCAGGCTGTCTACGAGCGGTGGGAGGTGTTCCGGAGCTGGGCCGCGGCTGCCGACCTGCCCAAGGGCGTGCCATTCGATCCGGCGGATCTGGGGTCCCCCGTCCCGGCCCCGCGGCAGATACTGGCGATCGGCCTGAACTATCGGGACCACGCCTCCGAGTCCGGATTCGCCGTGCCCGAAGGGCTGCCGCCGGTCTTCACCAAGTTCGTCACCAGCATGAGTGGCCCCGTCACCGAAGTGCGGCTGCCGGCCGGCGGCAACACCGACTGGGAGGTCGAACTGGTCGCCGTCATCGGCCGTCACGCCAAGGACGTGTCCGAGGAGAACGCATGGGACCACGTCGCCGGACTGGCGGTCGGTCAGGACATCTCCGAGCGTGTCTCCCAACTGGCGGGACCAGTACCCCAGTTCAGCCTGGGCAAGTCGTTCCCCGGCTTCACGCCCATAGGACCCTGGCTGGTCACACCCGACGAGTTCGACAACCCCGACGACCTCGAGCTGCGCTGTGCCGTCAACGGCGAGGAGGTCCAAAAGGGCCGTACCCGCGACCTGGTCTTCTCTGTCCCCGCCCTGATCAGCAAGCTGTCCGCCGTACTGCCGCTGCTGCCCGGCGACGTCATCTTCACCGGCACCCCGGCAGGCGTGGGCCTCGGACGCGACCCGCAGCGCTGGCTGTCCGCCGGTGACGAACTCGTCAGCGGCATCGAGGGCATCGGCGAACTGCGCCAGACCTTCGTCGCCTGAGTCGCCCGGACCCGACAGACAGAGAAGTCAAGGAGTCCACCGTGGCACTGCACCGTCTGACCTCCATCACCATGGGGGTCCCCAACGTCGCCGAAACCGGCGCCTACTACACCGACTTCGGCCTCACCCCGGACGGTGACGGCTGGTTCGCCAGCCTCGACGGCGGACGCCAACTGCGCATCGTCCACGCGCCGACCCGCCGCCTGGGCGGGGTGAATATAGGCGTCGACACCCCGGACGACCTGGCGGCGGCCGCCTCCCGGCTCAAGAGGCTCGGCGTCGAGTCCATCGTCGAGAAGGGAACGCTGACCGCGTACGACCGGGCGACCGCCGTGCGGGCAGTCCTGGAGGTCACCCCCAGGCTGGCCCAGGACCCGGTCGCGGCCACCGTCTACAACGGGCCCGGCCGCCCCGACCGCGCCGGCAGCCGTGCCGCCGGCGTCCTGCGCACCGGTCGCGTACGGCCCCGCAAGCTGGGTCACGCCGTCGTCGGCACCACCGACTTCGAGACCACCACCGCTTTCTTCCGTGACGGGCTCGGCTTCAAGGCGTCCGACCACATCAAGGATCACGGGGCCTTCCTGCGCTGTTCCACTGACCACCACAACATCATGGTCCTGGCCGCCCCGGTGGCCTTCCTGCACCACTCCTCCTGGCAGGTCGACGACATCGACGAGGTGGGCCGCGGAGCGTCCTCCATGCTGGAGGACCACCCCGAACGGCACGTCTGGGGTCTGGGCCGCCACCACGCCGGCTCGAACTTCTTCTGGTACCTGAAAGACCCGGCGGGCAACTTCAGCGAGTACTACTCCGACATGGACTGCATCGTCGACGACCAGCTGTGGACGCCGGAGGATCTGGAAGGCGCCAAGGGCCTGTTCAGCTGGGGCCCGCCGCCCCCGCCCTCATTCCTCGCACCCGAGGACCTCGCCGCCCTGATGACCGGTACGCACAGCGAGGCGCGGTAACGCCGCGAGCGGAAGTCCTTCGAGGGCGCGACGTCACCGCTCTGGCGCGCCGGCCCAACCCACGGCCTACTCCGCGCCGTCCGCTTTGACCACGAGACCGGCTGGATCTTCCAGGCCGCCGGAGTGCCGGAGGAAGTGCGCGTCACCGACTCCGTGATCGACTTCTAGGTCCTGTCGTCACATTCCCGTCGTCCGCCCGAAGGGCGGGCCCTGCGGCGTCAGGTGCGTGCTCCGGTGCGGCGAGTGGGGGCGCCTCCCATCCCGCCGGCGCCCGCTTCACCACGCCCCGCAGAAAATCTCCCAGCGGGGTCCCGCCCACACGGCCTCTCCCCATGCCTGCATGCGCCTGCGATACCCGCCGCGCGAGGGCATCAAGCCCGACGCCGCTGAGGCAACGCCTCACCACATCCGCCCAAAAGATCATTCCGGGACAGCCCTTATGCAGGGCCGTGTCCTCCTCACGGACTACGTGAGCCTGCCAGACAGGACCGAATCTCCTGAATCGGCAGTAGCCGCGACTGAGTGCCGAGCGACGATGCCGATGAGTTACCGCTCCCCGAAGGATGGCCCCATACACCCGCCTCGTCACAGACGGTGAATTGCCGCACGTCGCCCGTTGGCGATATCTAGACTGGAGAGCCTTCCTCGTGGCCACGTTTCTCTATCGACTGGGCCGAGTGTCGTTCCGCAAGCGGCACTGGTTCCTGTTGCTCTGGACGGCGATACTCGCCGTCGCCGTCTTCGGCGCGGCCAAAGCACCGGCCGCGCCCGAAGACTCCTTCAGCATTTCTGGTTCGGAATCCCAGAAGGCCTTCGACCTACTGGACGAGCGCTTCCCCGACAGCGGCAGCTCCGACGGGGCCACCGCCCGGCTCGTCTTCGTCGCCCCCGACGGGCAGAAGATCACCGCGGCCGACAACAAGGCGGCGATCGAACACACGGTGAGCGAACTCGCCGACGGCAGCCAGGTGCAGAGCGCCCTCGATCCCTTCACGACGCATGCCGTGAGCAAAGACGGCACCACCGCCTACGCCACCATCACCTACGAGACGTCGAACAGCGACCTCACCGACACCACGACCTCCGCGCTCAAGGAAGCCGCGCAGGACGCCCGTGACGCCGGCCTGACCGTGGAGATCGGCGGCGACGCGCTGTCGTCGATGGAAATGTCCGCCGCCACCGAGCTGATCGGTGTCGCCGCTGCGGCGATAGTCCTGCTGATCACCTTCGGGTCCCTCGTGGCGGCGGGCCTGCCGCTGATCACCGCGTTGCTCGGCATCGGTACGGCGGTCGCCGCCATCACGGCGCTCGCCAGCACCATCGGCTTCTCGTCCACGACCACCGCGCTGGCGCTGATGCTCGGACTCGCCGTGGGCATCGACTACGCCCTGTTCATCCTTTCCCGCTACCGGGCCGAACGGGCGGAGGGCCGGGATCCGGAGGAGGCCGTCGGGCGGGCCGTCGGCACGGCGGGTTCCGCGGTGGTGTTCGCCGGCCTCACCGTGATCATCGCCCTCGTCGGCCTGTCTGTCGTCGGCCTCTCGATACTCACCAAGATGGGTCTGGCCGCAGCGTTCACGGTCCTGATCGCGGTGCTGATCGCCCTGACGCTGCTGCCCGCGCTGATCGGCTTCGCCCCGAGGGCCGTGTTGTCCCGATCCGCGCGCAAGAAGGGCAAGAAGGGCAAGAAGGTCAGGTCGGCCGAGACTCCTGCGCACGAGGCCCACCCGCACGAGAAGCCGGGCCTGGGCACACGCTGGGCTCGCTTCGTGATCCGCCGGCCACTGCTCGTGCTCCTGTTCGGGGTGGCGGCTCTGGGTACCTGCGCGGTGCCGGCGCTCGATCTCGAACTGGGCAATCCGGGCGACGAGTCGAAGTCCACGTCGACCACCGAGCGCCGCGCCTACGACGCCTTGTCCGACGCCTTCGGTCCCGGCTTCAACGGTCCGCTGACCGTTGTGGTGGACGCCAGGGGATCCGGCGATCCCAAGGCCGCTGCCACCACCATCGCCGACGATCTCAAGGCGACGGACGGCGTGGTCAGCGTGACGCGGCCCATGTTCAACAAGGCGGGCGACACCGTCATGCTCACGGTCACCCCGTCGACCGCTCCCAGCAGCACCGAGACCAAGGATCTCGTCCACACCATCAGGGGCGAGGCCGACGGCATCAAGGCCGCCACCGGCGCGGACATGCTGGTCAGCGGTAACACCGCCGTCAACATCGACATGGCCGACAAGGTCACCAGCGCGATCCTGCCCTACCTCGCGGTGGTCGTCGGTCTGGCCTTCCTGCTCCTGATGGTGGTCTTCCGCTCGATCCTCGTTCCGCTGAAGGCAGCGCTCGGCTTCCTGCTGTCGGTGTGCGCGGCGTTCGGCGTGATCGTGGCGGTCTTCCAGTGGGGCTGGCTGGCCGACCTGCTCGGCGTCGAGACGGTGGGGCCGATCTCCAGCATGCTGCCGGTCTTCCTGATCGGCGTGGTCTTCGGCCTGGCCATGGACTACGAGGTCTTCCTCGTCACGCGCATGCGCGAGGCGTATGTCCACGGAGAGCGGCCCGGACAGGCGATCGTCACCGGGTTCCGGCACAGCGGCAAGGTCGTCGTGGCCGCGGCCGTGATCATGATCTCGGTCTTCGCCGGGTTCGTCGGGATGAGCGAATCGATGATCAAGATGATGGGGCTCGGCCTCGCCTCCGCTGTCTTCTTCGACGCGTTCCTCGTCCGCATGGCCATCGTCCCGGCCCTGCTCGCGCTGCTCGGGGACAAGGCCTGGTGGCTGCCGCGCTGGCTGCAGAAGGTCCTGCCGAACGTGGACGTCGAGGGTGAGAAGCTGAACCGGACCCTCGAGCCCGCACGGACCTCCGGGATCGATGAGGCCGAGCACGAACCGAGCCGCGTCTGACCGACTGCTCCCGTACGGAGCGGTAGGCCACCCCCGGCAGGGGGCCTACCGCTCCGCTTGGGGTGACGACCAGCATCGAGGATGCTGGTGAGACAGAGCAAAAGGGACACGGCGGAGATACCCATCATGATCATTGACTGGCGGAACACCTCCCGCCGGTACCAACGTGCGGTGGACTGTGCCCTGGCCCTGGGCACCTTCGCCCTGGGGGCCATCGGGATCACTGTTCCCCCCGAGGGCCCGGCGACCCCGAGCGTGCCCGATACGTTCGTGGTGGTGATCAGCGCCGTAGGGGCGGCGTCCCTGTTCCTGCACCGCGATCGCCCGCGGCTGACAACGGGGCTCACCACGATGTGTGCGTTGGTTCTGGCGCTCGCGGGTGTCCAGCTCAACCCCCTGCTCCAGGCGCCGTGTCTGGCGTCGCTCTTTCTCCTCGCGCTCCGCACCGATCGGCGCACGGGCCGTATCGGAGCAGTCGCGGCCACGATGATCTTGCTCGCGGCTTCGCCGGCCCACGACCTGGAAGTCCCCTGGGGGGTCTTCACCATCGGGCTGATCTCGTGGACGCTGCTGCCCGGGGCCGTCGGAGACGCGATGCGCAGCAACGCGGAGTACCTCGCCGCCGCCGAGGCCCGGGCCACACTCGCCGAGCACACACGGGAGGAGGAGGCCCTGCGCCGTGTCAGCGAGGAACGCATGCGGATGGCCCGTGAGCTCCACGACGTGGTCGCCCATCACATCGCGCTCGCCGCCACACAGGCCCGTGCGGTCACGTACCTCATGCGTCACCACCCGGAGCGCGCGCCGGAGATGCTGGAGAACCTGTGCGACTCCACCGACGAAGCGCTGGGAGAAATCCGAGCAACCGTCGGCCTGCTGCGCCAGCGCAGTGACACCGACTCTTCGCGGGACCCGGCTCCCGGACTCGCTCAGTTTCCGGACCTGCTGGGTTCCTTCGAACGTGCGGGTCTGAGTGTGGAGGTCACCACGGAGGGGGAGAGGCAGCCGTTGTCGCCCGGTGTGGATCTGACGGCCTACCGGATCATCCAGGAAGCGCTGACCAACGTCACCAAGCACGCGGGTACCGCCAGCGCCCGAGTGCAGCTCGCGTACACCCGGAGCTGGGTGACGATCACCGTCGTCGACGACGGCCGACCCGACGTCCCGGCATCCCGTCCTGGTCGTGTGCCCGGCTACGGGCTGATCGGCATGCGGGAACGCGCACAGTCCGTGGGCGGCTGGCTGCAGGCCGGACCCAGGGCGGAGGGCGGCTTCAGCGTCACCATCGGACTGCCGATGCACAGTACGGCACAGCATCCGGCCCACGAGGAGGGAGCACACCGGTGACCATCCGCGTACTGCTCGCCGACGACCAGGCACTCATCGTCGGGACGTTCCGCATGCTGATCGATCTGAGCCAGGACTTCGACGTCGTGGGAGCCGCCGCCAATGGCAGAGAGGCCGTCGACCTGGCCCGCGCCACGCGCCCTGACGTCGTCGTGATGGACATCCGTATGCCGGTCCTCGACGGGCTCGCGGCAACGGCCGAGATTGCGGCGGACGATACGTTGCGCGACACGAAGGTACTCGTGCTCACCACGTTCGAGACCGACGAGTACGTCGCCGAGGCCATCCGCGCGGGAGCATCCGGGTTCCTCGGCAAAGGCATCGGACCAGAGGAACTCCTCGCGGGCATAAGGACGGTGGCCGGCGGGGACGCACTCCTGTCGCCCACCGCCACTCGGGCGCTGATCTCCCGCTTCCTGGCCGCTCCCGAGGCCGGCAGGCCCGCTGCGCAGAGCGCGGATGCACTTCCCGAACTCACCGCGCGCGAGCGGGAAGTGGTCGCCGAGATAGCGGGCGGCCTGTCCAACGACGAAATCGCGGAGAAGCTCTACGTGAGCCCGCTGACCGTCCGCAGCCACGTCCAGCGCGCCTTCACGAAGCTCCACGTGCGGGACCGGGCCCAACTCGTGGTACGGGCCTACCAGTCCGGCCTGGTCCGGGCCTCGCGCGAGTAGAGCGGGAGCGAGCGGGCCCCGAACGGCGTGTTCCCGCCTGCCGGGAGTTGGCGGCGCTCCTGAAGGCGTCGATCACCCGGCGCGATCTCCGCCCCGATGACGCGATATTCGTTCTCGACGACGGGCGACCGCTGACCGCCCCGGTCTACCGGAAGATCTGGCGGCAGGCGCAGGCGGCGGTTCTGGAAGCGCACGAGGTCGACTCGTCGCTCGGCAGGAATATCTCTGCTCTGCGCGACACGTGCATCGCGGCGTGGCTGAAGAACGGTGACCAGACCGCGGCGCACATCCTCACGGTGGCCGAGTGCGCCGGAATGAGCGCTCCTCGCCTTACCGAACGCTCCGCGCACTGCCTACACCACCACGCGGGACGCCATCCCTGCGGGACAACCCCAGCGGTCGTACGTGGCCGCCGAAACCGCCGCGGCCGGAAGGCGAGGAGGACGGCCCGACGGAGGACTGAACCAGAAGGGGCGGTACGCAGACCCGTACCGCCCCTGAGTGGTCGGAGGCCAATACCGCCGATGGCCGCCTGCCGTCAAAGTCCTGTCGAAGCCTTCCGGTCCGTCGAACCCGTCAGGTTAGGCTGACGCGTCGGGGCTGCCTGGTCCATCGGGCCGTCTGGAGCTGCCTGACCTGTCACGTCCATCAGAGCTGCCGACTCATCAGGCTCATCAGAGATACCCGACCCATCACTTCCGTCCGGCCGGAGCGAGCTGGTCCACCGACACCACGTCTAGCGGCGCGGCCGATGTCCGCGGGCCACCGATCCGATTGTTCGGCAGATACAGCTTGTTCTTCCATGCGGCGACCGTCGTCGGGACATCGAAGCGCGAGTCGGTGATCCGCCCGATCTTCTTGCCCTTGGTGCCGACGTCGTTCACCAGGAACACGTCGATCAGGTTCTGCATCGGCTGAGTGATGTACACGATCCGGCCGACAAGCAACACGCCGTCTCCGCCGGGGAGTTTGGCATCGCCGAGGTCCACGACGGTTGTCGCTCCCGTACGGGGATCCATCCGAATCAGGCAGCCTCCGTCCAGGTAGTTGTTCGCCATGAGCAGCGCGCTGCCGTCGGGGGTACGGCAGATGCCGTTGGCGGTGCGGGCGGGACCCTGCACCCAGTCGCCGGTGAGCGGCACGGTGGTCATCGCTCCGGGCTTGCCGTGTTTACCCAGGGCGAGCCGGAAGACCTGCGCATTGAGAGAGTCAGTGAACCAGGCGGCGTCCGGGGTGACGGCCACGTCGTTCACGAAGCCGCCGACTTCGTACACGTTCTCGATCTCACCCGTGCGGGCGTCGACCGTACGGATTTCACCACTGTCGATGCCGCAGAGGAAGAGCCGCCGTTCGTACCGGTCCATGTGCACGCCCGCGGTGCCGTGGCCGGCACCCAGGCCCCTACTGAGCACGGAGCCTTGCCCGGTGATGAGGCTCGCCCGGTAGATGTCGCCATTGACGAGAGAACTGATGTACGCGTGCGGGCGCGATCCGATGCAGATACCCTCCGGCATGAAGCCGTCGGGCAGCTGGAATCCGGTCAGCTGGCGTGATCCGTCCGCGTGCGCCGTGGCCGTCTGGACCGTACCGCCCAGAAGGGCCGCGCCTCCCAGTGCGGCGGCCGAGGAGAGCAGGCTTCGACGGGTGACTGAGGGGGACATGGAGCGTCCTTACGTGAGGGGCGACATGCGTCCGGCCGAATGGTGACTGCATCCACTCTTCGCGAGCAGGGCCCTGGTCGGCATCGTGTCTGTGCACGCAATGCGTTCTACTGCCAGTGCAGTAGACGGCCATGGGCCACAGGCCGCTCGCGACGTCTGGGGGACTTCAGAGCCTCCGCCGATCCCGGAGCGGTTCAGTCAAGCGGAGGAGCTTGTGCGTGCCGCCAGTGGATGGATCGATCTGATCGACGCTGCCGAGCGTCAAGGTTGCTGCAGGCGGACCCTTCTAAAACGCATCAGAAACGGAATGCTGCCTGTCGTCAGCAAAGAGGTCATCGGCAGGAACGGTCGCCGCGTCACTAAGATCATGATGAAGGTCGCAGATCTTGAGGCTGCGTTTTTTCGTCCGGACCCTAAGATCCACATCGACGCGATCGAGGCTTCCGCCCCTCCGCTGGCAGAAGGGCAGAAAGCGCGTATTGCTGTGGCCCTTCGAGCTGGAAGCCGAAGGCGTACCGAAGCTGGTCGCGCTTTGACGTAGAGCAGCAGAGCCCGCTGACGAGCCTTCGACACGACCTGGTGGGGATCGCAGTGGTGAGCACGCGGCAACCGGCCTGACCCAGCTCGACGGTGAGATCAACGGATTCGCCACAGGTGTACGACCACGTTGTCCTCATCCAGGCGCCTGATTGCGGCGCCACGGGCCACCAGCATCGCTGTCAGCGGGCTAGCGTCGGCGCACAGTCAGTAATGCCCGGGATGAACGTCAATTACTTTCGTAGTCCGGGTACTTCGACCGCTCGCTGGACGCCTACGGCAGGGAAGGGCTGCCCTGCCGGCGGTGCGGTACGCCGATGCGCAGGCGGCCCTGGATGAACCGGTCCAGCTACTTCTGCCCGAAGTGTCAGCGGGCGCCGCGCGTCTCGTCGTAACGCCCGCGGGCGGCCAGCACCTCGTCCATCCGGCTCTCCACGAAGTGCACGACGGCCAGCAGGCGTTCGGCGACCTCGCGGCCGAGCGGGGTGAGTTCGTAGTCGACGCGCGGGGGGTTGGTCGGCTGCGCCTCGCGGTGCACCAGACCGTCGCGCTCCAGCGCCTGGAGCGTCTGGGAGAGCATCTTCTCGCTGACGCCGTCCACGCGCCGGCGCAGCTCGTTGAACCGGAACGATCCCTCGTGCAGTGCGCTCAGCGTCAGCCCGCCCCAGCGGCCCATGACGTGCTCAAGGGTGGTGCGGGAGGGACAGGCCCGGGCGAAGGCGTCGTACGGAGGCTGCGGCTCCGCGACGCTGTCCTGGGTGATGGTCATACGTCAAGCGTACGGGAGCGCAGCGCTAACCGACAGGGTGCGCTAACCGATGGTTAGCGCTCGCGTGCCTTTCCCCGATGGCCGGGTACGCCTAGTACCCGAAGTCCTGCGTCCACCACGGCCCGCCCTCGCCGAAGTGCACCCCGACCCCGAGGGTCTTGAAGTCGCAGTTCAGGATGTTGGCGCGGTGGCCCTCGCTGTTCATCCAGGCGTCCATGACGGCCTGGGCGGTGGCCTGGCCGCGGGCTATGTTCTCGCCGCCGAGGTTGGATATGCCGGCCGCCGCGGCCCGGTCCCACGGCGTCTTGCCGTCCGGGTCGGTGTGGTCGAAGAAGTCCCGCGCGGCCATGTCGTCGCTGAACGCCTCGGCCAGCTTGGTCAGCGAGGAGTTCGCCGACAGCGCGCTGCACCCGACCTTGGCCCGCTCCTCGTTCACCAGCTTCAGCACCTCGGCCCCGACGACGGCCTCCTCGGAGGAGGTGATCGGCGCGGCGGTCTGCGCCGGCGCCTTGGTGGCCGTCCTGCTCGGGGTGGCCGTCGCCTTCCTGGACGGCGTGGCGGTGGGCGTCGGCTTCTCGGTCGCCGTCTTCGTCGGGGCGGCCGAGGCCGAGGCGGACGCGGAAGCGGAGGCCGACGCGGACTTGGAGGCGGACGCCGTCGGGGTGGGCGACACGGAACGCTGGGTGTCCCGGCTGGTCGAGGAGCCGGTGCCGCGGCTCTCGGCGCTGCCGCTGGTGCCGCCCTGCTCGCTCGCCGTGTTGGTGGGCGCGCCGTCGGCCTGCACCCGCTCGCCGCCGGTCGTGTTGCTGCCGCCGCCGAGCTTGTAGTTCTCCAGGCCCGGCACCACGCCGGTGGCCACCGCGACCGTGCCGATGGCCACGGCGGCGGAGACCCCGAGCAGCCCGGTGGCCACGGGTCGCCCGGCCTTCTTCCGGCGCCGGTGCCCGCGGCCCGCGGGGCCGTCCCCGGCCGGCGAGAACTCCTCGACCGAGAAGACGGTCGTGCCGGAGGTCCGGGCGTGGTCGGCGGCGGTCGCGTACAGATAGGAGGAGCTGCGCGCGTTGGCGTCGGCGTACTCGTCCTGGTGCAGGTAGGCCGCCGTACCCGTGCCGAAGCGGAGGCCCGCGTACGAGTCCTGCGGGTCGTGGCCGCCCGGGTACGGGCCGTTGTCCTCTGTGACCCCCGTGGCGCGGCCCGTGGCGGCGCGGCCGGCGGCGGAGCGTCGGTGGCGTCCCATGTCCTTGCCTTCTTCCCTCGTCCTCGCGGTCGGGGTCGACCAGGGGCCGGTGTGGCCAGCGACTCCTTCTGGTCAACCAGACTCACTCGATCGAGTGAGTTTCATATGAGATTCGTTGGGTGGGGACGGTACCCCATACCGCCGGGAGAGGAAGTGTCCCGAGTGACATTGGCCGGTTAGGTTGCACCCATGAGCGAGGATGTGCGACTGGTCGCCTGGGTCCGCGGACGCGTACAGGGTGTGGGTTTTCGCTGGTTCACGCGTGCCAAGGCCCTGGAGATCGGCGGCCTGAGTGGTTTTGCTCTCAATCTGGGCGACGGACGCGTCCAGGTGGTCGCCGAGGGCTCCCGGGCGGGCTGCGAGGGGCTGCTCGACTGGCTCCAGGGCGATGACACGCCCGGGCGTGTGGAGGGTGTCACCGAGATCTGGGACACACCCCGCGGTGGCTACGACGGCTTCGCCATCCGCTGACCCCGCTCCGCGAAGTCGCGCAGGCGCAAGCGGAGCGATCTGCCACCGGCATGTGCCCCGAGCAGAAATGGCCTGGTGGTTGCCAAGAATCGAGTGTCGTGGCAGGCTCCGCAGTTACAGATGATCGCCACGCCCTGAGGGCCCCGCAGGAGTCGCAGCGCCGCCCGCCCGGGGCCGCCCGACGTCGGGTTCACCCGCCAATACAGGGCGTGATCGTGTTGACCGTCAAACTTTTTGGTGAGACGCTGAAAGCCCCGCGCACCTTAGCTGTTTGGCATGGCGCAACAGTCGAGCAACACTCGGATGTGTCAAGCACCGCGGGTGCGAATCCCTCACGACCCACACCGCTACGGTCGGTCACTCAGTGTGGAGGACCATCCATCATGGCAAAGGCGCTTCTCGGTTACGTCGGCGGCTCCGACCCGCGACTCCTCGCCGAGATGCGACGGCTCCAGCAGCGAGTCCAGGACCTCGAATCCGAGCTGGTACGGATCCAGGCCGAGAACGACGAGCTGACGGCTGCCGCTTCTCCCGACAGGATCATGGAGAGCATCGACGCACACCAGGCGGAGCCTGCGCTCACCTGATCGCTGCATCGCTCCACAACAGCACATGCGGCGGTTGGGCAGCCCTTTCAACCGCTTAAGTTGTCAAGATTTGCAAGGGACGCTCCGGCGTCCCTTCTTTCTTGCGCCCCCGCTCCCCGCCCCGTTCAAGCCCCGCGCATCCTTTCACCTTCTTTAACGTCTGGTGTGCCCTGCATGTTCATGCGCGAAACCGCGAGGTTGCGAGGGGTCGTGGAGTGCGGTAGCGGCGCCGGGTAGAGTCCGGCGGCGTGCACCTCAAGGCCCTGACCCTCCGCGGGTTCAAGTCGTTCGCCTCGGCGACCACGCTCCGGTTCGAGCCGGGGATCACGTGTGTCGTCGGTCCGAACGGCTCGGGCAAGTCCAATGTCGTGGACGCGCTCACCTGGGTCATGGGCGAACACAGCGCCAAGTCGCTGCGCGGCGGCAAGATGGAGGACGTCATCTTCGCCGGCACCACCGGGCGCCCCCCGCTGGGCCGCGCCGAGGTGTCCCTGACCATCGACAACTCCGACGGCGCCCTGCCCATCGAGTACGCCGAGGTCACCATCACGCGGATCATGTTCCGCAACGGCGGCAGCGAGTACCAGATCAACGGCGACACCTGCCGCCTCCTGGACATCCAGGAACTCCTCTCCGACTCCGGCATCGGCCGCGAGATGCACGTCATCGTGGGCCAGGGCCAGCTCGACTCCGTCCTGCACGCGGACCCGATGGGCCGCCGCGCCTTCATCGAGGAGGCGGCCGGCGTCCTCAAGCACCGCAAGCGCAAGGAGAAGGCGCTGCGCAAGCTGGACGCGATGCAGGCCAACCTCGCGCGCGTGCAGGACCTGACCGACGAACTCCGCCGCCAGCTCAAGCCCCTCGGCCGCCAGGCCGCCGTCGCCCGCAGGGCCGCCGTGATCCAGGCGGACCTGCGGGACGCGCGCCTGCGCCTGCTGGCCGACGATCTCGTACGACTCCGCCAGGCACTCCAGACCGAGGTCGCCGACGAGGCCGCCCTCAAGGAACGCAAGGAAGCCGCCGAGCAGGAGCTGAAGAAGGCCCTCCAGCGGGAGGCGCTCCTGGAGGACGAGGTACGCCGGCTCACCCCGCGCCTGCAACGGGCCCAGCAGACCTGGTACGAGCTCTCCCAGCTGGCCGAGCGGGTCCGCGGCACCATCTCGCTGGCCGACGCCCGGGTCAAGAGCGCCACCTCCACGCCCCCCGAGGAACGACGCGGCCGCGACCCCGAGGACATGGAGCGCGAGGCCCACCGCATCCGTGAGCAGGAGGCCGAACTGGAGGCCGCCCTGGAAGCGGCCCAGCACGCCCTCGACGACACGGTCGCGCACCGCGCCGAACTGGAACGCGAACTGGCCGTCGAGGAACGGCGCCTCAAGGACGTCGCCCGCTCCATCGCCGACCGCCGCGAGAGCCTGGCCCGGCTGAACGGCCAGGTCAACGCGGCCCGCTCGCGCGCCGCGTCCGCCCAGGCCGAGATCGACCGGCTGGCCGCCGCCCGCGACGAGGCCCAGGAGCGGGCGGTCTCGGCGCAGGAGGAGTACGAGGCGCTGAAGGCCGAGGTGGACGGCCTCGACGCCGGCGACGAGGAACTGGCCGAACAGCACGACCAGGCCAGACACCGGCTCGCCGAGGCGGAGACGGCCCTGACCGCGGCCCGCGAGGCGGTCACGGCGGCGGAACGCAGGCGCGCCGCGACCCAGGCCCGCCACGAGGCGCTGGCAATGGGCCTGCGCCGCAAGGACGGCACAGGAATACTGCTCGCCGCCCGCGACCGCCTCACCGGCGTCCTGGGCCCCGCGGCGGAACTCCTCACGGTGACCCCGGGCCACGAGATCGCCCTGGCCGCGGCTTTCGGCACAGCGGCCGACGCCATCGCGGTGACGACCCCGGCATCGGCCGCCGACGCGATCCGCCTGCTGCGCAAACAGGACGGCGGCAGGGCAGCACTGCTGCTGGCGGGGTCCCCCGAAGCGCCCTCGTCCGAAGCGCCCCAAAGGGGCGCGGGGAACGGCGCGACCAGCCACGACGGCGTCGCACCCGACCGACGACTCACCACGGCCTTCGAAGAAACCGCCGGCGCGGTGGCGCCCCAAAGGGGCGCGGGGAACTGCGCGACCGGCCCCGACGGCGCCGCACCCGACCGACGACCCCCCACGGCACCCCCGTCAGGGAACTTCGCGGCCGACCTGGTCCGAGGCCCGTCCGACCTGATGCCCGCCGTACGACGGCTCCTCAAGGACATCGTCGTCGTCGACACCCTTGAGGCCGCCGAGGACCTCGTCTACCGCCACCCCCACCTCACCGCCGTCACCGCCGAAGGCGACCTCCTCGGCGCCCACTTCGCCCACGGCGGATCCGCCGGCGCACCCAGCCTGCTCGAAGTGCAGGCCTCCGTGGACGAGGCCGCCGCCGAGCTGGAAGAGCTCGCCGTCCGCTGCGAGGAGCTGTCCGAAGCCCAGGAGTCGGCCCAGGCGCTCCGCAAGGAGTCCGCCGCCCTCGTCGAGGAGCTGGGCGAGCGGCGCCGCGCCGCCGACCGCGAGAAGTCGGCCGTCGCCCAGCAGCTCGGCCGCCTCGCCGGCCAGGCCCGCGGCGCGGCCGGCGAGGCCGAACGCTCCACGGCCGCCGCCGCCCGCGCCCAGGACTCCCTCGACAAGGCCCTCGAAGAGGCCGAGATCCTGGCCGAGCGGCTCGCCGTGGCCGAGGAGATGCCCGTCGAGGAGGAGCCCGACACCTCGGCGCGCGACCGGCTGGCCGCCGACGGCGCCAACGCCCGCCAGACCGAGATGGAGGCCCGCCTCCAGGTCCGCACCCACGAGGAGCGCGTCAAGGGACTCGCCGGCCGCGCCGACTCCCTCGACCGGGCCGCCCGCGCGGAACGCGAGGCACGCGCGCGTGCGGAACAGCGCAGGGCCCGGCTGCGCCACGAGGCGGCGGTCGCGGAGGCCGTCGCCGCCGGCGCTCGGCAACTGCTCGCGCACGTCGAGGTCTCGGTCGGCCGGGCGGAGCAGGAACGTGCCGCCGCCGAAGCCGCCAAGGCCCGCCGCGAACAGGAGCTGACCGCTGCCCGCAGCACCGGCCGGGACCTCAAGGCGGAGCTCGACAAACTCACGGATTCAGTTCACCGGGGTGAGGTACTCGGCGCCGAGAAGCGGCTGCGGATCGAGCAGCTGGAGGCCAAGGCGCTGGAGGAGCTCGGTGTGGAACCGGCGGGGCTCGTCGAGGAGTACGGTCCGCACCAGCTGGTGCCGCCCTCGCCCCCCGCCGAGGGCGAGGTGCTGCCGGACGACCCCGAGCACCCGCGCAACCAGCCGAAGTCCTTCCACCGGGCCGAGCAGGAGCGCCGGCTCAAGGCGGCCGAGCGGGCCTACCAGCAGCTCGGCAAGGTCAACCCGCTCGCCCTGGAGGAGTTCGCGGCCCTCGAGGAACGGCACAAGTTCCTCAGTGAGCAGCTGGAGGACCTGAAGAAGACCCGCGCCGACCTGCTTCAGGTCGTGAAGGAGGTCGACGAGCGCGTCGAGCAGGTCTTCACGGAGGCGTACCGGGACACGGCGAGGGAGTTCGAGGGCGTCTTCAGCCGTCTCTTCCCGGGCGGTGAGGGGCGGCTGATCCTGACCGACCCCGACAACATGCTCACCACGGGCGTGGACGTCGAGGCCCGCCCGCCGGGCAAGAAGGTCAAGCGGCTCTCCCTGCTCTCGGGTGGCGAACGCTCGCTGACCGCCGTCGCGATGCTGGTGTCGATCTTCAAGGCACGCCCCAGCCCGTTCTACGTCATGGACGAGGTCGAGGCGGCCCTGGACGACACCAACCTCCAGCGGCTGATCCGCATCATGCAGGAGCTCCAGGAGTCGTCCCAGCTCATCGTGATCACCCACCAGAAGCGCACGATGGAGGTCGCCGACGCGCTGTACGGCGTCTCCATGCAGGGCGACGGTGTGTCGAAGGTCATCAGCCAGCGGCTGCGCTGACGCTGGGTCCTGGCCGACGGTTCCGGGTGCGGCGCCGTTGTGGCTGGTCGCGCAGTTCCCCGCGCCCCTAGGTAGATCATCTCCTTCTCTTCTTCAAGAAGTGAACGCAACTTCGGTGCGTGGTATCTGCAACTTCACACCTCGCCGCCTATTGACTTCGAAACTTGAAGGCATAGTCTCTGCAGCGTTGCTTTTACCTTCAGGTGTGAGCGGTGTGAAGTTGTGCGCCACTTAAACCTGGGAGGGCTCACCCCCACCCCCGGCAGCGTTGCCGGTGGCCCGAGGAGTTTCTTGTGACCAGCACTGCGCAGGCACCCCAGTCAGGAGCCGGGACGGCTCACCCCGATCACCTCGGGCATGTCATCTTCATCGCGGCGGCGGCCGCGATGGGCGGTTTCCTCTTCGGCTACGACAGCTCCGTCATCAACGGTGCCGTGGAGGCGATCCGGGACCGTTACGACATCGGGTCCGCGGCCCTCGCCCAGGTGATCGCCATCGCCCTGATCGGCTGTGCCATCGGCGCCGCGACCGCCGGCCGGATAGCCGACCGCATCGGACGTATCCGGTGCATGCAGATCGCTGCCGTGCTGTTCACCATCAGCGCCGTCGGCTCGGCGCTGCCCTTCGCCCTGTGGGACTTCGCCTTCTGGCGGGTCATCGGCGGCTTCGCCATCGGTATGGCCTCCGTCATCGGCCCCGCCTACATCGCCGAGGTCGCCCCGCCCGCCTACCGCGGTCGCCTCGGCTCCTTCCAGCAGGCCGCGATCGTCGTCGGCATCGCCATCTCGCAGCTGGTCAACTGGGGTCTGCTCAACGCCGCCGGCGGCAACCAGCGCGGCAAGCTGATGGGCCTGGAGGCCTGGCAGGTCATGCTCGGCGTCATGGTGGTCCCGGCCGTCCTGTACGGCCTGCTCTCCCTCGCGATCCCCGAGTCCCCGCGCTTCCTGCTCTCCGTCGGCAAGCGGGACCGTGCCCGCGCGATCCTCGAAGAGGTCGAGGGCAAGGGCGCCGACCTGGACGCACGCGTCGCAGAGATCGAGCACGCGATGAAGAGCGAGCACAAGTCCACGTTCAAGGACCTGCTGGGCGGCTCCTTCTTCTTCAAGCCGATCGTCTGGGTCGGCATCGGCCTCTCGGTCTTCCAGCAGTTCGTCGGCATCAACGTGGCGTTCTACTACTCCTCCACCCTCTGGCAGTCGGTGGGCGTCGACCCGACGGACTCGTTCTTCTACTCCTTCACGACGTCGATCATCAACATCATCGGCACCGTGATCGCGATGATCTTCGTGGACCGCATCGGCCGCAAGCCGCTGGCCCTCATCGGCTCGGTCGGCATGGTCGTCGGCCTCGCCCTGGAGGCCTGGGCCTTCTCCTACCACCTGGTCGACGGCAAGCTCCCGTCCGCGCAGGGCTGGACCGCGCTGATCGCCGCCCACATCTTCGTCCTCTTCTTCGCCCTGTCCTGGGGTGTGGTCGTCTGGGTCATGCTCGGCGAGATGTTCCCGAACAAGATCCGCGCCGCCGCCCTGGGTGTGGCCGCCGCCGCGCAGTGGATCGCCAACTGGGCCATCACCGCGAGCTTCCCGTCGCTGGCCGACTGGAACCTCTCCGGGACCTACGTGATCTACACGGTCTTCGCGGCCCTCTCCATCCCGTTCGTCCTCAAGTACGTCAAGGAGACGAAGGGCAAGGCCCTGGAGGAGATGGGCTGAGCCCGCCCCCGACTCGGGGAGAAGGGCCAAGTCCCCGCTGCCCCTCTCCTCGTACTCCCCGCCGCCCCGCCCGGTCACTGCCCGGGCGGGGCGGCGGTCTGCCCGCTCCGACGATTCTTGATCCACCCCCAGCGCCGTGGGACCTTGCTTCGCGACCGGCCGCAGAACTCCAGGTCCTGAACTCCGCCGCATGATTTCTCTCCGCCGCAACGGCGATCAGCCCCGACGGCGCTGCCCGGCGGTGCCGCCCGCTCCCGCACCCACGCGCCGCACGGACTCCCTGTTTCTTGATCCGCCGCCTGATCTTTCTGCCGCCGCAACGGCGATCAGCCACGACGGCGCTGGCCGGCGGTGCCGAACTCTCCCGCAGTCCGCGTCGGCCCACCTCGCCCCGCTACGCCGGCAGCGCCGGAAGTACGGTCTCTGCGAACAGCCGTAGGCTCCGCCACCCTTCCGCCACCGGCATCCCGCCCGCCAGCGGATGCAGGACCAGGTTGTCCAGTCCCGCCGTCACGCACTCCTGCGGGGTGAGGATGCGGTAGACGCCCTCCGCGCGCAGTTCCCCGACCGTCGTCGCCGCGGAGCGCACCGCAGAGCGGATGTCGCCGGACTGCCAGGACGCGTAGGTCCGGGCCTCGTGCAGGAAGTGCTCGCCGTACTGCGCCCACGCCCGGTCCGGGTCCTCGGCGATGTGCAGCAGCGGCGTCTCGGCCGTGGGCATCATGGTCCAGCCCTCCGTGCCGTACTCGGTGAGCTTCTCCTTGTAGTACGCCTCCAGCTCCGGCAGATGCGCGCTCGGGAAGAACGGCAGGCCCAGGCGGGCGGCGCGGCGGGCGGCGGCCTGGGAGGAGCCGCCGACCAGGAGCAGGGGGTGCGGGTCGGTGAGGGGGCGCGGGGTGATCCGTACCGTACGGCCCCGGTACTCGAAATCCTCCCCGGTCCACGCCTTCAGCAGCGTCTCCAACAGCTCGTCCTGGAGCCGGCCCCGTCGCTTCCAGTCCACGTCGAACAGCGCGTACTCCTCCGGCCGGTAGCCGATCCCGGCCACCGTCACCAGGCGGCCGCCGCTGAGCAGGTCGAGGACCGCGATGTCCTCCGCCAGCCGCAGCGGGTCGTGCAGCGGGCCGATCACCGCCGACACGGTCACCGCGATGTTCCGCGTCGCCCCGAACACCGCGCCCGCGAAGGCGAACGGCGACGGCAGCCAGTTGTTGTCGACGCCGTGGTGCTCCTCGGTCTGCACGGTGGTGACCCCGTGCTCGTCGGCGTACGCGGCCATGTCGAGGGCCGCTCGGTACCGGGCGCCCAGGTCCACCGGGGAGGCGCCGGGCTCGACGAGGTTGAAGCGGACGACCGAGACGGGCATGGGAGTTCCCCTTCACCTTGGCTGGCCGGGCGGGTGTGCGGGGACAGTAGCTGACGGTACGTCAGACAGCCAGGGGTGCGGGCTTCCCGGCCGCCGCCGGCACCACCGCCGGCTTCGGCAGCACCGCGTACAGCAGGCCCGAGACGACGATCGTCGCGATCCAGCCGAGGCCGTACCGGCCGACGGGGTTGCCGGCGGCGAGCGGCCCGGTGAACCAGTCGCACCTGGTGAAGACCAGGCCGGTGGCGAGGCCCAGCGCCCAGGCCGCGACGGCGGCGGGGGAGAAGCCCGCCCGGTACCAGTAGGCGCCGGCCGGGGTGGTGTCGAGGAGCGCCTCGGCGTCGTACTCCCGGCGGCGGAGCATGTCGACGCCGAAGACGCCCACCCACGCCGAGAACGCCACCGCCAGCAGCGACAGGAAGGCGATGAAGGAGGCCATGAAGGAGGTCGCGGCCAGCATCAGGACACCGCCGAGGGCCAGCGAGATCCCCGCGTTGACGGCTACCGCCCAGTGGCGGTGGACGCGGAAGCCCAGCGTCTGCGCGGTGAAGCCCGCCGAGTACATCGACATCGCGTTGATCAGCAGCATCCCGACCAGGGCGACGAGGAGGTAGGGGACCGCGAGCCAGAGCGGGAGGATCTCGCCGAGGAAGGAGACCGGGTCGGACGTCTTCGCCAGGCCCGGCGCGGCGGACGCCGTCACCGCACCCATCAGGACCAGGGGGAGTACGACGATCCCGGCACCGCCGACCGTGTTGCGTACGATCGCCGCCGAGGACGCCGTGTCCGGCAGGTACCGCGTGAAGTCCGGCGCGGACGGCGCCCAGCTGATCCCGCCCGCCGCGATCAGCCCGGCCCCGGTGACCATCGCGGCCGCGGGACCGGCGCGCTGCCCGAACACCGCGGTCCAGTCCGTCGCGACGACCAGGCGGCCGAGGACCAGCAGGGAGAAGGCGCCGAACAGCCAGGTCGCCCACCGGTTGCAGTACCGCACCGCCCGGATGCCCATGCCCGAGATCGCGAACGTGGCGATCACGAAGAGGAGCAGGGTGACGATGATCAGGACCGTGTTCCTCCTGATCCCGAAGAGGATCTCCAGGACCGTCAGCAGCGCATAGGCGCCGGTCACCGCGTTGATCGTCTCCCAGCCCCAGCGCGCGACCCAGATCAGACCGCCCGGGAGCAGGTTGCCGCGCTGGCCGAAGACCGCGCGGGAGAGCGCCATGCCCGGTGCGCCGCCGCGTTTGCCCGCGATCCCGATCAGGCCGACCAGGCCGAACGACACGACCGGCGCCACGGCGCCGACCACCAGGGACTGCCAGAAGTTCAGCCCGAACGACACCGCCAGGCTCGCACCCATGGTCACCAGCAGGACGGTGATGTTGGCGGCGATCCAGGTGGGGAGCAGACCACGGGGTGTGCCGGTGCGCTCGGAGTCCGGGACCGGTTCGATGCCCCGGGTTTCGAGGCCGTGGTGCTCCAGCGACTCTTCGAGATGTTCGAGCGCGCCATCGTGGTGGGCGGTGGTGCTCATGGTCAGTCATCGTACGTTGATCCGACTAATCTCCTCAAAAGGTATCAAAAGCCTCATCTTGGTCCGGGGGATCATCCAGAAAATCCCGCGCGAGGGAGCAAAGTCGGCCGCGGGGGAGGGATGGATACTGGACGGGTTATGGAAACCGTCATCCTTGCTGTAGTCATCGCCGTGGTCGTGCTCGCTGCGCTCGGCGGGCTCGTCGTCGGCAGCCGGCGCCGGAAGTCGCTGCCCCCGCCGCCCCCCGCCGCGCCCGACATCACCGCGCCCCCGGCCGAGCCGCACGTCGGCGACGAGGCCGAGACGCCGCGCGACGAACCGCGCCGGACGATAGAGGAGGTCGACCTTCCCGACGGCTCGGCTCCCGTCGTCGTGGCAGAGCCCCCCGTCCCCGAAGCGCCCGAGATCGAGATCCCGGAGCCCACCGCCGGCCGGCTGGTCCGGCTGCGTGCCCGGCTCTCCCGCTCCCAGAACGCCCTCGGCAAGGGGCTGCTCGCGCTGCTCTCGCGCGAGCACCTCGACGACGAGACCTGGGAGGAGATCGAGGACATCCTGCTCACCGCCGACGTCGGCGTGCAGCCCACCACCGAGCTGGTCGACGGGCTGCGCGAGCGCGTCAAGGTGCTCGGCACCCGCACCCCCGCGGAGCTGCGCGGCCTGCTGCGCGATGAGCTGCTCAAGCTGGTCGGCACCGACGCCGACCGCACGGTGAAGACGGAGCCCGAGGACCGCAAGCCGGGCATCGTGATGGTCGTCGGCGTCAACGGCACCGGCAAGACCACCACCACCGGCAAGCTCGCGCGTGTCCTGGTCGCCGACGGCCGTACGGTCGTGCTCGGCGCCGCCGACACCTTCCGGGCCGCCGCCGCGGACCAGCTCGAGACCTGGGGCGAGCGGGTGGGCGCCCACACCGTGCGCGGCCCTGAGGCCGGCGACCCCGCCTCCGTCGCCTTCGACGCGGTGAAGGAGGGCAAGGAGATGGGGGTGGATGTCGTGCTGATCGACACCGCCGGACGTCTCCACACCAAGACCGGGCTCATGGACGAGCTGGGCAAGGTCAAGCGGGTCGTCGAGAAGCACGCCCCGCTGGACGAGGTGCTGCTCGTCCTGGACGCCACCACCGGCCAGAACGGCCTGGTCCAGGCCCGGGTCTTCGCCGAGGTCGTCGACATCACGGGCATCGTCCTCACCAAGCTGGACGGCACCGCCAAGGGCGGCATCGTGATCGCGGTCCAGCGTGAACTGGGCGTCCCGGTCAAGCTCATCGGCCTCGGTGAGGGCGCGGACGACCTGGCGCCGTTCGAGCCGGAGGCGTTCGTTGACGCCCTTATCGGTGACTGACCCGGGGAAATTCACCCACTGGCGTGAGAAGCGCCCGTTCCCCAGATGCGGTCGGGGACGGGCGCTTCGGCGTATGAGCCGGCCGGGCCCCCGCGGCTACGCCCGGGAGCGGTGCGCCAGGTACGCCAGCGTCCCCAGCAGCAGCCTCGCCGCCGGCGGCCTGGTCGCCGAGTCCAGGGCCGGCGGCCGCAGCCAGCGCACCGGGCCCAGGCCGCCCCGGTCGGACGGCGGAGCGGTGAGGTAGCTGCCCGCGCCGAGGCCGCGCAGGTCCAGGGCGGTCGGGTCGTCCCAGCCCGTGCGGTAGAGCAGCTCGGGGAGTTCGGCGGTGGCGCCGGGGGCGACGAGGAACTGGGCGCGGCCGTCCGGGGTGGCGGTGACCGGGCCGAGCGGGAGGCCCATCCGCTCCAGGCGGGCCAGGGCGCGGCGCCCGGCGGGTTCGGCGACCTCGATCACGTCGAACGCGCGGCCGACCGGCAGCATCACCGCGGCACCCGGGAACTCTCCCCAGGCCTTGGTGACTTCGCCGAGCGTGGCGCCCGCGGACACCTGGGGCGCGAAGTCCAGCGGATGTGCTCCCGGCGCGGGACAGTCGGCGTGCCCGCAGGAGCAGGCGCCGGCCGCGGCCCGGGCACCCGGCACCACGTCCCAGCCCCACAGTCCGGTGAACTCGGCGACGGCGGTGCAATCCGATGAACGACCGCGCCGGCGCGTGCCGGAGCGGATCTCGCGAATGCCGCCGATCGTGAAGCCCATGCCCCCTCCAACGGGTCCGGCGCGCCGGTGGTTACGACACGGAACGAGACGGAAACGGAACGTGACCCTACGGCTCCGCCTTCCCCTGCGCCCGCAAGGTCACTGCGGCGCCCTGAAGCGTTCCGGGTGGTGCACCTGGGGGTGTGCGCCCTTGAGTGCATCGCTCCGCCTACTCCTGGCCGTCCTATGTCAAGTGAATCGCGCCAAGGGCATCGTGAGTTCATTCGAAGGGGTGGCGAATGGTGGCGTTTCCGGGATCGCCATGGCTGGAGCAGTGATCGTAGGATTACTTTGAGTGCACGAGGCCTGGGGGCACATGCACTCGTGGGTATGCCGGAGGCAACTCGGCATCCCGTTCGAAGGGTGAGAACTACCGGACGGGCGGCCGTATTTACCGGCATTCTGATAGGGCTTGGCGCATCCGGCATCAAGTGGTCTCAGGGATGGGGGCGTTCCAGTGGGCGGCAACGGCGGTAGCGGGACGACCGCGACCAGTACGGACAAGCGCCCCAACGAGCTGCTCAACTCGTGGTTCGTGCGCAGCGGCTGGTCGAAGGGCGAGCTGGCGCGCCAAGTGAACCGCAGAGCACGCCAATTGGGCGCCAACCACATCTCCACGGACACATCCCGGGTGCGCCGCTGGCTCGACGGGGAGAACCCGCGCGAGCCGATCCCCAGGATCCTCTCCGAGCTGTTCTCCGAGCGGTTCGGCTGTGTCGTCTCGGTCGAGGACCTCGGACTGCGGGCCGCCCGCCAGTCACCCTCCGCGACCGGCGTCGACCTGCCCTGGACGGGCCCGCAGACGGTGGCCCTGCTCAGCGAGTTCTCGCGCAGCGACCTGATGCTGGCGCGGCGCGGCTTCCTCGGAACCTCGCTGGTGCTGTCGGCGGGCCCGTCCCTCATCGAGCCCATGCAGCGCTGGCTCGTGCCCTCGCCCGGCTCGCCGCAGCCGGCCCCCGAGTCGGCGGCCGAGTCCCGCCGCCCCGGCCGCCTCTCCAGGCCCGAGCTGGCCCTTCTGGAGTCCACCACGGAGATGTTCCGCCAGTGGGACGCCCAGTGCGGCGGCGGCCTGCGCCGCAAGGCGGTCGTCGGCCAGCTGCACGAGGTCACCGACCTGCTCCAGGAACCCCAGCCCGAGGCCACCAGCCGCAAGCTCTTCAAGGTCGCCGCCGAGCTGGCCGAGCTGGCCGGCTGGATGTCGTACGACGTCGGACTCCAGCCCACCGCCCAGAAGTACTTCGTGCTCGCCCTGCACGCGGCCAAGGAGGCCGGCGACAAGCCGCTGGGCTCGTACGTCCTGTCCAGCATGAGCCGCCAGATGATCCACCTCGGCCGGCCCGACGACGCCCTGGAGCTGATCCACCTCGCCCAGTACGGCAGCCGGGACTGCGCGAGCCCGCGCACCCAGTCGATGCTGTATGCGATGGAGGCCCGCGCCTACGCCAACATGGGCCAGCCCAGCAAGTGCAAGCGGGCGGTCCGGATGGCCGAGGACACCTTCGCCGAGGCCGACGAGTGGGACGACCCGGACCCGGACTGGATCCGCTTCTTCTCCGAGGCCGAGCTCTACGGCGAGAACAGCCACTCCTTCCGCGACCTCGCCTATGTCGCCGGCCGCAGCCCCACCTACGCCTCCCTGGCCGAGCCGCTGATGCAGAAGGCCGTGGAGCTGTTCGCCAAGGACACCGAGCACCAGCGGTCGTACGCGCTCAATCTCATCGGCCTGGCCACCGTGCACCTGCTGCGGGGCGAGCCCGAGCGGAGCACGGTTCTGGCCTCCGAGGCCATGGGCATCGCCAAGAAGGTGCGCTCGGAGCGCGTGAACACTCGTATTCGAAAGACGGTCGACTCGGCCGTCCGCGACTACGGCGACCTCGCGGTGGTCGTCGACCTGACCGAGCAGCTCGCCGTCGACCTGCCGGAGACCGCCGAGGCGGTCTGAACCCGGGTTAACCCCAAGACCCCGGCCGTGGCCGGCCCTCCCGAACTGCCCGACTCGGCTCCCCCGCGCCAGGTCATCGGAAGGCCGCCGCGGCCGGTTTATTTCCTCCGAGAGAAGGTTGCGCCACGATAACGATCCGGTCGGCGAACATCAGGCAGTTCACCGACGTGTAACACCCGCGACTCCTTCGTCACTCCGGTGAAACAACGAGGGGCGGTGTCCGAAACCGCGCTGCGTCAATCTCATGGCGCATAACCGGCCCACCCCCCGCTTCACCGGACCGCACGCCCGCACCCGGGGCCGTACCAATCGACGAGGAGACGCCGATGGCACCAGCCGCCATCACGCTTGCCGCGGAGGCACCCAAGCTGTCCTCCGCGAACACAGGCTTCATGCTCATCTGTTCCGCCCTGGTGCTGCTCATGACGCCGGGACTCGCCTTCTTCTACGGAGGCATGGTCCGCGTCAAGAGCACCCTGAACATGCTGATGATGAGCTTCGTCAGCATCGGGATCGTCACCATCCTGTGGGTGCTCTACGGCTTCTCCCTCGCCTTCGGCACCAAAAACGGCTTCATCGGCTTCGACTCCCACTGGCTGGGCATGAGCAACGTCGGGCTGACGGAGCTCTGGCCCGGCTACACGATCCCGGTCTTCGTGTTCATGGTCTTCCAGATGATGTTCGCGGTCATCACGCCGGCCCTGATAAGCGGTGCCATCGCCGACCGCGTCAAGTTCTCGGCCTGGGCGCTCTTCGTCGCCCTGTGGCTGACGATCGTCTACGTCCCGGTCGCCCACTGGGTCTGGGGCGCCGACGGCTGGGCCTACAAGCTCGGTGTGATCGACTTCGCCGGTGGTACCGCGGTCCACATCAACGCCGGTGCCGGCGCCCTCGGTGTGATCCTGGTCATCGGCAAGCGCGTCGGCTTCAAGAAGGACCCGATGCGCCCGCACAGCCTCCCGCTGGTCATGCTCGGCGCCGGTCTGCTGTGGTTCGGCTGGTTCGGCTTCAACGCCGGCTCGTGGCTCGGCAACGACGACGGCGTCGGCGCGCTGATGTTCGTCAACACGCAGGTCGCCACCGCCGCCGCCATGCTCGCCTGGCTCGCCTACGAGAAGATCCGGCACGGCGCGTTCACCACCCTGGGCGCCGCCTCCGGTGCCGTCGCGGGCCTCGTCGCCATCACCCCGTCGGGTGGTGCGATCTCCCCGATGGGCGCGATCGCCGTCGGCGTGATCGCCGGTGTCGGCTGTGCCGCGGCGGTCGGCCTCAAGTACAAGTTCGGCTTCGACGACTCCCTCGACGTCGTCGGCGTCCACATGGTCGGCGGTATTCTCGGCTCCCTGCTCATCGGCTTCTTCGCCACCGGCAAGGGCCAGTCCGCCGCGACGGGCGTCTTCTACGGCGACCACTCCTTCACCCAGCTGTGGAAGCAGTTCGCCGGTGTCGGCGCGGTCCTCGGCTACTCCCTGGTCGCCTCGGCGGTCCTCGCCTTCCTCCTCGACAAGACCATCGGCATGCGGGTCAGCGAGGACGAGGAGGTCTCCGGCATCGACCAGGCCGAGCACGCCGAGACTGCATACGACTTCAGCGGTGCGGGCGGCGGTGTCGTCGGCTCCGTCTCCGCGGCACTGGCCGACACGAGCAAGAAGGTGGACGCATGAAGCTCATCACCGCCGTCGTGAAGCCCCACCGGCTCGACGAGATCAAGGAGGCCCTCCAGGCCTTCGGCGTCCACGGTCTCACGGTCACCGAGGCCAGCGGCTACGGTCGGCAGCGCGGCCACACCGAGGTCTACCGTGGTGCCGAGTACACGGTCGACCTGGTGCCCAAGATCCGCATCGAGGTGCTGGCCGAGGACGAGGACGCCGAGCAGCTGATCGACGTCGTCGTCAAGGCCGCCCGCACCGGCAAGATCGGTGACGGCAAGGTCTGGTCGGTCCCGGTCGAGACCGCCGTACGGGTCCGCACCGGCGAGCGCGGTCCGGACGCGCTGTAGAACAGAACCATCTGAATACAGGCAGGAGTCGCTGGGTGACGGGTACGGAAGTTCGGAACGACGCAGAGAACGCGGGACCCAGCGGCTACGCGGCGGCCCGGCTGCGCCTCCTCACCGAGGGGGCGCGGTCCGGGCCGCCGCGCCGTACC